>NZ_CP022187.1:3962470-4267275 GCF_003111645.1 Parazoarcus communis
GGGTGATGACAAAGCCCGCGTTGGACATGAAGCCTTCGTTGACTGCCGAGGCCATGCCGGCCTTGCCCATGACATACCAGCTGTGGGGGCCGACCTTGACTGCACGCATGTCGATGGCGTGCACGACATGCGCTGAGAGCAGGCACAGGGTCCCGATCAGGATCGTGATGAGTCGGCGCATGTCCGCTCCTAATATTTGAATATCTGCATACACTAACGAATTGCGCTACAGGCGTCGATCTGCGGTGCAGCATGACGCCGCATGGATGGCACTGACGGTGAATGTGACGGAGGCGGACCGGCTTGCCTTTTGTCGCCAGCGCTAAGCGGGTATCTTCCCGCACTGCATGATGCACCCCACTGATGAACCGAAGCAGGAAGATTACCTTGAGCACCTATGCCGTCATCGACTTCGAGACCACGGGCATGTCTCCCGCACTTGGGGCCCGTCCGACCGAGATTGCCGCAGTTCTGGTGCGCGACGGGCTCATCGTCGATCGTTACCAGAGCCTGATGAACGCAGGTGTGCACGTTCCCTACGATATTCAGGCCCTTACGGGCATCACCAATGCCATGGTGCGCGCTGCGCCACGGGTGGAGCAGGTAATGAGTGAGGTCGCTGATTTCGTTGGTGAGCACTCACTCGTTGCGCACAATGCGGCCTTCGACCGCAAGTTCTGGGATGCCGAGCTTGCGCAGCTGGGGCGGCGGCGCGGGGGCGACTTCGTGTGTTCGCTGTTGCTGTCGCGGCGCCTGTTCCCGGATGCGCCGAACCACAAGCTCGGCACCCTGGTGCGCACGCTGCAATTGCCCGCGACCGGCCGCTATCACCGCGCCCTGGCCGATGCGGAGGCAACGGCGCATCTGTTCATGCGCTTGCGCAGTGAGTTGCAGTCGCGGTTCAGCCTTGCCGGGGTTGATCATGCGCTCCTGCTGGCGGTTCAGAAGGTTGCGCGCAGCGGCCTGGCGCGCTGCATCGAACGCCATCAAGCCTGCTGAGCACTGGGGCTGTGCCGGATCCGGCGTTCGCTCGGGTTCCGCCCGGATGACCGCCTGGTGCGCGCTGCGCTTGGATCGTACGCTGTCGGATGGCATAGTCACGGGCTGATTCCGCCACACCCGGCCAAGACCGGTGGGTGGCCGCAACCCTGACTCCGGAGTAGTGAAATGAGCGAATGCGTGATCCTGCGCGAGATTCCGACTGCCTGTGGCCGCCGTTTCGGCCATGCCACGCTGAATGCGCCAGGCACCCTCAACGCGTTGTCGCTCGAGATGATCGATCGCCTCGCGCCCCAGTTCGATGCGTGGGTGGCCGACCCGCAGATCGTCGGCATCGTGCTCGATGGTGCCGGTGACAAGGCCTTCTGTGCTGGCGGTGACGTGCGTGCGCTGTATCACGCGATCCGCGAGGCCCGCGCGAACGGCAGTCACGAGACGCCCGCCGTCGTTCCGGCCTTCTTCGAGCATGAGTATCGCCTCGACTATCGCATTCATACGTGTCCGAAGCCGGTGCTGTGCTGGGGGCACGGCATCGTCATGGGAGGCGGGATCGGGCTGATGGCGGGCGCTTCGCACCGGGTCGCGACCATGCAGACCAGGATGGCGATGCCGGAAATCAGCATCGGGCTCTATCCGGATGTGGGCGGAAGCTGGTTCCTGCGACGCATGCCCGGGCGGACCGGGCTGTTTCTCGCCCTGACCGGTGCCCAGATCAATGCGGCCGACGCACGTTTTGCCGGTCTCGCGGACTTCATCCTCGAGCATGGCGACAAGTCCGGGGTGCTGGCCGCCTTCGGTCAGACGTGCTGGAGCGACGATGTGGAGGCGAACCACCGCAGGCTGAGCAAGCTGCTGGAAGAGTCCGGTCGTCGGGGCGCGACGCCGGAGTCGATGTTGCGCCGTCACTACGACCGCATCGATGCCGTCATCGGACACGACGGCCTGGCGCTGATCGAGGCACGCCTTCAGGCGCTCGGAGCGGACCCCGAGCCGTGGCTCGCCGCTGCCGCAGCCACCTTCAGCCACGGTGCACCGAGTTCGGCCGTGCTGTCCTTTGCCTTGTGGGAGCGCGCCCTGCATCTGTCGCTCGCCGACGTGTTTCGTCTCGAGTATCAGGTTTCCCTGGCGGCGACGATGCAGCCTGACTTCTCCGAAGGTGTGCGCGCCTTGCTGGTGGACAAGGACCGGAATCCCCATTGGCAGCACGCTTCAATCGCGGACGTCGACGCCGAAGAAATTGCTGCGCTCCTGCTGCCCCGCTTTCAGGGCGAACACCCGCTGTCCGATCTCGCTTGAGGTAAGCCAAGGGGCGGGCCGCTACCGGTCCGTCGGCTTGCGCCCTGCTGCTGCGTATTGGGCGTTGGCAGGGCGCAGCGGATCAGGCTTCGCGCATCATCAGCCAGTACTGCACTTTCATCGTCGCCGCGGCGCCGGCAATGATGGCCGCCGTTGCGAGGAAAGAGCCGATGGCCAAGGTGGACAGGCCGGTGATGCCCTGACCGATGGTGCATCCCATCGCCGTGACACCGCCGAAGCCCATCAGGATGCCGCCGATGAGGTGGCGGATGAGATCGTCCGGCGTGCGAAAGCCTTCAAGGCGGAAACTGCGGGTGCTCAGCGCGTACAGCATGGAGCCGGCGATGACGCCGAGCGCGCAGGCGATACCGAAAGTCACCACCCGGCTGCTGTCGCTCCACAGCATCAGCAGCTCCAGCGTGTAGGCGAGCGGCGCAACAAAGGACAGCGATTCAGCACGGCCGCTGTTGGTGCCGATGAAGGCCTCTTCAAGCGTTTCAGGGTGCTCGGCGATGTAGCCGACGTGGGCGGAAACGTACCAGCCGGCGAGGATCAGGCCGCCGATCACAAGGCCGCCGAGCAGGACGTCACTGCGCCATGCCTCGCGGCGGCCGAGTGCGGCCAGCAGCAGGCCGCCTCCGATGACGCCGGCAGCGAGCAGGATCGCGACATCCGGCGCGAAGCCCGCGCTTGAGAGAAAGGAAGGGAGGTCCTGGGCGTGCCCCAGGTCTATGGCCACCACGTCGATGAAGTTCACCCGCCAGACGCCAAACAGCCCGCGCAGCGTCATGTAGGCGCCGATGGCAACGAAGAAGAACACCACAAGGGACTTCAGGTTGCCGGCGCCGATCCGGATCAGGGTCTTGCTGCCGCATCCGGACGCGAGGGTCATGCCGATGCCGAAACAGACGCCCCCGAAGATGTGCGACAGCCAGATCAGACGACTGCCGGTGTAGATCGACTTCGATACGTCGATCAGCCCGCCCAGCCCGAGCGCAGCGGTGCCGAGCACTGCAACCGCGATCGACAGCATCCACATGCGCATGCGGTTCCAGTCGCCCATGTTGACGATGTCGGACACGGCGCCGAGGGTGCAGAAGTTGGTCTTGTTACCAATGAACCCGAACACGATGCCAATGGCGAAAGCGAACGAGGCGATGGTGGATACAGCAATGGGTGCTTCATCCATGGTGCAGATACCGGATCAGGAACGAGCTGCGATTCTATTTGAAATCAGGCGCTTCGGTGCTGGTATGGCGTGGGGTCGGGAATGCCTGCAGCTTCGAAACCGGCGCGGCGCAGGCGGCAGGCGTCGCATCGGCCGCAGGCACGACCATCGTCTGCGGCCTGATAGCACGACACGGTCAGTCCGTAATCCACGCCCAGTGCGGTTCCGCGGCGCACGATGTCGGCTTTGGACAGAGTCATCAGCGGCGCATGAATGCGCAGGCCGTGGCCTTCGATGCCGGCCTTGGTGGCGAGGTTGGCCATGGTCTGAAAGGCCTCGATGAAGGCGGGACGGCAATCCGGGTAGCCGGAGTAATCCACGGCATTGACGCCGACGAAGACGTCGCGCGCGCCGAGCACTTCCGCCCAGGCCATTGCGATCGACAGCATGACGGTATTGCGGGCAGGGACGTAGGTGACCGGGATGCCGTCAGCCTCGACGTCTTCGGGTACGGCGATGCCCGGATCGGTCAGGGCCGAACCGCCGAACTGGCCCAGCTCGACACGGGCGAGGCGGTGCTCGCTGGCGCCAAGGGCCTCGGCGACGCGTTTCGATGCGGTCAGTTCGGCGACATGGCGCTGGCCGTAGGCGACGGACAGGGCGTAGGTTTCAAAGCCCTGCTCGCGGGCGATGGCCAGGCAGGTGGCGGAATCCAGCCCGCCAGACAGCAGGACGATGGCGCGGGGCGTTGAAGTCATGGAAGAGCTCCGGGCAAATCAGGTGGTGCGCACGAAGCGCGTGGTTCAGCGGCCGCGGGCGTCCTGCCACAGCACCTTGTGCAGTTGCAGCTGGAAGCGCACGGGCAGGCGGTCGCGTACGATCCATTCGGCCAGTCTGGCCGGGTCGAGCTTGCCGGCAACCGGCGAGAGCAGGACGGTGCAGCGGGCAGCGAGGTCGTACTCGGCAATTCTGGCCTTGGCCCAGTCGTAATCGGCTTCGTCAGCCAGCACCATCTTGATCTCGTCGCGCGCGTTGAGCAGCGCGATGTTTTCGAAACGGTTTCTCGCAGATTCGCCGGAACCCGGTGCCTTGAGGTCCATGATGCGCGAAACGCGAGGATCGACGGCGCTGATGTCGAGCGCGCCGCTGGTCTCAAGCGATACCGAATGCCCGGCATCGCACAGTGCGGTGAGCAGCGGAAGGCAGGCAGTCTGTGCCAGCGGTTCGCCACCGGTGACGCACACCGAGTGCAGGCCGTGGCTGGCCACGTCTTCGAGTACGGATTCGAGACTGACGGATTCGCCACCCTTGAAGGCATAGGCGGTATCGCACCAGGTGCAGCGCAAGGGGCAACCGGTCAGGCGGACAAATACGGTGGGCAGGCCGACGCGGGTCGACTCGCCCTGCAGTGAAGCAAATATTTCCGACAGCCGCAAAGTCGTGCTGCGACTGACGTTTTCCTGATCTGCCATGACTTAGCGCTTTGCCAGTCGTTGCTTCGCAGCCTGCGCGGCGTTAGACGACGGGTAACGTTCAATCAGGGTCTGCAGCGTGCGCTGGGACGTTTTCGGATCGCCCATGGCTTGCTGGCTGTTGGCAAGGCCGAGCATGGCGTCAGGCGCCACCATATCGTTGGGCCACTTGCCGAGCACAGTATTGAAGTGCCGGCTGGCTGCTGCCGCGTCCTTGTTCTGCAAGGCTGCATTGCCCGCCCAGAAGTGCGCACTGGGGGCGCTGGCGTTGTCGGGGTAGCGAACGATGAAACTCTCGAAAGCCGTCATGGCTTCGCGCGCCTTGCCTTCCTTGAGAAGGTTCAGTGCAGCTTCGTATTCGGCAGCTTCTTCTGCCGCGTTTCCACCTGCTTGCGGTGCGGTCTGGCCCGCGGTTTCGAGCGCGCGCATGCGGGCATCGAGGTCGACGTAGAAATCGCGTTGACGCTGCTTGAGCGACTCGACTTCATTGAGCACGACTTCGAGCTGGCCACGCAGCTTGGCGACTTCTGCGCGCAGCTTTTCGTTCTGGTTGGCCAGTTCGAGCTGCCCACGATTGGACGTTTCGATCCGGCCTTCCAGATCCTGCCGCATCTCGGTGATCTGGCGGCGCGCGTCAGTGTCGTCGAACAAGCCCGCTTGCGCGGGCCCGGCCATAGACAGTGCGACAAGCGCCGCCAGTGGCAGGAGGCGAATCATCAGAACTCACCCGAGTACAGGATGTCGCCACGGCGGTTCTGCGCGTAGCAGGCTTCCGACGCGTCGGTGCAACGCGGCTTCTCTTCGCCCAGGCTGACGGACTCGATCTGCGATTCCTTGGCGCCGAGCAGGCTCAGGGCCTGACGCACGGCGTCGGCACGCTTCTGGCCGAGTGCGAGGTTGTACTCACGGCTGCCGCGTTCGTCGGTGTTGCCCTGCAGGAGCACCTTCATCTGCGGGTTCTGCACCAGGAAGCGGGCGTGCGCTTCGATCAGCGCCTTGCCTTCACTCTTGATGACGAAGCTGTCGTAGTCGAAGTACACGCTGCGCTTGGACAGGATGTTGTTGGGATCGGTCAGCGCAGCGATGCCGGAGCCGGACATGCCCGGTGCGGTTACGGTGGCGACACCGGCGCCCGCGCCGGTACGATCTTCAACCTTGGCGCCGGTCGCATCGGTGCCGGTGCTGGAGCAGGCGGCAAGGAGGGCGGACAGCAGAGCGGGCAACAGCAGTTTTTTCATGGATGTATCTCCAATTTGATTATGCAAGGGACAGCAGCGTTGTTACCTTTGCAAGGGACCCCATGCGGGCTCCCTCACATCAGCGGCCTGCACCGAAAGGCGTTGCTTCACCCGGCCATCGGACGATACGGCCGCAAGCACTCCACGCCCACCGGTTTCGGTGGCGTAAAGGATCATGCGGCCATTTGGCGCGAAGCTTGGAGATTCGTCACGCGCCGAATCGGTGAGGATCGTTGTCTGGCGGCTGGCGAGGTCATTCACAGCCACCTGAAATTTGCCGTTGCTGCGGGTGATGAAGGCGAGCAGCTTGCCGTCGGCCGAGGGGCGCGGCGTCACGTTGTAGCTGCCTTCAAAGGTCACCCGCTGGGCGTTGCCGCCGCTGGTCGGAATGCGATAGATCTGGGGGCTGCCGCCGCGGTCGGAGGTGAAATAGATCCACTGTCCGTCGGGCGACCATGCCGGCTCGGTATCGATGCCGGCCGAGCTGGCCAGACGACGCACGCCCGAGCCGTCGGCATTGAGCACATAGAGCTGCGACTGTCCGTCCTTGGTCAGCACGACTGCGAGCTGACCGCCATCGGGCGACCATGTCGGTGCGGAGTTGGAGCCCTTGAAGTTGGCGACCACCTGACGCTGGCCGGTTGCCAGGGTATGGATGTAGATGATGGGCTTCTTGGCTTCGAAGGAAACGTAAGCCAGACGCTGGCCGTCGGGCGACCACGCCGGCGAGATGATGGGCTCGCGGGACACGAGTGCAGCCTGCGCATTCATGCCGTCGGCGTCGGCGATCTGCAGCTCGTAGCGCGCACCGCTCTTCACGACGTAGGCAATGCGGGTGGCGAAGTAGCCGGGCAGGCCGGTGAGCTTCTCGTAGACGAAATCCGCGATGCGGTGGCCGGTAAGCCGGTTCTGTGCCGGCGCCATCCGCAGCGACATCGCGCCCAGTTCGACCTGCTTCTGGGTGTCGAACAGACGGAAGCGCACTTCGTAGCGGCCGTCGGATTGCGGCAGCAGGGAGGCACTCAGCACCGCGTCGGCACCGCGGCTGCGCATGGCGGCGAGGTCGGGCACGCGCGACTCGGGCAGTGGGAGGGGGCCGATGTCGACAAGGCTGAAGAGCCCGCTGCGTTCGAGGTCGGCGCGGACGACGTCCGAGATGCCGCGTGGCAGGCTGCTTTCGTTTTCGAACACCGGGATGATGACCGGGAAGCGCGAAGCGCCGGCACCGGTGATCTCGATGGAGAGCTGCGCATGCGCGCCGAGTGCGAGGCAGGCAAGCGCTCCGGCGAGCAGCAGACGGAAAGAGGCGAGGATTTTGGTCATAACGTGGTGCACAACAATGTTGTCGATTATAGCCATAGGGTGACCTTATTCATCCAGAGGACGGAATTTCAGTTCCAGCGTACGCTGAAAAAGTTCCCGTTGGGCCGGCAAAGGCAGGGGACTGGAGCGCCGGATTGCGCGCTCGATCGCATCGTCGAGCGCAGGAATGCCTGATGAACGTTTCAGCCGGATGACCAGCACCTCGCCGCTCGGCAGCTGGTCGACCTCGAATACCGCCTCAGGGTTGCCGCTGAGGCCGGGCGGGCTCAGGAGGTTGCCGCGGACCTTGGTGCGGATCGCGTTCTGGTAGGCGTCGATCTCGCCCTTGGTGCGCGCCGAGGCGGCGCGCGCAGCCTCACCGCGCATCATGCCTTCGACCTTTGTGCGATCACTTTCCTGCTCCAGCAGCTTGGCCATGTAGTCGTCCTTCGGCGGAACGACCGGCTTTGGAGGCTCGGGTTTCTTCGGCTCAACCTTGGGCTCGGGCTTTTTCGGCTCCGGCTTGGGCTCGGGCTTCTTGGGTTCGGGTTTTGGCTCCAGCTTCGGCGGTTCCGGTTTCTTGGGCTCGGGTTTGGGCGGCTCCGGCTTTCTCGGCTCGGGCTTGGGTTCGGGCTTCGGGGGCTCCGGCTTCTTTTCCGGCGCCTTGGTCGCAATCTCGGGCTTGACCACAGGCTTGGGGGGCTCGGGCGGCGGCACTGGCTTGGGTACCGGCTTTGGCTCCGGTTTCGGCTCGGGCTTGGGTTCGGGTTTCGGGGGCTCGGGTTTGGGCTCCGGCGCGGGCTCGGTCTGCGGCGCGGGACGGCTGGGCGGGGCCGAGACGAGCTCGACCTCGAGCGAGGCCGGCGGCTTGCTCTGCCAGTTGACGCCGAAGAACAGGAACAGCGCCAGGCCCACGTGGACCAGGACGGTCAGCGTGAGCGATGCGAATTTCCCGGGTTGCTCCTGCGGGCGGTGACGTTCTTCGTTCATTGTCCCCGGTTGCCTGATTGCGTCTGCAGGCTGATCTTCTTCACGCCCAGCTCGCGAGCGGTTTCGAGAATGTCGATCACCTTCTGGTACTGGAGCTCGCTGCTTGCTGCGACCAGGAAGGGCTGTTCCGGATTGCTGGCGATGGCCTGCTTCAGCTCACGCTGGAACTCGAGGCTGGACAGCTTCTTCGAGCTTGCGCTGCTGCTTGCCCGCAAAGCGAGCGAACCGTCCTTGCTGACCTCGATCACCATCGCTTCTGCCGGGGGCGCGGCGAGGGGGCCGGACGAGGGTACGTCGATATTGCCCGGCTGTACCATCGGCGCAGTCACCATGAAGATGACGAGCAGCACCAGCATCACGTCGATGTAGGGCACGACGTTGATCTGGTTCATGAGGCGGCGTTGGCGCATGTCTTGCCTCCCGACCGCTTAGCGCAGGTGCCGCTGAAGAATGTTCGAGAACTCTTCCATGAAGCTCTCGAAGCGGATGCTGACGCGGTCGATGTCATGGACGAAACGGTTGTAGGCCACGACTGCGGGGATGGCCGCAAACAGGCCGATTGCCGTGGCGACAAGCGCTTCGGCAATGCCGGGGGCAACCTGTGTGAGCGTTGCTGCGCCGACGTTGGCGAGGCCGCGAAAGGCGTTCATGATGCCCCAGACGGTGCCCAGCAGGCCGATGTAGGGTGACACCGAGCCGACCGACGCCAGAAACGCCAAGTGGGCTTCGAGGTCGTCGACTTCGCGCTGGTAGGTGGCCCGCATCGCGCGGCGTGCACCGTCGATGGTGGCCGTCTGGTCGTGGCTCTTGGCGCGCAGCTTGGTGAATTCACGGTAGCCGGATTCAAAGATGCGTTCCATGCCGCCGCTGTGGTGGCGACCGGCCGAAGCCGACTGAAACAGGCCGTTGAGGTCCCCGCCGCTCCAGAAGTCGCGCTCGAACTCGGCCGTTTTCGCGCGGGCAGCCCGGATCTGGAACCACTTGCGGAAAATCCAGTACCAGGACACCAGCGATACGGTGGCGAGCAGCGCCATCACCAGTTGCACGAGTACGCTGGCCTGACTGATCAGGCTGAGAATGGAAAGGTCGTGGGAGACAGTCATGCTGTTTGGTGTTTTTCGAGTTGGGTGCGGACGGCATCCGGAATCGGCGCCGGCTTGTTGCGGTTCCAGTCGACACAGGCAATCTGGATGCTTGCGTCGAACAGGAGGGTGTCGCCACGCATCACTTTCTGACCGAAGATGATGCTGGCGCGGCGAAGCTGATCTATCGTGCTGACAACGGCAAGCGCGTCGTCGAGGCGGGCGGGCGAGCGGTAATCGGCCCTGACCGAACGTACGACGAAGGCGAGACCGTCTTCAGCGAGCATGCGCTGCTGTTCAAAGCCGATCGCACGCAGCCACTCGGTGCGCGCGCGCTCGCAGAAACGCAGGTAATTGGCGTAGTAAACGACGCCTGCCGCGTCGGTGTCTTCGTAATAGACACGAACAGGCAGGACGAAACCGGGCGGGAACGCCGGGTCTCCGGGCGTATGATTCGTTTGCATTGCAGCATTCTAGCCGAGCAGCCTGACTGGTTTGTGGTTCATTGGTGGCAAGGTGTTTGCAAAAGGTAAGCATTCGTTTCCTGCGCGGGGCGGGGCGGGCCTGCGGCGGGTGTGAGATTCTGCTGCGCAAGCACCTGTGCTGAAGTGATATGCTTTCAGGCCGGTCAGTACTGGCATCCCCGCAATCATTCTGGTTGATTCAGGCGTGGCGCTTCCCTTTTTCGGCAAGAAACCCAATTCCGCACCCGGCGAGCAGCAGCATACGCCGGCTACTCCGGACGCGCGGCGCTCACAGTCTCCGCGTACCGAGCTGTCTACGCTCGATTTTTCGGGCGGTGACGTCAATCGTGCCCTGGCGCAATGCGCCGGCATGGTGGAGGTGCAGGAGGTCGGTGCGGGCATCGGCGCCATCTATGAAGAGGCGGCGGTACTCTACGCAAATGGCAATGTGGCTGAAGCCGAGCGTGTGCTCGACTTCGTGATCGAGGATTCCACCAATTCGGCCGGCGAAGGCCTGTGGATGATGCTGCTCGATCTGTACCGGCTCACCGGGCAGCGTGAGCGCTTCGAGTCACGCGTACTCGATTACGCCACCCGCTTCGAGCGTTCTCCACCGCCATGGGTGGATCTCTCCTGTCAGCCGGGGGCACGGCGGGGGGATGTCGCGCCGCTGATCAATCTCTCCGGCAATCTCTCGGGCCAGGCCGCGCCGCAGTTCCAGCAGATCTGCGTGATTGGCCGCAAGAGCGGGGCGATCAGGATCGATCTCGGGCGTTTGCGCGCTGTCGACGATACCGGCTGCGGTCTGCTGAGCAAGACCCTTGCGCAACTGGCAAGCGACCGGGTGCGGGTGTCGGTGCTCAATGCGGCGCAGCTGGTCAATATGTTGCAGGGGCAGGTGGCGCCCGGGCGCTGCGACAATCGAGAAATCTGGTTGCTGATGCTCGAGTTGCTGCAATACACGGGTGAGCACGAGCGTTTCGAGGATCTCGCGGTCGATTATGCCGTCACCTTCGAGGAGTCGCCGCCGTCCTGGGAGTTCAAGTCCCAGCAGAAGGCGGCGGAAGATACGGCGGTGCTCGACACCGCCGAGCGTGGCGGGGACGCTTTCCGTTTCGAAGGCGAATTGACCGGCGCCTCCAACGAGCCCATCCGCAAGCTCGCCGCGCATGCGTCCGGGAAGCAGGTGGTGACGGTGGACTGCAGTCGCCTCAAGCGCATCGATTTCGTCGGTGCCGGTACCCTGTTCAACATTCTTGCCACCTTGCAGTCTCAGGGTAAACTCGTGGTCATGCAGAATGTGAACGCCATGGTCGGTGCGCTGCTGCGTGTCATGAGCGTCGATCAGGTTGCCCAGGTGACGCTGCGCCCCTGAGCAACGCCATTGGCGGCAAGCGTTCGCCAGCCAGGCTGCAAGCCCCACACCAATTCCGGCAAGGATTCATGATGGAACAGTATCACGGCACAACCATTCTCTCGGTGCGTCGCGGAAACCGCGTCGCGCTCGGCGGCGACGGTCAGGTCACGCTCGGCAATATCGTCATCAAGGCCTCGGCACGCAAGGTGCGCACCCTGTACCAGGGCCGTATTCTGGCGGGTTTCGCGGGGGGGACGGCAGACGCCTTTACGCTGTTCGAGCGCTTCGAGGCCAAGCTGGAAAAGCACCAGGGCAACCTGCTGCGCAGTGCCGTCGAACTCGCCAAGGACTGGCGTACCGATCGCATGCTGCGCCGCCTCGAAGCCATGCTCGCGGTGGCCGATCGCGACCATTCGCTGGTGATTACCGGCAATGGTGACGTGCTCGAGCCCGAGCAGGGGATCGTCGCCATCGGCAGCGGCGGTGCCTATGCCCAGGCCGCCGCGCGCGGCCTGATCGAGAATACCGAACTCACGCCGCAGGAAGTGGTGGCGAAGTCACTCGCCATCGCTGGAGACCTGTGCATCTATACCAACCAGTGCCACACCATCGAAGTGCTGGACTGACCTCTTTTCGAGTGCCCTCATGACCCAGATGACCCCACCCGAGATCGTGTCCGAACTCGACAAGCACATCGTCGGCCAGAATCGAGCCAAGAAGTCGGTGGCGATTGCACTGCGCAACCGCTGGCGGCGCGCCCAGGTGGCCGAGCCCCTGCGCAGCGAGATCACGCCGAAGAACATTCTCATGATCGGCCCGACCGGCGTCGGCAAGACCGAAATCGCCCGTCGCCTGGCGCGGCTGGCCAACGCCCCCTTCATCAAGATCGAGGCCACCAAGTTCACCGAAGTGGGTTATGTCGGGCGTGATGTGGAGACGATCATCCGTGATCTGGTCGAGATCGCGATCAAGGATGGACGCGAGGAAGCGATGCGGGTGGTGCGTGACCGTGCGCTCGACGCCGCCGAGGACCGGGTGCTCGATGCCCTGTTGCCGCCCGCACGCGGTGCCGGTTTCAATGCCGAGCCCGAAACGCAGGATTCGACCACGCGGCAGAAATTCCGCAAGAAGCTGCGCGAAGGCGAGCTCGATGACAAGGAAATCGAGATCGAGCTGGCGGCGTCGCCTATGCATGCCGAGATCTTCGCCCCGCCGGGCATGGAGGAGCTGACCCAGCAGATTCAGGGCATGTTCCAGAGCATGGGCAACGGCAAGCGCAAGCAGCGCAAGCTCAAGATCGTCGACGCGCTCAAGCTTCTGGTCGAGGAAGAGGCCGCCCGTCTGGTCAATGACGAGGAGGTGAAGACCGCTGCAGTGAAGGCGGTCGAGCAGAACGGCATCGTCTTTCTCGATGAGATCGACAAGATCGCCGCGCGCTCCGACTCGCAGGGAGCGGACGTCTCGCGCCAGGGTGTGCAGCGCGACTTGCTGCCCCTGGTCGAAGGGACGACGATTTCGACCAAGTACGGCATGGTCAAGACCGATCATGTGCTCTTCATCGCCAGCGGTGCCTTCCATCTGTCGCGGCCGAGCGACCTGATCCCTGAGCTGCAGGGGCGCTTCCCGATCCGGGTCGAGCTGGATGCGCTGTCGGTTGAGGATTTCGAGTGCATTCTGACCAGCACCGATGCCTGCCTCACCCGACAGTACGAAGCGCTGCTCGCGACCGACGGCGTGACGCTCGAATTCAGGCCTGACGGCATTCGTCGCCTGGCCGAAATTGCCTATCAGGTGAACGAAAAAACCGAGAACATCGGTGCCCGACGGCTCTATACCGTGATGGAAAAGCTGCTCGAAGAGGTTTCCTTCGACGCCGGCAAGATCGGGCTCACGGCGCTGGTGGTCGATGCGCCTTACGTCGATACCCGGCTTGAGGTTCTGGCCGAGCGGGAAGATCTCGCGCGTTACGTCCTTTGAGTGCGCTCCGCGAATGCCGGTGCCAGCCATGCGGAACGATGGCGTCGGCATTCATCCGTGTCGGGCGCGGCGTTCTGACGCAGAATGACGATCTTTCAGGACCGGGTGTAACCGGCTCTGCGTTTGTACACGGCGTGCATGTCGCGCTGCATTTTCGGTAGCCATCATGCTCATACGCATCGTCTCGATCCTGTTCCCCCTGTTTGCGATTACCGCGCTGGGGTATTTCGTCGGCAAGCGGCTGAAGCCCGACATGTCCCACGCCAACAAGCTCAACATGGACGTGTTCGTGCCGGCGCTGGTGTTTGCCGCGCTGGCAAACAAGGAGTTTCACATCTCCGAGTACATGCCGCTGCTCGGGGCCACGCTGATCATGGTGCTGGGCGCGGGCGTACTGGGCTGGGTGACGGCCCGCATTGCAAAGGTCGATCCCAGGACCTTTGTGCCGCCGCAGATGTTCAACAATTGTGGCAACCTGGGGCTGCCGCTTGCCGTGCTGGCCTTTGGCGACGAGGCGCTGGCGCCTGCGGTGGTGATGTTCATGGTGTCGAACCTGCTGCATTTCTCGTTCGGGGCCTGGCTTCTGGACCACAACATCCGGATTGCAACGGTCTGGCGGGTGCCGTCAGTGCTGGCGACCATGGCCGGTCTGGTGGTTGCCGTTTCCGGAATTGAGGTGTGGTCGCCGCTGATGCTGGCGATCAAGATGCTGGGCGATATCGCGATTCCGCTGATGCTGTTTGCGCTTGGCGTGCGGCTCAACGATTCCCGCATCACTTCGGTCGGTCTTGGCGTGTTTGCCGCGGTGGTGCGGCCGGTGACCGGCATGCTGCTGGCGTGGGGGGTGATGCTGCTCATCGACCTGCCACCTCGCGAACAGGCCCTGCTGCTGGTCTTTGGCGCCCTGCCGCCGGCGGTCCTGAATTACATCTTCGCCGAGCGCTACCATCAGGAGCCGGAGAAAGTGGCGTCCATGGTGTTGATCGGCAATCTCTTCGCGATGCTGTTTCTGCCGGTTGCGCTCGCCCTGGCGCTGGTCTGAGTGCCTGAGCCCCGTTCTCAGGGGAGGGGGCCCGCCATGGTGTTCAGCCCGCTTCCGCTGCGTTTGCTGCGATACATTGCAGCGTCTGCCCGGCTCAGCAGTTCGGCAAAGCTCGTGCCGTGGTCGGGGAACATCGCCATGCCGATGCTGGCGCGGACGAACCAGTTGCGGCCGTCGACGTTCAGCGGCAGGGCGAGATCGCGCGTGAGTCGGCCCGCCGCAGCACGGACGTCCACCTCGTTGGCCGGCTGACCGAGCAGGATCACGAACTCGTCTCCGCCGAGCCTTGCCACGGTGTCGCTGTCACGCAGGGCCAGTTGCAGGCGGGTCGCCACGGTAGCGAGAACGGTGTCGCCGGTGGCGTGTCCCGCGTTGTCGTTGATCTGCTTGAAGCCGTCGAGGTCGATGACGAGCAGCGCCGCACGTCCGCGGTGGCGGCGCGCGGCGCTGAAGGTCATTTCAGCGCGCTGCTCGAGCAGGCGCCGGTTAGGCAACTTGGTCAGCGAGTCGAAGAACGCCAGGCGCTCGATTTCGGCTTCGGCCTGCTTGCGCGCATCGATATCCGATACCTGCGCCAGCACGGCTCCAATTGTGCGTTTTGAGAGTTGGTTGCCGAGGCGGATCTCGATCCAGCGCGGATCGGCATCCGGGCGCGCGAGGCGGCACTCAAGCGCAATCGGGGGGCCGTCCGCGACCACTTTGCCAAAGCCTGTCCGCACCGCATCTGCGTCCTCTTCGACAACACTGCTCCACAGCGGTCTGCCTTCCCACTGTACCGGCGGCATACCGGTGATGCGGGCGGTCGACGCATCGGCACTGCGCACGACGCCGTCGGCATCGATCTCGAGCACGCAGTCCAGCGCCTGCTCGGCGAGGGCCTGGTTGCGCGCAGCGCGGCGGATGCGCTGCTGGGTAAGATGGGTGATCGTGCCGGCCATCAGCGCGCCACCGATCATGAGGAGCACGATGACCGGCATCGGGATCAGGTGGAGTTCGGCGTTGCGGGGGGTGAAACGGATATCCCAGCGACGACCGCCGTAGATGTGTGTCCGGTGCAGCATTTGCCGGTAGGGCAGGGTTTCGTTATTGATCGCGTCGTCTTCGAAAAGAACCGTGGGAAAGGTGTCCAGGCCCTCTTCTGAGCCCAGGTCGACGATCTGCAGGTGGAAGCGGCGGCGCAGCGCCGGTGCAATGGCGGTGTGGATGAGATCGTTGACGAGAAAGGATGCAGCGACGGTCTGCTGGTTGGATAAATGACCGTTCCAGCCCGGCGTGCTGACCGGAGCCAGTATCAGCACCGCAATGGCGTTGGGTGCCTGCTGCAGACGGATCGGTGGCGTGGCAGCGAAGCCGTGACTGCGCGCGCGCGCGATCGCGAGGCGACGGACCTCGCTGCTCATGAGGTCGTAGCCGAGGGAGCGCTGGTTGCCCAGCGGCGGGTGAATGGTCTCGACGACGTGGTGGGTATGACCGGGTTCGACCGGGTAGATGTCAAAACCAGCGTAGGCAGGGTCATACTCCGAAAGTGTCTTGCGGACCCATTTCACATACGCTTCCCGGTCATCCTCGCTGACCTCCCGGTTGAAGGCAAATGCGCGCAGTCCGGGCAAGGCCTGTTCAATCTCGAGCGCGCGTGCATAACGCGCAAACTTGGCAACGGTGACCTCGTCGCTGCCGAGATAATGCGCGCGCAGGCCGAGTACGGCGTTCTGGTAGAGCACGGTCTGCTGTATCAGCGAGACCGTGGCCTGATCGACCGTGCGCGCGAAAGCGCGTTCGGAACGCGAGGCTTCCAGCGCCTGATACTGCAGCAGGACCAGCCACTGCAAGACGATGACCGCCGCGACGACGGCCGCCGTGATCAGGGCGGAACGCCGCCGTGCCGGCAGAGTCAATGCCGATACATACGAACGCGCGGTTGGCGACGGGGAGTCCATGCTGCTGCCTTGCTCCTTACTGCTCCTTGTGCGGGCCGTGTGCTCACTCGCGCTGAAAGCGCTCGATCTGCCTGCGATCGCGTTTGGTTGGGCGACCATGCAGGCCTGCGCCGGGTGTCGCTGCGAGGCGGCGAGCCTCGCCCTCGGTTTCGCGACGCTCAATGCTCTCCGCGCTCTCTTCGTACAACAGACGAGCCTGCTCGGCAGGGCCGCGCTTTTCGGCGATGCCGCGCACAAGTACCGATACGGTGGTTTCGGCCTGGGTGATGTCGATCCGGTCGCCCGGTTTCACCGCCCGGGCCGGTTTTGCCGACGCTCCGTTCAGTTTTACCTTGCCGCCTTCCACCGCTTCGGTTGCGGCACTTCGGTGCTTGAAGAAGCGGGCGGCCCACAGCCACTTGTCGAGGCGGGTGCGGTCGGTGTCGGAAACGGGTTGGCCTGCCATGTTCGGAAGTCTTGGGAGAGGGTCGAGATCATCTCAGTAAAGTATCGCACACAGAAGCAGGGCAAACCCGCGGTCATGCGGACGCGATTACGCAAGTGTGATGGTCGATTCGTGCACAAGCGTCTATGGCTGCTGTGGCGGGCACTGCTAACCTAGTGCGCTCTTTCCTCCGGATGTGGACATGAACACCGCTTTCCGCCTTGGTGCCCGTGAAGGCTGGCGCGATTTTCTGCCGATGTCGCTCGGTCTCGTGCCGTGGGCCGTCGTGACGGGCATCGCGATGCGCTCGATCGGCCTCTCGCCGCTTGAGGCAATGGGCATGAACATGCTTGTGTATGCCGGTACCGCGCAGCTCGGCACCCTTCCCCTGATCGCCACGGGTGCGCCGCTGTGGCTGATCTTTCTGACCGCGATGGTGCTCAACCTGCGCTTCGTGATCTTCAGCGCCGCGCTCGCGCCAGCGTTTCATGGTCATGCCTGGTCGCGGCGTGCGCGTGCGAGCTATCTGCTGGTGGATGGTGTATTCGCCGTCGGTTCGGAGAAGATGCTTGCGAGCGAGGATCCCGAGTGGCGCTGGGGCTATTTCATTGCGCCGTCGGCATGGGCCTGGTGCCTGTGGCAGACCTTTGTGCTGCTGGGCACGCTTGGTGCCGAAGTGATCCCGACCGACTGGTCGCTTGAGTTCATGGTGACCATCGCGCTGATGCTGATGATGATCCCGATGGCCCGTTCCCGGCCGATGCTGGTGGCTGCGCTGGCTGGCGGCGTTTCGGCCGTGCTGCTGCGCGAGCTTCCGCTGCGACTGGGGCTGTTTGCCGGCATCGCGATCGGCATCGCATCGGGCTTCGTTGCCGAGCACTGGCAGCAGCGGAGGGCGGGCGCATGAGCGAAGGCATCTGGCTGTGGCTGACCTTCATCGCTATCGGCAGCACCACCATCCTGACCCGTGGCAGCTTCATCATGCTGGGGGAGAAGGCCCGCCTGCCCAGGGCCTTGCATCGTGCATTGCGCTACGCGCCGGCGGCAGCGCTGTCCGCCCTGGTGGCACCGGACATTCTCCTCGACGAAGGCGTGCTGCAGCCCTTCAATCCGAAGTTTGCAGCAGCCCTGGTCGTGCTCTTCTTTGCCTTGCGCTCGCGAAACCCCTGGCTGCCTTTCATCTTTGGCATGGGGCTGCTGATCCTGATGCGCAAGGGCTTCGGCTGGTAGCCGGGGCGGAGGAGGTTCAGGCCTCTTCGACCCAGACGTGGCGTGCGACAGCGTGCTCGAGCGCGAGCTCCATGTGGTCGCACAACACGACGGTCATCGGCTGCTGCTGCGTTACGCGAATGATGTGTGGCGGCGACATGCCGTAGGCGTGAAGCTGTTCGACCTGCAGCGGATCGATTTCAGTGCCGAAGTCCGCAACGCGGACCTTGCGGCCGATCGGGGTGCCGGTCAGGCGGATGCGCTCGGAGGGGGATGGGCTCATGTCGATCTCGTTCAGAAGAAGAGGCGCAGGACGTGGTTGAGTACGCCGCCGACAAAGAAGGCGGTCGGCATGATCATCGCCAGCATCAGTGCGGTGGTGCGGACGCCCTGTTCCTTGACGATCATCATCACGCTGGCGATGCAGGGCACGAACAGGGTGATGGTCACCATGCCGACGACGGCCTGAATCATGTCCAGCTGGTGGCTCAGGGCGAAGAGGCCGGTGGCGCCGAAGTCGCGGCGCAGAAAGCCCATGACGAAGGCCGCGCTGGCTTCCGGCGGCAGTCCGAGCCAGCCGGTGACCAGCGGTTTGCCGGCCTCGATGATCCACGGCAGGGCGCCGGTGCGGTCGAGCACGAACATGATCAGGGTGCCGAGCAGAAAGAGCGGGATGACCTCGATCAGGTACCACTTGAGCCGGCCACCGGTCTTCTTCAGCACATTGCCGAGTACCGGCATGCGCATGGGCGGGAGTTCGGTCACGAGCGGTACGCGTCGCCCCTTCACCAGCTTGCCAGCCAGCCAGCCAGCACTGAGCAGCACCAGGACCATGGCACCGGCCCAGATCACGGTGGCGCCGAACGAGATGCCACCGAGCAGGCCGAGCACCACGCCTAGCTGTGCCGAGCACGGAATCGCCAGCGCCATCAGGAAGATGGTGATCAGGCGCTCGCGTGGCGTGTGCAGGATGCGGGTGGTCAGTGTGGCCATGGTGACGCAGCCCAGGCCCAGCACCATCGGCAGCACTGCGCGGCCATTGAGGCCGATGGCGGCGAACATGCGGTTGGCGATGACCGACAGGCGGGTGAAGTAGCCGGAATCCTCGAGCAGGCCGAAGGCAAGAAAGAAGGTGGTCACGATGGGCAGGATCAGCGCGAGCGCGTAGGTCATGCCCATGGTCCACAAGCCGTACTCGCCCACCAGCAGGTCGGCGATCCACGCAACGGTGATGTGGGTCTGCACCAGGGTGGTCACCGCAGGGTTGAGGATCTCGCCGAAGAAGTCCTCTTCGAGCAGGCCGACCAGGGTGCTGGCACCAAAGTCACCGACAAACAGGTACACCACATAGAGCACGGCCAGCAGCATCGGCCAGCCCCAGATCCGGTGCACCGCCACTTGTCCGACCAGCAGCGACAGGCTGCGGTCCTTGCCTGCGGCTTGCTGCGACACGGTGCGCGACAGGGCTTCGGCTGCACGTCCACGCTCACGCGCGAGCCTAGCCGGAAGGGAGTCACGGCCGGTGGCCGGCGCAAGGGCGCCGACCTCTGCCAGCAGCGCAGGCCCCTCAGAACGGGTGGCGAGCCAGGCCTGCACCTCTGCATCATGTCCGAGCAGCAGGATGGCCAGGCCGCGGGCGGTCAGTCGCGGGTGAGGGGCGCGTGCAGCGATCATGGCGGTGACCTGACCGATGACGGTCTCGATCTCCGGGTCGTAGCGCAGCATCGCCGCCGGGTGGCGTGCGTGGGCGAGGGCGTCGGTCAGCGGTGCGATGCCTTCGCCGCCGGTTGCGACGGTTGCCACCACCGGTACGCCGAGTGCCTCGGCGAGTGCCGACGCATCCACCGTCACGCCGCGTGCGCTGGCCTCGTCCGTCATGTTCAGCGCCATTACCATCGGCACGCCGAGTTCTGCGAGCAGGGCGGTGAGGTTCAGCGTGCGCCGCAGGTTCTTGGCGTCGCCCACCTGCACGATCAGGCGCAGATCTTCGTGTAGCAGTGCGCGCACCGTGGCCCGCTCATCGTCGCTGCGCGAGGGCAGGGCGAGCACCCCGGGGGTGTCGAGCAAGGACATCTCGCGGTCGAAACGGGCGGGCGCCCGGGCCACCTCGACCGTCGTGCCGGGGTAGTTGGATACGTTTACGTAGGTGCCGGTCAGGCGATGGAACAGCACTGACTTGCCCACGTTGGGGTGTCCGACGAGGGCGAGGGTTGTGGTGCCCGACTCGGAAGCGGCAAGACTTGCGTGTTCGGTCAGCGTGGCCTGGGTCATTGGAAGCTCGGCGATGAAAGTTCATGGGAATGATAATGCATCGCATTAAGAGTTCTTTGATTTGGCTCAACTGCTGTTGTATCCATGCACCTGGTGTGGCTATCACCCCTGCCGCATCAGGTCACGGCCCAGCGCCGGAGCAGGTTGTGATAGACCTGCGTCAGCGTGATCAGATCGGGACGGGTGGTGCTGTCTGGCGTCAGCCCCTGAATGGCCCGGTCGAGATCGAATAGCAGGGTCCGGTCGTCCTGTTGCTGCACCATGCTTTGTATCCAGAAAAAGGATGCGATGCGTTCGCCGCGGGTGACCGGGGTGACCTGATGCAGGCTGCTCGACGGATAGAGCACCATGTCGCCGGCGCCGAGTTTGACCGCCTGTACGCCGAAGGGGCCGTCGATCTGCAGTTCGCCGCCGTCGTACTCGTCCGGCTCGGACAGGAACAGCGTGGCCGAAAGGTCCGAGCGCACGGTGAGTTCCGTGCCGCCGACCGCCATCAGCGCGCTATCGACGTGCAGGCCGTAGGCGCCGCCGTTGCGGTAGCAGTTGAACTTCGGTGGAAAGATGCGGTGGGGGAGTGCGGCGGAGATGAAGGCAGGGTGGTTGCCAAGCTTGCGCAGGATGTGGTTGCCCAGCGCAACGGCGAGTGCCGAGCCGTCTTCGAGCTGGAGATTGGTCTTTGCCGAGCGCGCCAGGGTGCCCGCGGTCATTGCACCATCCTGCCAGTCCGCAGCGGCGAGTTGCTGCCTGAAGTGCAGTACTTCGTCCTTGCTCAGGACGTTTTCGATCGGAATCAGCATGTGTGGTGCGCCCCTTTCTGTTCTTGAATCATTTCCGGGCCGATATCGTCCAGGGTCGCGCAGCCGGCAAGGGCCATGCAGACTTCGAGCTCCTCGCGCAGCGTCCTGATCAGGTGAGCCACGCCAAGCGCGCCGGCGACGGCCAGCGCATGAAGCTGAAGACGGCCGACCATCACTGCGTCGGCGCCAAGTGCGAGTGCCTTGAAGATGTCGGTACCGCTGCGAATGCCGCTGTCTAGCATCAGAGGGTAATCTTCACCCACCGCCCGGCGGATCTCCGGCAGCGCAGGCAGGCTTGCCGGCACGCCATCGAGGCTGCGGCCACCGTGGTTCGATACCACAAGCCCAGCAACCCCTTTGCTGCGGAGCTCAATGGCATCCGCGGGGTGGAGCACACCCTTGACGACCACGGGCAGCGTGGTGTGTGCGAGCAGCCAGGTCAGGTCTGCCCAGGTCGGTGCTTCGCTCATCATGCCCTGAAAGATGATGCTCTGATCCCGGTCCAGTCGAACCTGTGCGGGCGCCGGGTAAGCGGCAAGATTGACCGGCTGAATCGCGGGCGGCATGACGAAGCCTGCGCGGCGTGCGCGGATGCTCGGCGCCTGGATCGATGCGTCCAGCGTGACGACCAGGGCAGTGAAGCCAGCCCTTTCAGCGCGCCGGACCAGATCGAGGGTGTGTTCCCGGCGCGGCTGAAAATACAGCTGGAACCATTTCTCCGCGCCTGCCCGTTCGGCGACGTCCTCCAGGCGGAAGGAGGACAAGGTGGAGCACACCATGCAGGCATCCGTGGCGGCCGCGCCGTTTGCGCTCGCGAGTTCGCCTTCGGGGTGGGCAAGCCTGTGAAATGCGACCGGCGCGAGCATGACCGGATGCAGCAGCGTGCGGCCGAGCAGGCGCAGTCGCGTATGGCCCGCGCTCAGGTCGCGCAGCAGGCGGGGCCGCAGACTGAAGCCGGCGAATGCGTCGAGGTTGCTGCGCAGCGTTGTTTCCGTGCCGCTGCCGCCGTCGATATAGGCCAGTGCGCGCGGGTCGATATGCTCGCGAACGAGGCGCTCATAGTCCTGCGCGCAATGGATGTCGGCGGGAATGTGATTCAGTGCAGCCTGCGGATCTGTTATGTCGTTCATTGTGATGTGTGCAAGGGAGAAGCCCGGCCGGAACCAGGCCTCCCCCATGAATCAGCCCGGAATCAGAAGCTGTAGTCGAGCGTCAGACGCACGTTGCGCCGGTCGCCCATGTAGGCAAACGAACCCGAGCGATACACCGCGGTGTAGTACTTCTCGTCGGTGACGTTGCCGATATTGACGCGCGCGCTCAACTGCTTGCTGACCTTGTAGTTGGCAAAGAGGTCATAGACGGTGTACTCCGGCACCTCGAGCGAGGTCGCCGCGACGGACTCCGGTTCGCCTGAATATTTCTCGCTGGAATAGGTGACACCACCGCCGAAAGTGAATTTCGGCGTGAGCGCATAGCTCAGCAGCAGCGAGGCCGTCTTTTCCGGGAAGTTGCTCAGGCCTTCGCCGACGTTCGCAGCCGTCGCGGATTCGAGGATCTTCGAACTCATGACCGCAACACCGAACTGGGTGGTGAGCTTGTCGGTGAGCTTGCCGGTGAGCCCCAGTTCGACTCCCTGGATGCGGTACTTGCCGGTGTTGATGCTGCCGGTGGCTGAGTACGCATTGCCCGTGGTGTTCTCCATGACGTCGCTCTTGACCGTGCGGAACACCGCAGCGGTGGCGAGCAGCTTGCGATCCATCAGGTCCCACTTGGTGCCGAGTTCGAAGTTCTGCGACAGTTCGGGTTTGCTGTTGGCGAACATGTTGCGCCGCTCTTCGGTCGTGGTGCCACTCGGCACGCAGATGCCGCCATAGCCGCAGCTCGCGCCGACGTCGGATTCGCCGCCATTGAAGTCGCTTGAAGTGCTGTAGTTGAAGTACACATTGGCATAGGGCAGGAACTTGTAGCTCAAGCCGATGTGCCCGTTCCACAGGCCGTCTTCAAGTTCGTACTCGATCGGCCCCAGGGTACGGTCGACAACCGTGTTGTTGTAGTCGAAACGGTCGTAGCGCAGACCGCCGAACACCGTCCATTTGTCGGTCAGATCGACGGTGTCCATCGCGCTGAGCGAAACTGTCCTGACGTTCCAGTCCGAATCCTCGGCGCCCTTGACCACACGGCGGTTCATCAGGCTCTGCCAGTCGGTCTCGCTGCCGGTAACCGTGTAAGTCGTCGGCGTCGTCGTGTAGGTCCCGTTCTTGACGCTGTGGTCGGAGTACTCGACCCCGAACACGAACTGGTGCTTCATGCCCGCGATCTGCTGATCGAGATACATGTTGAGGCTGTTGGCGAAGTACTCGACATCCTGCCAGCCCTGGTGGGTACTCAGGCGGGTGCCGTTGTAGCCAGTGGCGAGATAGCCGTTTTTCGTGGTGCCATAGCGGGTCAGGTTCTCGATGCGCAGATCGGTGCTGGCCTGATAGCTCGCCCGCAGCGTATAGGTGTCGATCGTGGACGTGAGGAAGTCTTCATCCTGCAGATAGACCGGTACGTCGTCGACCACCTTGCGGGTCGTGCGGTTGATGTAGGCGCCGAGGTCAGGCGAATCGTTCGCCTCGGCGTGGTAGTAGTCCGCCGTCAGGTTGAACTGGTCGGTCGGCTTCCACAGGAAGGAGATCGCGGCACCGGAGCGGTCGCGGTCTGCCGGGTCGCGGTCCGGCACCTTCTGGTAAGCGTCGAGCACGTTTACCCGGATGGCCATGGTATCGGTGAGTACGCGGTTGCCGTCGAAGGTGAGACGGTGATACTCGTCGGTGCCGATGCCGCCGGACAACTTGGCAAAGTCGAGGTCGGTCGTGGCCTGCTTGGTGACCGAGTTGACCGCGCCTCCCGTGGCCCCGCGGCCGGCGAAGGTCGAACTCGGGCCCTTGGTGATCTCGACCTGCTCGGTGGCGAAGCTCTCACGCACCGTCATGCCGGGATCGCGCAAGCCATCGACGAAGACATCGCTGCGCGCTTCCTGACCACGGATGATGTAGCGGTCGCCGAAGGCGTTGCCGTTCTCGCCGGTGCCGAGCGTAATGCCGGGCTGCGCCTGCAGCACGTCGCGCAGGTCGGTGCGGCCGGTGTCCTCCAGTTGCTTCGCCGTCAGCACGGTGATCGTCTGCGGGGTTTCTGCCAGCGGTTTGACGTGGCGTTTGTCGCCTGAGGTCCGGGCCTTGTAGGGCACATCGGGTTCCGCGTTGGGGTTGGGGTCGATCGCAGTATCGACGACCTGTACCGCCTGCATTTCGGCTTCATTCCTTTGTGCAGCGTCATCGGCGGCGAACGACGGCATTGGCATCAGCATCACGGTCGAGATGCCCAGTGCGATACGGGTCATTCCGGTGGTGGAATTCAGGGGTTTGCGGAAGCTGTGGGGGAATTTCGCGCTGTTGCTTTTCATTGTGAGCCTTGTCCTCGGTTTCTCTGAGCGGGAAACGCATGCCGGCGCCGAGTGGCGGGCAGCGTGATCGCATGCATCGGAGACGTCCTGAAAGCTGACGTCCGGACACATGCATGTGGGCCGTCTGGCTGGCTGATCCGCAGGGAGGACTGGCTGGCTGTTCTGCGGGCGTGGTGACTGAGGGCACTCAGGCGACCGGCGTCGTGCAGATGAGATTGATTCTCAATTTAACGACTGTATCAGTCAATACAAATGAGACCGGTTATCATTATTGGTGAAGATCTGATGTTTTTTTACGACAGTTTTCGCGTCTGACGAAGGCCTGATGTGGCTTCAGCGCGCGCTGGCGAGTTAGGGAGCCTGCCAGCCGCCGCCCAGTACCCTGTAGAGGTCCACTGCGTTGGTGAGCCTGGCCTGGCGCAACTGGACGAGTCTGTCCTGGCTTGAAAACAGGGTGCGCTGTGCGTCGAGTACGCTCAGCAGATCATCCGCGCCCTCGCGGTAGCGCAATTCGGCCAGACGCAGCGAGCGCTCTGCCTCGAGAACGATCCTTGCCTGAATGCGCTCCTGAGTGGCATCGCGCGCAGCGTTGCCAAGCGCATCCTCCACCTCCTTGAGCGAGGTGAGGATGGCCTTGCGGTATTGCTCGAGCAGTTCGCGCTGCCGTGAGCGGGTGCTGTCGACCTGCGCCTGCCGCCTGCCGCCGTCAAAGACCGTGTGCACCAGTGAAGCGGAGAGTGCGACGGTGGAGGACGGGGCGGCCAGCGACAGCAGAAAGTCGCTCGCCAGTCCGCCCGCCGCCGACAGGCTGAATGCCGGGAGCAGGGCGGCGCGGGCGGCGGCAATGTCGGCAGCGGCGCCCCGCAGTGCGGCTTCGGCTGCGGCAAGGTCGGGACGGCGGAGCAGCAGATCGGCGGGCAGGCCCGCAGCGACGGACGGAATGCGCAGGGCCGAGAGCGACTCGGGTTCGAGCCCGGGTTTCAGCGGCGTGCGCCCGAGCAGGAGCGCAAGTGCCGAGCCTGTCTGGCGCACCTGAACCTCAAGCGGGCCTATGGTCGCGGATTGGGTGAGTACCGTGGTGCGCTGCCGGCTGACATCGAGTGCCGAGGCGGCACCGTATCGATAGCGCGCTTCGACGACCTTGAGCACGCGCTCGGCGGTCGCAAGGTTTGCGCGTGCGATATCGAGCCGCGACTGCGAGGCCAGCAGCTGAAAGTAGGTGGTGGCAACGCTCGCCGTCATGCTCAGGCGCAGCGCATCGAGCTCGTAGCGGGTGGCGGAGAGGCTGGCGTCTGCGCTGTCGATGGTGGCGGCGACACGGCCCCAGAGATCGATCTCGTAGCTTGCCGACAGTCCGAGCGAGGACGACCTGGACTCGCTCACTGCACTGCCACCACGGTCGCCGCTGTCGCTGCGGCGCCAGTCGGTGTCGCCGCTCAGCCCGAGGCTGGGAAAGAGGGCGGCGCCGGTGCTGCGCAGCGCGAGTTCGGCCTGGATGACGCGTTCGCCCTGGATCTTCAGGTCCGGGCTTGCCGCCAGGGCCTCACGCACGAGCGCATCGAGCTGGGCCGAATCGAAGCCGATCCACCAGTCGCTCGAGATGTCTTGTGCCGCCTCGGCCTCGGGCAAGGACTCCGCCCAGTTCCCGGGCAGGGCGATGTCAGGATGGACGATGGGTTCAACCACCGCGCAGCCACTCAGCCCGAAGGCAAGGGCGAGGACGAGTGGGCGGAACTGGGCAGAGAGCGTCATGGTTTCATTCCGACGCCAGCGCGACCACGGGGTCGAGGCGCGCGGCCTTGCGTGCGGGCAGGTAGCCGAAGATCAGGCCGGTGGCAAAGGCACAGCCGAAGGCCAGCACCACCGGCGCGAGCGAGTACTCGATCGGCGTGTCGAAGAGCGCAATGATGGCGGCCGAGCCAAGCCCGACGCCAACGCCGATGGCGCCGCCGAGCGAGGACACGACCAGCGCCTCGATCAGGAACTGCTGCAGGATGTTCTTCATGCGTGCGCCGGTGGCCATGCGGATGCCGATCTCGCGCGTGCGCTCGGTGACCGACACCAGCATGATGTTCATCACGCCAATGCCGCCCACCAGCAGGGAGATGGCAGCCACGGTGCCGAGCAGGATGGTGAGCGTGTTCTGGGTGGCGGAGACGGTTTCGATGATCGAAGCCATGTTGCGAATCTGGAAGTCCTCGACCCCGTGACGTGCAAGCAGCAGGCTGTGCACCGCAGCCTGGGTCTGGTCGATGGCGCCGACATCGTCGACGGCCACGGTGATGTTGCGCAGGTGGCGCTGACCGGTGAGGCGCAGGCTGCCGGTCGTGAACGGAACGAACACGATGTCATCCTGATCCGCTCCCCAGGATGTTGCCCCCTTCGGCGTCATCACCCCGACGACCTGGAAGGGGATGTTATTGACCAGCAGGTATTCGCCGACCGGGTCGGCGCGGGGAAACAGGGCCTCGGCCACGGTCTGGCCGATGACCGCCACGGCGGCATAGCGCGTTTCGTCGTCGGCACTGAAGAAGGTGCCACTGGCGACAGGCCATTTGCGGGCAAAGCTGTAATCCCACGAAGTGGCATTGGCGCTGGTGCGATGATCCAGGTTGCCCGTGCGCACGGTGATGCCGGTGCTTTGCTCAGGCACCGCAGCGAGCACGTTCGGCAAGTCGGAAATCGCGCGCACATCCTCGATCACCAGCGTGGCCGTGGTGTCTCGCCCGCGCTGATTGGGGGCGCCGGGGCGGACGTTGAGCAGGTTGGTGCCCATCGCGCTGATCTGGTTCACCACCTTTGCCTTTGCGCCGTCGCCAATGGCGAGCATGGCAATCACCGAGGCCACGCCGATGACAATGCCGAGCAGGGTCAGTACCGAGCGGAACAGATTGCTGCGCAGGGCGCGCAAGGCAGTGCGGGTGGCTTCGAGCACGTCGGTCATTGACGAGGTGCGATCGACGTGCGGGGCAAAGTCGGGTTCGGGGCCGGCAGGCAGCACCGGGCCGGGGTCGGACACGATGCGTCCGTCACGGATCTCGATCACGCGCTGGGCCAGCGCGGCAACCTCGGGCGCGTGGGTGATCAGGATGATGGTGTGGCCCTCGGCAGACAGTCTGCGCAGGAGCTTCATCACTTCTTCGCCGCTTCTGCTGTCGAGCGCGCCGGTCGGTTCGTCGGCGAGGATGATCCGGCCGCCGTTCATCAGCGCCCGGGCGATCGATACGCGTTGCTGCTGGCCGCCGGAGAGCTGGTTGGGGCGATGGTGGCCGCGTCCCTCCAGGCCGAGGGTGGCGAGCAGTGCTTCTGCCCGTTCATGTCGCTCCTGCGGCGGCATGCCGGAGTAGATGGCTGGGACTTCGATGTTTTCGCGCGCCGAGGCGCCGCCGATCAGGTTGTAGCTCTGAAACACGAAGCCGAAGGCCTCGCGTCGCAGGCGGGCGAGTTCGTCGCGGTCGAGACCGGCCACGTCCTGACCCATGAACCGGTAGGTCCCGCTGCTGGGGCGGTCGAGGCAGCCGAGCAGGTTCATCAGCGTCGACTTGCCCGAGCCCGATGCACCCATGATGGCAACGAATTCGCCGGGATAGATCTGCAGGTCGATGCCGTGCAGCACCCGGGTTTGGACCTCGCCATTGACGAAGCTGCGGGTGATGCCGCCCAGCTCGATCAGGGGCTGCACCGCGCGCGCGTCCGGGTCGTTCGCAGCGAGGGGCGCCTCCCGCTTCATAGGCGGGGCGTGCGGCTGGGGCGACGACTTTCGCCGGCGCCGGCGCCAGCGCCAGCGCCGGAGACGACCTTGTCGCCTTCGTTCAGCCCGGACACCACCTGGGCCTGGACGCGGCTGGACAGGCCGATCTCGATGCTGCGTGCTTCCAGCGAGTTGTCTGCCTTGAGCACCTGAACGGTGGCGCGTCGCCTCGGCTGTGCTTCCGGCTCCGGTGTCTCGCCGGCAGGCCGGGCTTCCTTGCGCGATGGCCGTCGCGGCGGGGTGTCCAGCGTCAGTGCGCCCATCGGCAGTTGCAGCACGTCGCTTGCACGCGAGACCACGAAGAACACCTGAGCCGTCATCTGCGTCATCAACCTGCCGTCGGTGTTGGGGACATCGAACAAGGCGTTGTAGAGCACGACGTTGTTGGTGACGGTGGGTGTCGGTTCGATGCTGGCAAGCGTGCCTTCCCAGCGTTTGCCCTGACTGCCCAAGGTGGTGAAATAGGCGTCCATGCCGATCTTCAGGCGGCCGATATCGGCTTCCGAGACCTGGGTCTGCACCGTCATTGTCGACAGGTCGGCGACCCGCAGGATGACCGGTGCGGACTGGTTGGTGTTGAGCGTCTGCCCCTGACGGGCGGTGATCGACACCACGGTCCCCGCCATCGGCGACAGGATGCGGGCGTACTGCAGGTTGGCTTCGTCGCCGCGCAGCGTGGATTCGTTCTGCTCGATCTGCGCGCGCAGGGCTTCGAGCTGGGCATTGCTCGACTTCAGCGAGGCTTCAGCGATCTGCAGCGCTTCGGTGGTGGTGGCGTCCTCGGCCATCAGCGCCGTCTGGCGCCTGAACTGTATCTGCGCCAGCGTGAGCTGGGCTTCGCGGTCCTTGAGCTGGGCGCGCAGGTTGCGCAACTGGGCGCGGGCCGCATCGACTCGCGACAGATAGACGGTCGGGTCGATCTCGGCGAGCAGGTCACCCGCCTTGACCTCGGAGCCAACCTCGACATGAATCTTCTTCAGCTGTCCTGAAACCTGCGCGCCGACATCCACGTACTCACGCGGTTGCAGGGTGCCGGTGGCGGTGACCACATCCTCGATGTCGCCACGCTGTACGGTCGTGAACTGGTAGCCGGCAGCGGGGTCCGAATTGCCGAACAGACGCGGCCAGAGCAGCCAGATCGCGGCGGCGACAAGGACGCCGATCAGTGCGACAAGCAGGGTACGCCGTCCCCTGGCGGTGCGGGGACGAGGGGCGGTAGAGGCTGACATGAAACTCCCGGAAACGGCATTCGCCTGAAACAGACCGCATTGCGTGCAAAAAGGTCACCGAGCAGGAGCATCGGCGTGGTCCTTTGCGCCCGTATTGTATTGCATGCAGTTCGGCCTGTTGGCCAGGCGCCATGACCGCCCCGGCGGGGGCGGGCGAGTGCCCGCGCCGGGTCCTTACTTGGGCGGTATGGTGATGAAGCCCATTTTCTCGATACCGGCTTCGCGCGCGGCCGACATCACTTCGGCCAGTATCTGATAGCGGGTGTTCTGATCCGCGCGCAGGTGCAGTTCCGGTTGCGGGCTGCGCGCTGCCGCAGCCTGCAGGCGCAGGGCAAGATCCGCGTCCGGCATGGGTTCGTCATTCCAGAACAGGCCGCCATTGGCGTCGAGCGCGAGGGTGACGGTGTCCGGCTTCTCAGTGTTCGGCGCACTGGATGCCTGAGGCAGGTCGATCTTGACCGAGTGGGTCAGCAGCGGCGCGGTGATCATGAATACGATCAGCAACACGAGCATGACGTCGATCAGCGGAACCATGTTGATCTCGCTGGTCGGCATCCGCTCGCTGCCCTGATCGAAGCTGCCGAAAGCCATTATGCGGCCTCCGTCGACGGCAGCCGGGCTGTCTCGGCTCTGGGCTGCGTGCGGCCATTGACCGGCGCGATGCGGGCGCCGGTGCAGAACCATGCGTGCAGGTCATGCGCGAAGGCGTCGAGTTCGGACAGTTCGACACGGTTGGCGCGCGTGAAAGCGTTGTAGGCGAGGACGGCGGGAATCGCAACGAAGAGGCCGAAGGCCGTCATGATCAGCGCCTCGCCGACCGGGCCCGCGACCTTGTCCAGCGTGGCCATGCCTGACACTGAAATATTGACCAGTGCGTGGTAGATGCCCCATACCGTGCCGAACAGGCCGATGAAGGGCGCAGTGGAGCCAATGGAGGCGAGCATGGTCTGGCCGGACTCAAGGCTTGAGGTGGACATCGAAATCGACTTGCGCAGCGCGCGGGTGATGAATTCGTCGGTGTTCATCGTTCCGCCGAGGGTTTCCCGGTGGCTGTGCTGACGCAGGTGTTCGGCTGCGGCTGCGCCCTGTTGGGCGAGGGCTTCGAACGGTGAGTCGGGAGCCTGTTCATTCAGGCGCTGCAGCCCCGACTTGAGACTGGGCGCCGCCCAGAACGCGTCCACCGCGCCTTCGCTGCGACGGGCGCGCAGCTGGCGCAATCCGCGGGTCAGAATCAGGTACCAGCTGGTGATCGACATCAGCAGCAGGATCGCCGCAACGGCCCGGATGGCGAAATCGGACTGCGTCCACAGGTGGGCAAGTCCGAAGGCTTGGGTTTCCATGCTCAGTTTCCTTCGAGTTTGAATATGATCGGAACCAGTACTGCTGCCTCAATGGCACGTTCGCCCTGCCGGGCGGGTACGAAGCGCCAGCGCTCCACCGCGCTGCGGGCTGCCTTGTCGAGCCGCTCGGAGCCCGAGCCTTGCGAAATCTCGACAAGCTTTGGCGTGCCGTCGGCCGAAACCACGACCCGCAGCAGCACCTTGCCTTCTTCGCGCATGCGCCGCGAAAGCTGTGGATACGACGGGGGCGGGTTGTTGAGGTAGTCGGCATCGAAGCGCGCCGATGTCACCGGTGCCGGTGCTGCTGCAGGCGCCGCGGTCTTGTCGGGTGCCGTGGCCGGCGCAGTTGCAGGCTGAAGCGACGTTGCCGCAGGGGCGGGCGCCGGGGCAGGGGCCGGAGCGGCCTGGACCGGCTCGGGCGCTGTAGTCTCGATGGGCGTGGGCTTGATCACCGGTTTCGGCGCCGGTTTGACCACAGGTTTGGGCGCCGGCTTGGGCGCAGGACGTGGCGGCGCTTTTGCAGGCTGGATCACGGGTGCCGGAGGCGGTGGTGAGGGGGGCTGAATCTGCACCGGCGCAGGTGCTTCCGCCTGAATCAGCGCGATCTCGATGCTCTGAACTTCTGGCGCCTTGGGCGGAACGCTCCCGAGCCGAACCAGTGTCAGTACACCTGCCACGTGCAGCACGACGACGAGCGCAGCAAGGCCGCGACGCTCGCGGCGGCTTACGCGCGGGCGTTCAGCGGCGCGGCGCGAAGACTGCTTGCGGTCGGCTTGGGACGTGTCCGGGGACGGTCTTTCCATGGACGGCGTGGAGGGCTGCGATAGTGCGATGGATGCGGCTGTCATTATACGTCGGTACGTTTGGCCTGATGCCGGTGAGGGCGCGAGCGAGCGGTGCCCGGGGGGCTGCGTGTCGGCTCAAGCCATTCCGGGGCTGATCATGAAGTACAGCAGGGCCGCTGCAGCCACCAGATAGAGCGTGAAACGACCGGCGGGAAACGATGGCAGCGCGTTGCGGCGGGGGGCGTGCTCGGGAACGTGCGGGGGCGGAAGAAACTGCATGGTGTTGTTTCCTTTGTGATGTGCCCGGGCCGTTCCCGGGGGGCTCAGGATGAAGCGTGGTCCATCTGGGATTGCAGGTAGTTCTGCACGCCCACCTTGTCGATCAGTTCGATCTGGGTCTCGAGGTAGTCGATGTGCTCTTCGGTATCCTCGAGGATGTGCTCGAAGATCTCGCGCGACACATAGTCCCGACAGGATTCGCAGTAGGCGATGGCTTCAATCAGGTTGGCACGACCGCCTGTTTCCAGCGTGAGGTCGCCCTTGAGGCACTCGGGCACGTTTTCGCCGATCAGCAGCTTGTCGAGGTTCTGCAGATTGGGCAGCCCTTCGAGGAAGAGGACGCGCTCGATCAGCATGTCCGCATGCTTCATCTCTTCTATCGACTCTTCGTACTCGTGCTTGCCGAGCCTGCCCAGGCCCCAGTTCTTGTACATCCGCGCGTGCAGAAAGTACTGGTTGATCGCGGTGAGCTCGATGGTCAGTTGCCTGTTCAGAAACTGGATGACTTTCTTGTCGCCTTTCATATGGCCTCCAGGGCTAGTGGAAAGATGCTCCGTTGCAGGAGTTTGCCCTGCGTTGCATGCCGCTCCGCCGTCTCGTCAAGCGCCGAGCGCAGGCAGTCGCGTGCGCACGTGGCACAGCGCCCGCACTCCGCACTCACGCCCAGTTCCAGGCGCAGGTGGCGCAGGGTCGTTGCACCCTTGCGGACGGCTTCTCCGATGTGATTTTCGGTTACAGCATTGCAGACACAAACGTACATAGTCTAGCCCCGTTTATGGTTCATATCGCCCGGAGACGATCTATTTGGTCAGGATCAGTTTTCCCGCGCGGGTCGCACGCAGAACGTAGCGCATGCCCTCGTGGTCGATCGTGACGCTGAGTTGCCCATCCAGAAGTTCGCTGCTCGAAATCGACCGCGGCACCTTGATCGTCTCCGAGCCCACCCGGGTCGCATGCCTTGCGCACGGTTCCCCGGCGCGGCTTGCTTCAGGCTCATCTGTGGAAGGGCACCGTTCAGTGGTCATGCTGCTTTTCTTAATAAGAATGATTTGCATTAAATCATTCGGGCAAGCGCAGCGTCAAGGTGTTTTTCACTCATGCAGCGTTGATGCTGACCGCAGGCTTCGGGTGCGCCCGCTCAGGGCAGGCGCAGCAGAATCTGCAGTCGGTCGTCGATGACGTCTGCGGGCAGGTAGCCGATCGCGTCAGGGGTTGTCGCCAGCCAGTCACGCGCCTGCTGTTGACTCTCGGCCTCGCGCGGGGGGAGGGCGCGTCCGGTGAAGACCTGTCGCGACCAGTAGGCACGGGTTTGAATCGGGTTTTTTCCGGTCAGCAGCAGGTACAGGCGGTCGCGTACCGTGCCAGCCGGCAGGTCAACAAGTTTGACCGGCGTGCCATTCGCGAGGGTCGTCCGGCGCCCAAGAAAGAGCTGCTCGGCATCGTCGAGGCTGAGGTTCGCAATCTGCCCTCCGCGCGCTGCGACAAGGTGGATCTCGGCCGCGCTTACCGCAGATGCCATCCCGCCCGCGCATGCAAGGGCAAAGAATGCCGGAGCGAGTCTGAGCAGGAGTCGTCTAGAACGTAACATCGAGCGCTACACCTAGCATGTTGACCGAACGGTTTCTGAGTTCCGTAAGTGCCGGATCGCCGCGCGGGAAGAAGCTGTTGCCCCAACTGTTTCCAGTCGTCTGAATATGGCTGAACTCCACCTTCAGGGCTGTGTCACGGCGGAAATCCCAACGGGAGCCGACGGTGATGCTGCGCTGAGCGCCGTTGCGCGAGACCAGAAAGCCCTCGAGCGCCGCCGTCTGATAGGGGCCAATAACTGGGTCGGTGAATGTGGCCTGAGCGACGGCACGGTCCTGAGTCTGACGCGCGATGGTCACGTAGGGCATGATGTTGCCGAACCGCCTGCCGAGCGTCAGGTACCAGCCGTGACCGCTGTTCACGTAGCGGCTGGCCGTGCGTTTCGCGTATTCGCCGATCAGCAGCCACTCGCTGTCGTCCCACTGGAAGCCCGCGGAGCTGAAGGTGGTGTAGCCGTCGTTTCCGGAGAGTTTGGCGTTGACGTCGGGCGGCATCAGCGACTCGAGCACGGTGAAATTGTCATCGCCCCAGTGCAGCTTCAGTGAAGATTCGCCATGACCGACGAAGACCGTCAGTTGCTCTGTGGTCAGGGTCAGGTTGACGCCCATCAGACGCGTCAGGCGCGCATCTCCGCTGCTGTAGATTGTGATCGAGCTCTGGCCCATGTAGGGGTGGATCTCGAGGTCGGCAGACCCCACCCGGGTTCGATACAGCAGGTCGATGCCGTTGAGGTCGGTGAAGGGGTTGAGCCCATACACTTCTGCCGGCGGACGTATCCAAGGATTGGCGTAGTTTATGCTGAGCGAATCGGACTGCATGAAGAAGGGAATGCGCAGTCGGCCGATCCGCACCGTGGCTTCCTGCGTGACCTTGTGGCTGAGAAAGGCAAGGGTGGCGCGCGGATCGTAATTGCCCCTCGTGTTTTCCCTGCTCACCAACTGGATGACGGCGGATGTGCTCGGCGAAAACACCATGTTCGCCTGCACGCCGAGTACGCTGTCGGGGGCGAAGTCCGGATTGTCCGAGCCTGGCTGGTCGATACCGAAGTTGGTGGCGCGCAGGTCGGACTGGCCTGAGTACACCATCCCCAGGGTGCCGAACCCCGATAGCTGAAGTCCAGGAAGCTCGGCGTGCGCGAACGACGCGGATAGCGTCAGCAGGAGTGCGGAACCGAGTGCCGCAAGGCGTCGGGTCATGGCTGGGTTTCCTTGGATACGGGTGTCAGGAAGCGTGAAGCCTCCTCGGCAGGCAGTGGGCGCGAGAACAGGTAGCCCTGACCGAAGTCGCAGCCCATGCCGTTGAGCGTGGTGGCCTGTTCCCCGCTTTCAATGCACTCGGCGACGACGCCGATGTTCAGGTCATGGGCGAGCTCGATGCTGCGGCGGACGATGGCGCGCAGACGAGAGTCGTTTGTAATCGCGCCGACAAAGGAGCCATCGAGCTTGATGATGTCGCACGGGATCGTATGCAGGTAGCTGAGCGCAGAGAATCCGGTACCGAAATCGTCGATCAGGACCTTGATGCCTGCGCTTCGCAGCTGGCGCAAGGTGTTGCTGGCAGGACCGTCGGCGCGGGCAAGAATGCTCTCGGTGACCTCGAAGCGAATCCGTTCCGGTTCAAGCTTGCTGGCCTTGATGATGGCGATGAGTTCGTCAGCGAGATTGCTGCGCGAAAGCTGTCGTGCCGACAGGTTCACGCTCACGGGCGGAACCTGTTCGGTGCCGGTCTGAGCCTGCCAGCGGTGGATGTCTTCGCAGACCCGGCGCAGGACGAGGAGGCCCAGATCGTGGATCATGTCGAGCGCCTCCGCGAGCGGGATGAACTGTGAGGGCGGGATCATGCCGTGCACCGGATGTTCCCAGCGCACCAGTGCTTCGAAGCTGCTGATCCGGCGGTCCATCAGGCGCATGATCGGCTGGTAATGCACCGACAGCGTCCCGGTGCTCAGCGCGTTGCGCAGATCGGTCTCCAGTTGCAGCGTGTTGAGCGCCAGCGCGTGCATCGAGGCATGGAAGACCTTGATCGAGCAGCCGTCGCTCTGTCTGGCGATCTGCAAGGCATTGTCGGCGTCGCGCAACAGGGCTTCGCCATCGGTGCGTTCGTTGTCGCTCATGGCCAGGCCGACGCGGCACTTCGGATGCAGGGTGCGATCTGCGCCGGGGGCGTCGAAGCCGGGCAGTTCGACCATCGTTTTCGCGATCTCGAGCGCTTCCGTGCTGTCCTCAAGTCCGTTCAGCAACACCGCGAACTGGTCTCCGCCAACCCTTGCCAGCAGATCGCCCGCCCTGAGCAGGTCGTGCAGCCGGTGGGCGACTTCGCGCAACAGGAGATCGCCGGTGGCGTGCCCATAGCTGTCATTGACCAGGTGGAAGCGCTCAAGGTTGATCGCGAGCACGGCGAAGCGATAGCTTTCGTCGCGACGCTGCTGCCCCAGGGCAAGTCGAACATGCTCTATGAAGAGGGCGCGATTGGGCAGGCCGGTGAGACCGTCGTGCAATGCGTCGTGGATCAGCTGCTCTTCGGCCCGCTTGCGCAGATGCACGTCGCTGATCGATCCGGCCATGCGGATGGCGCGCCCGCCCGCGTCCCTCAGGGCTACGCCGCGGGTCATGATCCAGCGATAGCTGCCATCGGGCTGGCGAATGCGATGCTCAAGCATGAACTGAGGATTGTCACCCCGCAGGTGGTCGATCATGCGCGCGCGGTATCCGGCGGTTTCATCCGGATGCAGCCTGGATATGAAGGGTTCGGGATCGGTCGCCGCGTCATCTTCGGGGATGCCGATCAGCTCGCAGAAGCGCGGGGCGAAATAGGTCCGGTTGGTATTGATGTCCCAGTCCCACAGTCCGTCGTTTGCACCGCGCATGGCCAGGGCGTAGCGCTGTTCGCTGGTCTTCAGTCGCTCGGCCGTCTGTTGCAGTTCGGACACCCGCTGCTGCAGGGTGGAGGCCATGATGTTGAAATGCTTGGCGAGCCGCGCCAGCTCGTCGCCACCATCGTCGGGCAGGCGGTGGTCGAGGTAGCCGTCGGTAATGGCCTTGCTGCCTGCGAGCAGGCGGGCCAGCTTGTTGCTGAGCAGGTAGCCGATGCCCGACAGCAGCACGAAGGTAATGACGATTTCAATCAGCGCGATCAGGGCGCCCTGCTGGATGATCGACTGTCTCGCCTTCGCCAGCACCGATACCGATACGCCGAACTGAAGGAAGCCGACCTCGTTGCGGGCAAGCAGGAGCGGGCGCCGCACGTGAATCACGGGGTGGTCGAGCATCTCGCCGATACCGACGCCAGGGGTCGCGGTCGCCGGTGGCAGGCCGCGCATTCCGGTCTGTCCGGCGCTCAGCAGTATCCTGCCGGTGGAGTCACCGATGCGGACGTAGATCAGCCCCTTGTCCGAGTCTGCCAGCAGTTCGCCGAGCGTGTCCTGCAAGGGGCCGTAGCTCGGCTGTTCGCCGTACGCTGTTGCCATCGCGTGCAGCATGCTCGCGTTCTGACTGATCAGTGTGTCGAGACTGGCGGTGGTGGCGTCGTTCATCAGGCGCACGCTGTTTGCCAGCAACAGGCTCAACAGGACGACCTGCACCGCGGTGCTTGCAAGGAGCAGCCGGGTGCGTATCGAACTGTTGCGGAAAGGCATGCGCACGTAGTATCCCCGGGGCGGCGTTTTCAGCGTTTCGCCAGGCGTCGGACAGCCGCCGATGCGTCGATTCGCCCTTCACGCGCAAACGCCTCGAGGTTGGATTCGATGCGGTCGGGGGCGTAGAGATAGTTCACCATGATTCCCCAGGACTGCGACAGGCCCTTTGGCGAGGTGTCGGCGAGCCAGTTGAGACGTTCGATGCGGGCGCCGTTGCCAAGGTGGAAGCGCGCGACCGGGTCCACCGGTTTATCCGCGCGCCGTGCCTCGCACAGGTAGCGTGCGGCAAGACGCAGCAGCGGGTCGCGCAGCGCTGTGCAAAGCGCTTCGTTGCTGGCCCAGTCGCCGCCGCCGTCGAGCAGCGCGTGCAGAACGGGGGCGTTTTCGTCCTCGACCCCAGCAGCCGTGAGCCGTTTCCAGTCTGCCGCCGTGATTGCCTCACCAAGCGCCTGGGGATTGCGGTTCACCCATTTGAGCAAGCCGGGAATCGGCGACAGGGTGGCGAACTGTTGCAGCTTCGGAAAATCGCGCTGCAAGTCTTCCACCACGCGCTTGAGCAGGAAGTTGCCGAAGGAGACGCCGCGAAGGCCGGTCTGGGTTGCACTGATCGAATAGAAGATCGCGGTATTGGCCTTGCTGGCGTCGGCCAGCGGTGCGTTGATGTCGAGCAATTGCTGGACGTCGTCGGCGAGCCCTTCGGTAAGCGCGACCTGAACGAAGATCAGTGGCTCGAGCGGCATCCGTGGATGGAAGAAGCCATAGCAGCGGCGGTCGGAGTCGAGCCGGTTCTTCAGGTCGAGCCAGGACTTGATTTCGTGCACAGCCTCGTACTCGACCAGCTTCTCGAGCAGCGCTGCGGGCGAGTTCCACGTAATGCGTGCGAGCTCGAGAAAGCCAACATCGAACCAGGCGCCCAGACGCGCTTCGAGCTCGCGGTCGAGCGGTTTCAGCAGCGGGTTGTCAGGCAGAAAGCGCAGCAGGTCGGCGCGCAGGTCGACGAGAAACTTGACCCCCTGCGGTATGGCGTTGAACTGGGTCAGGATGCGGATGCGACGCGAGCGCATGGCACCGCGCAGCCGCGCCTCAGCCTCCCACTGGTCCTTGCTGCCGACGGCTTTCTGGTAGGCCGCATGGGCCTCGGCGATTGCCGCAGGGTCGGGGCCGAAGTCGAGCGCGATCATGTGCAGCATGGCCATGCGGCCGCTGTCGTCCAGCTTGAGGTAGGTCTCGGCCAGTCGGGCTGCTCGTTGACGGGTGGAGATCTCGCCACCCAGTCCGGCGGCGCACTCCTCCAGTTGCTGGCGAATGCGCTCGAGAACCTTCTCGGAGGGCTCGCGCGTCTTGCCGGTTGCCTGGGCAACCATCTCGCGCATTTTCGACAGGCTTTTCGATACCAGACTGGTCGCTGACATGACGTTCTCTTGTTCCGGCCGGGGTGTCTCTTGCAGGGATCATATCGCGTTCGCTTGATCGCTGTGTCTGCAGTTCCTCACGACTGGGCGGGTTTACCTGCCCGGATATGGATCAGGAGCCCGGCGCCCAGCGCGATCATCGGCAGGCACAGCCATTGAGCGGTCGATATGCCAAGTGTGAGTGTACCGAAGATGCCCGGGTCTGGCGTGCGGAAAAACTCGGCCATGAAACGCAAGCTGCCATAGCCGATCAGAAAGACGGCAGACACTGCTCGCATGGGGCGTGGTTTTGCGGCGTAGAGCCACAGAATCACGAACAGCAGCAGGCCTTCGCCCGCGGCCTGGTAGAGCTGGCTCGGATGCCGCGGCAGCGCGTCGACCCAGGGAAAGACCATGCCCCAGGCCCAGTCGCCATCCATCGGCCGGCCCCAGAGTTCGCCATTGATGAAGTTGCCGATTCGACCTGCCGCCAGTCCGGTGGGGACGAGTGGTGCGATGAAGTCGGTGACCTGCCAGAACCCCTTGCCATGTTTGCGACCGTACACCAGCATGGCCACCAGCACGCCCAGAAAGCCGCCGTGGAAACTCATGCCGCCCTTCCACACCGCGAGAATCTCCCCCGGGTTGGCGAGGTAGTAGCCGGGCTGAAAGAAGATGACCTCGCCCAGACGTCCGCCGATAATGACGCCGAGCACGCCGTAGAACAGCAGGTCGTCGATGGCCTGGGCGTTCCATCCAAGCTCCGGGCGACGTCGTGCGTGAACGCGCCCCAGGGCCACGAACAGCACGAAGGATACGAGGTACATCAGGCCGTACCAGCGCACGCTGAGTGGGCCGAGGGAGAAGGCGATCGGGTCGAACTGGGGGTGGATGAGCATGGGCAGGGCTTATTCGAACTGGCGGCGGAAATCTGAGAATTCTAGCTTGAGCGCATCGAGCTCTTCGCGCAGACGGCGAACCTCGTCCTCGAGTTCCGCAGACCGTCCCCGTGAGCTGCCGGCGCTCAGCGTTCCGGAGGCCTGGGCCTCGATCGCAGCCTGCAGCAGGGCGTCGCCGCCAAGCAGGTGCATGTGTCGGGTTTCCTTGGTGCCGGGGGCCTTGGGCAGGCTGGCCGCCATGGCCGGGTATTTCTCGGCCAGATGTTCCAGCGCGGCCTCGACGGTGGAAATGTCGTCGAAATGATGCAGGCGCTCACAGCGCGTACGGACTTCGCCGGCCGTCTGTGCGCCGCGCAGCAGCAGCGTGGCAAGGACAGCCTGTTCCGCCGGTGGCAGCGAGTGGCGCAGGCGGACCTGATGCTCGTACTTTGGCACTCTGGCGCTGGCCTGGTCGCGGCGCGTCACCAGGCGACGCTCCATGAGGCTGTCGATGGCGCGCTGCACCTCGGCCTCGCTCAGTGACATCACCGGCTCTCGTGCGGTGAGCTGGTTGCAGCCACTCAGCAGCGCATTCAGCGAAAGCGGATAGGCGTCGGGGGTCACGAAGGCCTTTTCGATCAGGACTCCGAGGACGCGGATCTCGATCGGGTCAAGATCGAAGCCTGCTTCGGTTGCGGTCGGCGAGTTGTCCATGCGTGCTCCGTATAAGGCGGGAGGGGCGATCATAAAGGACGGGGGCGAGACGTGCTCGCCTGTCGTGTGAGCAAGCCGGCGCAGATGGTCCGCAAGGCAGGACGCATGGCGGGGGCAGGCTGCACCCGGCTATCATGCGGAATCTTCCCGGATGAGTGCTGCCGACTTGCGCCCCATTCTGCCGAAATCTGCCGCTCTGCTCCCGTTCGTGGTTCTGCTTGCCGGGCTCGTCCTGATGGTAAGCGAGCCTGCGGTGCTGGTGTCACTGCGCCATGCCGTGTTCGACCACTTTCAGCGCCTGCAGCCGGCGGTGGCGCCGGCAGAGCCCGTGCAGGTGATCGACATTGATGACGAAAGCCTTGCGCGGATCGGGCAATGGCCATGGTCGCGCACCGTGCTCGCCAGGCTCACCCAGCGCCTGAGCGAAGCCGGTGCAAGCGTGATCGGCTTCGACGTGCTGTTTGCCGAGCCCGACCGCACGGCTTTGAGCAGTGACGACGGCCAGCTGCCCGCGCCGCGCACGACCGCATCCGACCAGGTTTTTTCCCACAGTCTCGGCAATGTACCGAGCGTGCTCGGCTTCGCACTCGGGCCGCGCGGTGCGAGCGCGCCGCCCGATGGCCGGCTGTCGCTTTTTGCGGGCGAAGGGCCTGAGGTCTTCGACGGACTCCACCGCTTTGCCGGGGGGCTGTTCCCGCTGTCGGAACTCAGCCTGGGCGCCGGGCTGGGGGCGATCAACTTCGTTCCCGATGCCGATGGTGTGGTCCGACGCTTGCCGCTGGTGCTTGCCCTCGGCGATCGCCAGGTCCCGTCACTGGTGAGCGAGATGCTGCGTCTGGCGCAGGGCGCGTCGGGCTTTGTGCTGCGGGAGGATGCGCTCGCGGGGCGACTGCTGCACATCGGGCTGTTGCGGATCCCGGTGTCAGAGGCTGGGGAACTCTGGATTCATTACGGCCAGTTGCGTCCCGACCGATATCTGCCTGCATGGAAGGTTCTCAATGGGGAAGTCGATCTGGCGGGCCTGCGCGGGCGCCCTGTGCTGATCGGGGCCTCGGCGCAGGCCTTGATGGATCTTCGCTTCAGCCCCCTGGGCGAGGTTGTGCCGGGCGTCGAAGTCCACGCCCAGTCGCTCGAGCAGGTGATGGCAGGGCACTGGCTGCAGCGCCCCGCGAATGCGATGGCGATCGAAGTGCTGGTCCTTTGCCTGGTGGGCGGGCTGGTCGGTGGGCTCGCCCTTCGGGCGCGTGCGCTGATGTCCGCGACAATTGCCGCGCTGCTGTTGCTTGCGCTTGCGTGGGGCGGTTGGCATGCGTATGCGGCACACGGCCTTCTGCTCGATCCCGCGGTGCCGGGCTTGCTGATCGCGCTGATCTTCGTCAGCACCAGCGTGGCGCGCCACATTGCCACTGAGCGACGTCAGCGCTGGGTGCGGCAGGCCTTCGAGCGCTATGTGTCGCCCAACCTTGTCGACTACCTGGTTTCTCACCCGGAAGAGCTCGAGCTCGGCGGTGTGCGACGGGTCTGCAGCTTCGTGTTCACCGACCTCGCCGACTACACCACGTTGGTGGAGAGCCATGATCCGGCGCAGGTCGTGAGTCTGATCAATGCCTATCTTGATGGCCTGATCCGCATTGCGTTCGCGCATCAGGGCACACTCGACCGCATTGTGGGCGATGCGGTCGTGGTGATGTTTTCGGCACCGCTGGTGCAGGCCGATCATGCCAAACGCGCGCTTGCGTGCGCCGGCGAAATGCATGCCTTCGCCAGCGCGTTCGCGCGCGCGCGCGGTGCGGAAGGACTGGTATGGGGGCAGACGCGAATCGGGGTGCATACCGGTGAAGTGATCGTGGGCAACTTCGGCGGCGCCACCATCTTCGATTACTCGGCGCTGGGTGACCCGGTCAATACGGCCTCTCGCCTCGAGGGGGCAAACAAGTACCTCGGCACCTTGGTCTGCGTTTCGCAGGCGACCCTCGACGAATGCCCCGAGGCCCTTGCCCGGCCCGCGGCAAGACTGGTGCTCAAGGGCCGCTCCGGCGCGATCGCAGTGAGCGAACCCCTGTTCGAGGCATCACCGGCCGATGGTACGCGCGATGCCGAGTACGAGGCCGCCTATGCCTTGCTCGCGCTTGGCGCCGACAGCGCACTGGCCGCATTCGAGCGTCTTGCCCTGCAACGCCCTGCCGATGCGCTGGTTGCGCTTCATCTCGGGCGCCTGCGCCAAGGCGAGCGCGGTGACCTGATCGTGCTGACGGAAAAGTGAGGGGCGTGGTGTGGACGGGAGCGCCCGCGTGCCCGCAGGGGGCGGCTGCGTTGCTTTCGCCTTGCGAGGTGTTCAGCGGATGGTCAGTTCGACCCTGCGGTTTCTCGGCTCACTGACGCCGTCGGCGGTCGGCAGAAGCGGATTGCGCTCGCCATGGGAGGCGATTTCGACCGAGACCGCTGCGGTGATTTCCCGGGTCAGCATGTCGCGTACAGCGCGTGCCCGGGTCAGTCCGAGGGCTTCGTTGGCGGCGTCATCGCCGGCGCGGTCGGTGTGACCGACGATGGAGACATCGGGCGCCGGTCGGGTACTCATGATCTTGCGGATGTCGTTGATCTTCGCCTGCGACTCTGGCATCAAGGCAACGCCGACCCCGTCGAAGTAGAGCACGAAGGTTTGCGGCGGCAGAGGCTGTGCGGCCATCGCCGCGCCGAAATCGGCCAGGATCCGGGCAGGATCCACGTCTATCGGGCTCGGGCCGTCTGCATTCAGGGCGAGACCTGCTCCCGCCTTGTCCAGGCTGGCGCTGCGGCCTGCGTGGGTGACGACGACGCTGCCAGTGCGGCCGTCTTCCTGCTCCAGCAGAACCATGTAGGCCTTGGGGGCGCAACCGGTGGCCAGCAGGACGCAGGCGAGGTTCAGGCCAATGCGGCGCAACCGCAGTGCGCACATGTTACGGGTGGTGGATTCCGCGTTCGTCATTCTCCGGCCTTGACCACAAAACGGGTACCGCGCACGCCGATCGTGGCGGAGGGGGTTTCGATGCTCACCGCCTCAGGCTTGAGTTTCGCAATCACCCCGGAAATGAAGTGCAGCGTGCCGTGCAGGAGGCGCGTGGCAAGACGCAGCTCTTCTCGGGCAGGCTCGAAAAGATACGCGTCGATGCTGAGTTCGCTGTTGGGGCCAAGGGACAGCATGGTGTTGTCCTTGAGCGTGAGGCCGACGCTGCCGTCCGCTGCCGTACGAAGGCGATCGCCGACCCTCACCGGGGTGCCGACTGCAGCCGCAGCGGGTTTTTCCGCGCTCATCAGGAGCACGGCACCGGAGTTCGTCTTGACGTAGCCGACAACAGGGCTTTCGTCCGCCTGCACGTTGAGGCTGAACAGGCAGAGCAGCGTGAGAAGGAAATGGCCGAACGGATTCAATGTGGCGCTCATGGCTTCATGGGTATGTGCTGGTTTTACCGCTTGTGGGTTTGCGGTGCAACATGCAGATGCTGAATTGTATGCCTGTTGTCATGAGTCGGAGGTGTCCGCATGCGCTGTTGCGTGCTGTCGTGAAATGCTGTGCTGAGCGAACGTTCATCCAGTCTTCATCCCACGGTCACGTCTCTGTCGTCTGCGATGTTCAGCATTCGCGCTCATGGACGCGCCGCTCTCCCTCCAGCATCTTGCTCACGCCGCACGCCAGTTGCGTATTGCGGTCGTGACCGAAACCTACCCGCCCGAAGTCAATGGGGTGGCGATGACGACAGGCCGGGTGGTCGATGGCCTCCTCCGTCTTGGGCATCGCGTACAACTGGTCCGGCCCCGCCAGGGTGTCGGAGACCACGCAGCAAGCGGCGAGGGCTTTGAGGAGGTGTTGTCGCGAGGCTTGCCGATTCCCAGGTACAACCACCTCAAGATGGGGCTGCCAGCCCGCAGCGCCTTGCTGCGCATGTGGTCCTTGCGGCGACCGGACGTGGTCCAGGTGGTCACGGAGGGTCCGCTGGGGTGGTCGGCGGTCGCGGCTGCGCGCAAACTCCGACTGCCGGTGATCACCGAGTTTCACACCAACTTTCACAGCTATAGCCGCTATTACGGCATGGGCTGGCTGAAGCAGCCGGTCGAGGCCTACCTGCGACGTTTCCACAACAAGGGAGCGCGTTGCCTGGCCCCGACTGCAGAGCTGGCCGGGCAGTTGATGAATCGTGGCATCCGCCGCGTGGATGTCGTGGCGCGTGGGGTCGACACCCGGCTCTTTTCGCCCCAGCGCCGCGATCCCGCGTTGCGGGCCGCGTGGGGGGCGAGCGATACGACTTTGGTGCTGGTCGTGGTGGGGCGGGTTGCGCCAGAAAAGAACCTCGGGTTGGCCGTGCGTGCATTTGAGGCACTGCGCGGCAGCGTGTCCGACGTGCGACTGCTGTTCGTGGGCGACGGTCCGGCACGCGCCGGGCTGCAGTCGGGGGATGATGGCCTGGTGTTTGCCGGCATGCGGACCGGCGAGGATCTGGCGGCCCACTATGCATCGGCAGACCTGTTCCTGATGCCGAGCGTGACGGAGACCTTCGGCAACGTGACGACCGAGGCACTCGCCAGCGGCTTGCCGGTCATCGGTTTCGACTATGCCGCTGCGGCCGAGCGCGTGCAGACGGGGCATAACGGCTGGCTGGCTGCGCTGGGCGACGAGCCGGCTTTTGTGGACGCGGTGCTGCGCGTTGCTGGCGATGGCGCGCTACGGCAGCGCCTGGCGGCGAACGCACGCGCGAGCGTGAGCGATGCGGACTGGGGGGCGATCGCGCGTCAGCTGGCAGCGGTGATGGAAGAGGTGGTGGAGGCGCATGAGGCACGCATGACGTCCGATGCGAAGGTCGCCGGTCTGGCCGGTTGATCGCCGTGCGCTGAGTGCAGCCGTGTCCGCTTTCCGGGGGCAGCCTATAATTGCGGTCTTTACTCAATTACAGGCCTGCCATGTCCATCCTCGTCTGCGGTTCGATGGCTTACGACACCATCATGGTGTTTCATGACCGTTTCAAGAACCACATCCTGCCCGAGCAGATCCACATACTGAACGTGTCCTTCCTGGTGCCGGATCTGCGTCGCGAGTTCGGTGGCTGTGCCGGCAATATCGCTTACAACCTGCGACTGCTCGGTGACGATCCGCTGATCATGGCCACGGTTGGTGACGACGTGGCGCCCTATCGGGAGCGCCTTGAGTCGCTCGGGCTGCGACAGGATCATGTGCTCCACGTTCCGGGCACCTATACCGCGCAAGCCTTCATCACCACCGACACCGACGACAACCAGATCACGGCCTTCCATCCCGGCGCGATGATGCACTCGCACCTCAACCGGGTGCAGGATGCCGCGGACGCGACGCTGGGCATTGTGGCGCCTGATGGCCGTGACGGCATGCTGCGTCACGTCAATGGATTTTCCGAGGCGGGTGTGCCTTTCATCTTCGATCCCGGCCAGGCGTTGCCCATCCTCTCCGGCGACGAGTTGCTGCACTGTCTGAAACTGGCGCGCTATTGCACGGTCAATGACTATGAGGCCCGCCTGATGTGTGACAAGACCGGCCGCACGCTTGAGCAGCTTGCCGCCGAGGTGGATGCACTGGTGGTGACCCTGGGAGCGGACGGATCGGAGATCCATGCCGGCGGCGAGTGCATCCGGATTCCGGTGGTCAAGGTGAATGACATCGTGGACCCCACCGGTTGCGGTGATGCCTATCGTGCAGGGCTGCTGTATGGCTTGTCCCAGGCTTGGGACTGGAGCCGGACCGGGCGTCTTGCAGCGGTCATGGGCGCGATCAAGATCGGTCATCGCGGGGGGCAGAACCACAGCCCGTCGCGTAACGAAATTGCCGCGATGTACAAGTCGGCTTTTGGAGAGACTTTATGGACTTGAGCAACGGAAAGAAGCTGCGCGCCGTGTGCGGCGCATTGCTTGCGGGCTTGCTGATTACCGGCTGCGCTTCGGGCTTGGGCGGCGGGACGTATTCCCGCGGCGAAGCCCGGCGCACCATGGTCGTGCAGTTCGGCTCGGTGGAGTCGGTACGGGCGGTGCAGCTTGAAGGCACCAAGAGCCCGGTCGGCACCGTGGCCGGTGCGGCGGTGGGCGGCATTGCCGGCAGCTCGGTCGGTGGCGGCCGGGGAGCCTCGATCGCAACCGTGCTCGGCGCGGTGGCCGGCGGTCTGGCCGGTTCGGCGCTCGAGGAAGGCGTGACGCGCGAACAAGGCGTGGAAGTGACGGTGCGTCTCGATAACGGCCAGTACCTGGCCGTTGTGCAGGAAGACCAGGGCGAAAACTTCATGCCCGGTCAGCGCGTGCGCATCCTGCGTGATGGCGGGACGACCCGCGTAACCCGCTGATCTTGCCCGCGGCGGTTCAGCCGAACAGCACCAGCGCCCAGACCGCCGCGAGGTTGATCAGCGCGATGAGGACGGCGGCGCTGCCAATGTCCTTTGCCCGTTTGGCGAGCTGGTGACGCTCAAGAGACACCCGGTCCACGGTTGCTTCGATCGCAGAGTTCAGCAGCTCAACCACCAGCACCAGCAAGGTGCTGCCAATGAGGAGTGCCTTGCCGATGCCGTTCGTGGGCACGAAGAATGCGGCCGGAATCAGGATGGCTGCCAGCAGGCACTCCTGGCGAAAGGCGTCTTCATGCAGGATGGCGGCGCGCAGGCCTGCGAGCGAATAGCGCAGTGCGTTCCAGATTCGGATCAGGCCCGTCTTGCCCTTGAAGGGGCTTTCGGCATGCGGTGTATTTTCAGGGGCGCTCATGGTTTCGCTTCGGGAAGCATCGGTGGCGACGGCAGTGTGGCACGGCGTGATGACTGCGCCGTGACTTGGTCAAGCGGCGTCGCCGGGATCAGGGATAGAAGACATACACTCGGTAGCCCGTCGGTGCGACGGCTGTCACGTCGAAGGCCAGCCGCACCACGGCGTCGCCGCGCGGCGCGAACCCGGCCTCGATGCGGCCGCTGGCGACCCATTCAGCCGGGCTGAACACCTTGCGCACCAGTGCCGCGTCATTCGCGTCGGTAAGGGTGAGTTCGAGATGTGGCCAGGCCTGCAGGAAGTCGGCCCGGTTCTTCACCGTCGCATGCAGCACGAAGCGGCCGGGACGGCCGGGTTCCGATTGCAGGTCGGAGGTGTCGATCGAGATCTGTGCCGCTTCGCGTGGCAGGGGCATTGTGCAGCCGAGGCGTTCGCAGGCGGTGACCAGCAGTGGCCTCAGCCCGGGGAGCGCGCGCGCCACGTCCTGTCGAAACAGGTAGATCGCCTGCACTGCGAGGATGCCCGCAAGCAGGCCGACCGCCAGCCCCCAAAGTGTTCGCCTGAGGCCGCTTGCCTGCGGCGGCTTGCCATACGTTGCGTCGAGGTGCTGGTTGTCGAGTGCAGGTGCATCCGGCACGTCCGGATCGGTGTCGACTTCGTTGTCGACTCGATGGCGCTCGAACTCGGTGAGCGGGACGCGCTCATCAATGTCCGGCTGCTTGGTGAGGGGGGCGTCGGTGTGGTCCGGCATCCCGGGTTCGACACGTGTGTCGGCGCTCGAGCGGCGCTCGGCACGAATCACGTCGGGAAGCGTGAAAGCGGCGGCAGGGGGCTCGATGCCAGATGCGATGCCTGCTTCCGGGGTTTGTCTCCAATCGACATTCGAGCCCGGTTTTTGCTCATCGTCGTCGTAATGACGCTCAAGCTCGGGAAAGGCCGCCATGCCCGGGCCGGATGCTGCACGGGGCTCGTCCTCGTGCGGTGGCAGTTGCAGGCTGTTGCTGTCGGGCTCGAAGAAGCTCGAGAAGTCGATCTCGTCGAGACGCGGCTCGGTGCGCTCCGGCGGCCGGGGGGGCTGGTCCGCGCCGACGATGTCGTCAGGGATGTCAAAGTCGAGGTTGCTGAGCAAAGCCGGGGCGTGCTCGGACTGGGCCTCGGCTGGCTGTGTGTCGGGCGTCCCGGCGCCGTTCGCGGTGTCGGCGTCATCGCTGGCTGCAGCATCCGGGGCTGTTTCCGGCTCGCTTGTGAATGGCTCGTTGCCTGTCGTGGGTTCGGCGCCTTCCGGCGGCGGATCGACGGGCTCGGGGTTCATGCTCGCAGGCGCGAATGTTTCAGGTTCGTCGGCTGTGGGGTGCTCAGCTTCTGCCGCGGGCTCTTGGGGCATCGGCGCGAGCGGCGGTTCGTTTTCAGTTGCCGGCTCTGCCGCGGGCGCCGGCTGGGGCGAGGTGGGGTCTGCGATGAGCTGATCAAGTGCGTTGAACGGATTGAAGCAGTGTCCGCATCGCACTTCGCCGTGGCGCGCGCGCAGCTGCTCGGCACGCAGCCGGAAAACGGTCTGGCACGCCGGGCAGCGGGTCAGCATCATCGTCGGGCGCTCAGCGCCGGCCTTCCAGTCTGACCCAGCCATCGCTGGCGGCACCAACCTCAAGGGCGACATAGGGTGCCCAGGCGTCGATGACCTGCTCTGACTGTTGCTCGAGTACGCCCGACAGCGCAACCCGCCCGCCCGGCGCGACCCGCGCAGCGATGGCGGGAGCGAGGACGCACAGGGGATTGGTCAGAATGTTGGCGACGACGATGTCGAAGGTTTCGCTCAGGGCGATGCCCGAGTGCTGCAGCCGCATGGCGACCGCATTGCGCTGTGCGTTGTCGCGAGCAGCCTCGACCGCTTTTTCGTCAATGTCTACGCCGAGTACATCCCCTGCGCCCAGCCGAACGGCAGCGATGCCGAGGATGCCTGAGCCGCAGCCATAGTCGAGCACCGACTGGCCGGGCTGGACTGCATCGCACAGCCACTCCAGGCAGAGCCGGGTCGTCGGGTGTGAGCCCGTGCCGAAGGCCATGCCAGGGTCGAGTTCGATGTTGATCGCGTCGCTGTCCGGTGCGGTGTGCCAGGAAGGGACGATCCACAGGCGCTCGGTGATCCGGATAGGGTCGAACTGGCTCTGGGTCAGCTGCACCCAGTTCTGCTCTTCCACGGCTTCCGTCGTATAGGGTGGAACAGCGTCGAGTCCGACGGCCTTCGATGCTTCGGCGAGCACGGTCTCGAACGCGGCATCGCGGTCGAACAGGGCAATCACCCGGCTGTGATCCCACAAGCTGGTGGGCAGGTGTCCGGGTTCGCCGAACTGGGGTGTCTCCGCCTCAGTGCCGGCGTCCGCGTCCTCAATGGAGACCGACAGGGCGCCGGCCTCCATCAGGGCGTCGGAGAGTGCTTCTGCCTTGTTGGCATCTGCCTGCAGGGTGACCGAAGTCCACATTGTTGTTGTCGTGCTCAGCTGGACTTGACTTCGCCACGGTCGGCGAGTTTGTGCTCAAGGTAATGAATACTGGTGCCGCCTTCGACGAAACGGGCATCGAGCATCAGTTCCTGGTGCAGCGCGATATTGGTCTTGATGCCGCCGACCGCCATCTCCGACAGCGCGATGCGCATGCGGCGAATCGCCTGCTCGCGGGTGTCGCCGTACGAGATCAGCTTGCCGATCATCGAGTCGTAATGCGGAGGAACGGTGTAGCCGTTGTAGACATGCGAATCAACGCGGATGCCGGGGCCGCCGGGGGTGTGCCAGTTCGTGATCTTGCCCGGCGAGGGGGTGAACTTGAACGGGTCTTCGGCGTTGATGCGGCATTCGATCGAGTGGCCGCGGAACTCGATGTCACGCTGACGGAACCAGAGTTTCTCGCCGGCAGCGACACGGATCTGGGCCTGAACGATATCCACGCCGGTAATCATCTCGGTGACCGGATGCTCGACCTGGACGCGGGTGTTCATCTCGATGAAGTAGAACTCACCGTTCTCGTACAGGAACTCGAAGGTGCCGGCGCCGCGGTAGCCGATCTTGCGGCAGGCTTCGGCGCAGCGCTCGCCGATCTTGGCGATCAGCTTGCGATCGATGCCTGGTGCCGGTGCCTCTTCGATCACCTTCTGGTGACGGCGCTGCATCGAGCAGTCGCGCTCACCCAGGTAGACCGCATTGCCGTGCTGGTCGGCCATGATCTGGATTTCCACATGGCGCGGGTTCTCGAGGAACTTTTCCATGTAGACCACCGGGTTGCTGAACGCAGCCTGGGCTTCGGCGCGCGTCGTCGTGACCGCGTTGAGCAGTGCTGCCTCGGTATGCACGACGCGCATGCCGCGACCGCCGCCGCCGCCCGCAGCCTTGATGATGACCGGGTAGCCGACCGCACGGCCGATCTTGACGATTTCCTTGGGGTCTTCCGGCAGCGCGCCGTCGGAGCCGGGAACACAGGGCACGCCAGCGACCTTCATCGCATCCTTGGCCGAAACCTTGTCACCCATCAGGCGGATGGTCTCGGGGCGCGGGCCGATGAAGACAAAGCCGGACTGCTCGACGCGTTCGGCAAAGTCAGCGTTCTCGGACAGGAAGCCATAACCGGGGTGGATGGCTTCGGAGTCGGTCACTTCCGCTGCGGAGATGATGGCCGGCACGTTGAGGTAGCTCAGGCCGGACGGTGCGGGGCCGATGCAGACCGATTCGTCCGCCAGCTTCACGTACTTGGCTTCGGTGTCGGCCTCGGAGTGCACGGCGACGGTCTTGACGCCGAGTTCGCGGCAGGCGCGCAGCACCCGCAGTGCGATCTCGCCGCGGTTCGCGATCAGGATCTTTTCGAACATGGCGTTCAGCCGATCACGAACAGGGGCTGGCCGTATTCGACCGGCTGGCCGTTCTCGACCAGCACCGCCTTGACGGTGCCGCTCACTTCACACTCGATCTCGTTCATCAGCTTCATCGCTTCGATGATGCACAGACGGTCACCTTCGTTGATGCTCTGACCGACCTCGGCCAGGGGCTTGGCGCCGGGTGCCGAAGCGCGGTAGAAGGTGCCGACCATCGGCGACTTGATCACGTGGCCATCGGGCAGGGCGTCTGCGTCTGGTTCGCTTGCAACCGCGACGGCCACTGGGGCTGCGGCTGCGGCTTGGGCGGGCGCCTGCATGTAGGCAACCTGAGGGGCAGCTGCGAGGTGCTTGGCGATACGCACCTTTTCCTCGCCCTCGGTGACTTCGAGTTCCGAAATGCCCGATTCCTGGACGAGGTCGATCAGTTTCTTGAGCTTGCGCAGATCCATGCTGTTCTCCGTACGTAACGACGCCGCGGCTGGCGGTCGCCGTCGTGGATGGCTAGTTGTTGTGTTCCCGCAGACGGGTGAGTGCGAATTCGAGTGCGGCGAGATAGCCGTAGGCGCCCAGACCGCAGACGACTCCGACTGCCCGGTCCGAAAAATACGAGTGCTGACGGAACGGTTCGCGAGCGTGGACGTTGGACAGGTGAACTTCCACGTACGGAATCTGTACCGCAGCCAGTGCGTCGCGCAGTGCGACACTGGTGTGGGTGTAAGCGGCCGGGTTGATGATGATGAAGGCGACGCCTTCGCTTGCCGCAGCCTGCACCCGATCGATCAGCTGGCCTTCGTGGTTGCTCTGGAAGGATTCGAGCAATACGCTGTCCGCACGAGCGCGCGACTCCATGGCAGCATGGATGTCGGATAGTGTGGTTTTGCCGTAGATATCGGGTTCGCGACTGCCGAGCAGGTTCAGATTCGGGCCATGAAGGACCAGTATTCGAGCTTGCGGCGGCGGGGGCGATTCGGCTTGTTGGCTGCGTTTTGAGCGCGTCATGGCGGCAAGTTTGCCGTAATTGACGACAACTTGTCCAGTACGGTCTGCTCTGGATCAGGACTTGTCGTCGATCAGCGGGCGAATTTTGCGCTCGAGTTCGTCCTGATTCAAGGTCCCGACCTTGACATGGCGCGCGACGCCCTGACGGTCGATGATCACCGTGAATGGCAAGCCCTGTGCTGCATTGCCGAATCCCGGGCCCAGTGCGAGCACATCTGCCGATGCGATCAGCAGCGGGTAGGGCACATCAAATTCGGCCTTGAAGGCCTTTACCTTGTCGAGCGAGTCGATACTGAGCCCGACGAACTGCACCGGCGCATCACCGAAGCTGCGACTGGCTGCGGAGAAGTCCGGGATCTCGCGGCGGCAGGGTGGGCACCAGGTTGCCCAGAAGTTGGCCACGATGACCTTGCCCCGCCATTGCGCCAGCGGCTGCATGTGACCCTCGGTGTCCGGGAGCGCCAGCGCCAGCAGTGCTTCGGTGGTGCCTGCCGATGCAGTGGATGTGGTGGAGGATCCGGCCGAGTCGCCGATCTGGCTCGTGAAGTAGCCGGCGATGCCGGCAATGCCTGCGACTGCAGCGATCAGGCCGTACTGGAGGTATCGGTTCATGAGCTCATTCCGCGGCTGCGGCGTTGTTCAGGAGGGCTTCGACCTGCGCCAGCCGGGCGCGTTCCTGATGCGGGCGGCGGCCGTTGCGTTCGGCGCCGGCGCCGTAAATGGACAGCCTGACCGGGACGTCGTCCCAGTCGAGACTGAGGACGACTTCGGGTGCGCCGGGCGCGGGGCGCCTCGGTTCCCGGTGCTCGTAGGCCAGGTCCTGGTTGAGGAAGAAGATCTCCACTTCCTTCGCGCTCTCCGGGTAGAGCTCGATCTCCAGTTCGGAGTAGCGGCCCGCAGTGCCGTCGAGGGCGCCACCGGTCAGGTAGGGGCGGAAATCGGCCAGCAACTGCATGATTTCCACCGCTGCCGAGCGCATGGCTTCGAGTCGTTCGGCCTGCTCGTCGTCCTGGTACAGCGCCTGCCAGACTCGCAGTTCGGCCTCGATCTCGGCGTTGTTCGGAAGCGACTCGGAAACGCTTGCGCCGAGTTGCTTGGCGGCCTTGCGCTTGGCGAAGCCGTAGTCGCTGATCCCGTCCTCGGCCATCATGCGGGCGGCCAGTGCGGCGATTTCTCGGCGAAGGGTGCCGATTTTCGGGAAGTTGGCGTTTGCTGGCATGGATGCTGTGGGCTCGGTGCCATCGGGTAGAATGCGGCCCATTCTACACGGGCGGGTTTCATTCGTTTCGCGCTCTTCCGGAGTCTTCATGCATATCCATATTCTCGGCATCTGCGGCACCTTCATGGGCGGGGTGGCGCTGCTTGCCCGTGCCGCCGGTCATCGGGTCACCGGTTGCGATGCCAACGTCTATCCGCCGATGAGCACTCAGCTCGAAGAGCAGGGCATTGAACTCACCGAGGGCTTTGATCCGGCGCAACTCGCGCTCGAACCTGACGTGTTCGTGGTCGGTAACGCCATTTCGCGCGGCAATCCGCTGCTTGAGGCGATTCTCGATCGTGGCCTGCCCTATGTGTCGGGGCCGCAGTGGCTGGCGGAGCATGTGCTCGCGGGGCGCTGGGTGCTCGGTGTGGCGGGCACGCATGGGAAGACGACCACGACCTCGCTGCTGGCATGGATCCTCGAGGATGCCGGGCTCAATCCCGGCTTTCTGGTCGGCGGCGTGCCGCAGAACTTCGGGCTGTCCGCGCGGCTGACCGAATCGCCCTTCTTCGTGATCGAGGCCGACGAATACGACACCGCTTTCTGCGACAAGCGTTCCAAGTTTGTGCACTACCGCCCGCGGACCGCGATTCTCAACAATCTCGAATTCGATCACGCCGACATCTTCGCCGATCTGCCTGCGATCGAAACGCAGTTTCATCACCTGGTCCGCACGCTGCCGGCGAGTGGCCGGATCATTGCCAATGGCGCTGAGGCGGCACTGCACAGGGTGATCGAGCGTGGTTGCTGGTCGGAACTCGAGTGGTTCAATACCGCAGAGGGCTGGTCTGCGGGTGTCGGCGCGTCCGACGCCGAGGCAGTGTTCTCGCTGGCAGGGCGTGAGCTCGGGCGGGTTGAACTGCCTCTGGCGGGCAGTCACAACCGCGACAACGCCCTCGCGGCCATTGCCGCAGCCCGTCATGTCGGGGTGACGCCGGCGCAGTCAATCGCCAGTCTGGCGAAGTTTGCGGGCATCAAGCGCCGGCTGGAGGTTCGGGGCGTGGTGGAAGGCGTCACCGTGTATGACGACTTTGCACATCATCCGACGGCGATCGCACTGACCGTCGAAGGCCTGCGGCGGCGTCACCCCGAAGGGCGCATTCTCGCCGTTCTTGAGCCGCGCTCGAACACGATGAAGCTGGGGGTGATGAAGGATCAGTTGCCGCGCAGCCTGGCGCATGCAGACCGTGTGTTCTGCTATACCCGTGGTCTGGGCTGGGATGCCGCTGGCGCCCTGGCGCCGCTGGGAGCAGTGGCGGCCTGCCATGACGATCTGGATGCGCTGGTGGCCGATGTGGTGCGCGCAGTACAGCCCGGTGACCACGTGCTGGTCATGAGCAACGGCGGATTTGGCGGTGTGCACCAGAAGCTGCTCACGGCGCTTGTGCGCGCCTGAGGTGCGCGGGCGGCTGGACGACTCCGGCGGAGGCGTCCAGCGCGCGGCGGATGTTTACTGTTTCGACTTGCTGCCGGCGGGCGCGTCCAGGCGACGTGCCTCGTCGTCGCTGATGTAGTCGAACACCCGCACGACCTTGCGCACGCCCTGGCTGGTGCTTGCGATGGCGCTGGCCGCGTCGGCCTCGGCGCGCGTCACCAGTCCCATCAGGAAGACGACGTTGGCCTCGGTGACGACCTTCACGTGGTTGGCGGAGAAATGCTGGCCATCCACGAAACGGGCCTTGACGTTGGAGGTGATCAGGCTGTCGTTGGCGCGAGCGCTCATTGACGACGCCGGGCCGATCGCGAGCTCGTTGATGATCCCGCGCACGTTCTCCACGCCGGCGATGATGCGCTCGGCTTCCGCGCGTACGGTTTCGTTCTGCACCTCACCGGTGAGCAGTACGTTGCGGTTGTAGGACGTGACATTGATGTGGTTGATGGTGCCGAACTGCTCGCGCAGGCGGCTGGCTGCCTTCCACTCGATGCCTTCGTCTTCTACGTAGACGCCGGAGCTGCGACGGTCGGCGATCATCATGGCGCCGGCGCCGACGCCGGTGGCCACGACCGGGAAGCAGCCTTGCAGCAAGGGCAGGGTGCCGGCGGCGCAAAGGCCGAGAAGCAGTTTGCGGCGGGTATGGGATGGGGTCATCAGTCTTCCACTCCTAATAGCAGACAATCGATGCCGTCGCACAGGCAGTGCAGGACGAGCAGGTGGACTTCCTGGATGCGCGCGGTGCGATCGGCCGGCACGCACAGATGAATGTCGTCGTCGCCGAGCAGGGCGGCAATCGAGCCGCCGCCCTTGCCGGTCAGGGCAATGACGCGCATTTCGCGTTCGTGTGCTGCGTTGATGGCGTCGATGACGTTCGGCGAATTGCCGCTGGTCGAAATCGCCAGCAGGACGTCGCCCGGTTGTCCCAGTGCGCGAACCTGCTTGGAAAAGATCTGTACGAAGTCGTAGTCGTTGCCGATCGAGGTCAGGGTGGAACTGTCGGTGGTCAGTGCCACCGCCGCCAATGGCGGGCGCTCCATCTCGAAGCGGTTGACCAGTTCGGCTGCGAAGTGCTGGGCGTCGGCTGCCGATCCGCCGTTGCCGCAGGCTAGGATCTTGCCGTTGTTGATCAGGCAGCCGGTCATGGCCTCCACGGCCTGCGCAATGGGTGCAGCCATCCACTCGATCGAGGCGAGCTTGGTCTGCGCGCTGTCCTCGAAGTGGCGGGAAATTCTGTCAATCAGGTCCATGTCTCGATCGGGGTCATGCCTTGGGGGTTGAAGTCTAGCACGCACTTTCAGGTGCCGACTGCTGCCAAGCATGGCGGCAAGCGCGCCTTTGCGCACGCGGTTTTACATGGGCTTACCGGAGGTTGCGATCAGTCTGCGTCGAACGCAGCCCTGATCCAGTTGAGGTGGTTTGCGTCGGGGGCATCGAACAGGATGGCGTCGAAGCGGCACGGGCGCTTGGCGTGGCCGCGGCCGTCGCCGCTCAGCCACCAGCGCGCGGCATGCACGACGCGCCTTTGCTTCTCTGCGGTGATGCTCGCTGCAGCGCCGCCGAAGCGTGAATTGCCGCGCAGGCGCACTTCGACGAAGACAAGTGTGCCGTGCTCGAGCCCGATCAGGTCGACCTCGCCGCCGCGGCAGCGCACGTTGCGCGCGAGGATCTGCAGGCCGTTGCGCTCGAGGTGCGCTGCTGCGAGATCTTCGGCAATTTTCCCGCGCGCTTGCGCCGGAGTCGCCCGCGCGCCGACAATCGATGTCCTGCCCCCTTCTGCTGACTTCTTCATGACCGACTCTTCTGCAAGGCTCCTTTCCAGGACGCCGTCATTATATGTAGTGGCGACGCCGCTGGGAAATCTGGGTGACATATCCGCGCGGGCTCAGGGAATCCTGGCTGCGGTCGATGTCATTGCGGCCGAAGATACCCGCCATAGCCAGCGCTTGATGGAGGCGTGCGGCGTTCGTACCCGGCTGGTTGCCCTGCATCAGCACAACGAGCAGCGCGCGGCCGGGCAACTGGTGGAGTGGCTGGCGGCCGGGCAGCATGTGGCGCTCATCACCGATGCGGGCACGCCTGCGGTGTCGGACCCGGGGGCGAAGGCAGTGGCCCGGGTGCGGGAGGCAGGGTATCCGGTGGTGCCGGTTCCCGGTGCCTGTGCCGCGATCGCGGCGCTGTCGGTGTCCGGGTTTGCGGAGGGCGGTTTTCGCTTCGTCGGATTCCTGTCACCCAAGTCCGGCGCCCGTCGTGCATCGCTGGCGGCGCTGGTGGAGGATCGCGACGCCCTGGTGTTCTACGAGGCGCCCCATCGGGTGCTTGAGTGCGTCACCGACATGGCCGCAGTGTTCGGGCCTGCACGCGAGATTCTGGTGGCGCGCGAGATGACGAAGCTGCACGAGGAGATCGTGCGCATGCCGCTGGGCGAGGCCGTCGCCTGGTTCGAAGCGGACAGCAACCGGGTGCGCGGCGAGTTCGTGCTGGTGGTCGATGGCGCGCCTGAGCAGGAAGGCCTGGGGGTGGAGGCCGAGCGCGTGCTCGACCTGCTGCTTGGCGAATTGCCGGTAAAGACGGCCGCGCGGATCGCGGCCGAGATCACCGGGGCACCCAAGAATGCGCTTTATGCGCGGGCGCTGGCACTCAAGGACGCCGACTGAGGCTCTGCCCGCTTATAATCCTCACAAACGATCACAGAGCGAAGCGATGCACACGATTACCCTGACCCGCCCGGATGACTGGCATCTGCATGTCCGCGACGGCGATGCGCTTGCCACCGTTGTGCCCCACACTGCGCAACGCTTCGGCCGCGCCCTGATCATGCCGAACCTGCGTCCTCCGGTCACCACGACGGAACAGGCGCTGGCCTATCGCGATCGGATCCTCGCGGCCGTGCCGCAGGGCGTGCGTTTCGAGCCTCTGATGAGCCTGTATCTCACGGACAACATGCCGCCTGACGAGATCGACAGGGCCAAGGCCAGTGGTGCGATCGTGGCAGCGAAGCTCTATCCCGCGGGGGCGACCACCAATTCCGATGCAGGTGTGACCTCGGTCGACAAGATCTATCCCGTGCTCGAGCGCATGGAAGCGTGCGGCATGGTGCTGTGCGTGCATGGCGAGGTGACCGCCGGCGATGTCGACGTCTTCGATCGCGAACGTGTCTTCATCGAGCGCGTGCTGTCGCCGGTGGTGCGGCGTTTCCCCGGGCTGAAGGTGGTGTTCGAGCACATCACGACAGCCGAGGCCGCGCAGTTCGTGCGTGCGGCCGGGGCGCACGTCGGCGCGACAGTGACCGCACATCACCTGTTGCTCAACCGGAATGCCATCTTTGCCGGCGGCATCCGTCCGCATCACTACTGCCTTCCGGTGCTCAAGCGCGAAACGCATCGTCAGGCGCTCGTCGAAGCGGTGGCTTCGGGCAATCCGCGCTTCTTCCTCGGCACCGACTCCGCACCCCATGCGCGCAGCGCCAAGGAGTCTGCATGTGGGTGCGCTGGCTGTTACACCGCCCATGCGGGCATCGAACTGTATGCGGAAGTCTTTGAGGCTGCCGGAGCGCTCGACCGGCTTGAGGCCTTCGCGAGTCTGAACGGACCTGCGTTCTACGGCCTCAAGCCGAACCCCGAGCGCATCACGCTGCAGCGTGAGACCTGGCAGGTGCCTGAGTCCTACGGCTATCTCGGTGCGGATCCTCTGGTTCCGCTGCGCGCGGGAGAGTCCGTGGCGTGGAAGCTGGTGCCCTGAGGAGGTCTGGCCCGATGTCCTTCCCACGTCTGCGCTGTGTTGCCCTGCTTGCCTTGGCTCCGTTGCTGGCGGCTTGCGAGAACAGTGCCGTTGCCTATTCGATCGAAGGCAAGGAGCACGCGCTGACCCTGCTGCGCGAGCAGCCCTATTTCTGGAGTGACGAGGTCACGCAATACATCGTTGCGGCGCGTCTGCCGCAATGCCAGAAGAAGGTGCGCATTCATCCCGGCCGAACGGCGATGACCGATATCGAAGTCTTCGACGCGGGTTACCAGATGTGGGCGCTGCATCAGGGTGCCCGCTGGTATCTGGCCAGTACGGAAACATGTCAGGTGCAGGACTGGGACAACGCCGGCGATGCGCCGCCGGGCGCGCTTGTGGGACGCTTCCGCCTCAGGGATGGTGTGTCGGCATTCGAGGCCGCGCCCACAGTCGCGCCCGCTGCGGGCGGGTGAGGCTGCTGCGGAGTTGCGGCTTTCGCGGTGAGTGTCTGACGCTGGCCCGTGCGCCGGATCTGCCGCACAGCTTGTTTTGCCGATGGCACGCCCGGGGCGGGGTGTTCACGTATAATCCGCCCGGGAAGTTCGCCAGGCAGTCGCTGTGCACCTCAGGGTGCGTGGAGGAAAGTCCGGGCCCCGCAGAGCAGGATGCCGGCTAACGGCCGGGCGTCGTGAGGCGACGGAAAGTGCAACAGAGAGCAGACCGCCGATGGCTTTCGCAAGAAAGATCAGGTAAGGGTGAAAGGGTGGGGTAAGAGCCCACCGCAGGACTGGCAACAGGACTGGCACGGTAAACCCCATCCGGGGCAAGGCCAAATAGGGGAGTAATGGCGTGGCTCGCGTCGCTCCCGGGTAGGCTGCTAGAGCTTCACGGTAACGTGTCGCCCAGAGGAATGACTGCCCGATGGTCCGGTTTGCGCTGGATCGTTCGACAGAACCCGGCTTATCGGCGAACTTCCCAATTTCGTTTCATTCCGAGTTCAGCGGCTGCTGCACATCAGCGCCGAAGTGGCGACATGCCGTCATCCGGCAGTCATTTTTCGTCCGCGTCCTGCGGAATTTCCCACTTCGCCCCACCCCGGTCAGACCCACTTTCGCTGTTCATGCGCTCTTGCATGAAGCTGCGCTATTTGCCTTGATTTAACAGGGATTATTCGAGCTTGCCCGCTTTGACTTAAGTCATTGTGTAGCAAAGAGTTTCCCTCTTTCGTCGGCTTGACCGGGTTGTGCCTTTACTCTACAGTGGGGATAAGTGGAGAAAAGTGGGGTGGAGTGTCATTTTGATGCTTCGCCCGAACCGTTCAGGGGGCGCGATGTTTCAGGGAGCCGCAGCGCTGAGTCTCGATGCGAAGGGTCGCCTTGCGATTCCCTCGCGGCATCGTGACGCGCTTGCTGTTGAGAATGGGCAGGTGGTCATCACCGCCCATCCTCACGGCTGCCTGATCGTTTACCCGGTTCCTGCGTGGGAGCCGATCCGTGACAAGGTCTTGAGTGCGCCCAGCCTCGACCCGGTCTCGGCCCAGCTGAAGCGACTCCTCGTCGGCTTTGCCCAGGATGAGGCGCTCGACAGCGCCGGGCGCGTGCTGATTGCGCCTTCCCTGCGGCAGTTCGCCCGTCTCGAAAAACAGGTCTGGCTGGTGGGTCAGGGCAGCCACTTCGAACTCTGGTCCGACGCTGGCTGGCAGAAACAGCAGGAAGCCATGATGGCGCTGGCAGGCACCGGGTTGCCGCCTGGCTTTGAGAGTCTGGCGCTATGAGCGAACAAGCGCTGCACATCACCGTTTTGCTCAAGGAGGGCGTCGATGCACTGGCGATCAAGCCTGACGGCATCTACGTGGACTGCACTTTCGGGCGTGGTGGGCACAGTCGCGAGATCCTTGCGCGGCTTGGCCCGGCCGGGCGCCTGATCGCCTTCGATCGTGACCTCGTTGCCATTGCGGCCGGACGGGAGATGAATGACGACCGCCTGACGCTGGTCCATGCCCCGTTCAGCGACCTCGATATCGAGCTCGAGCAGCTCGGCGTGGGGCTGGTGGATGGCGTGCTGATGGATCTCGGGGTGTCGTCTCCACAGCTCGATGACGGCGCACGCGGGATGAGCTTTCGCTTTGATGCGCCGCTCGACATGCGCATGGACACAAGTCGCGGACAGACCGTAGCAGACTGGCTGGCGGATGCTTCCGTCGCCCAAATCACGGAGGTACTCAGAGATTATGGAGAAGAACGGTTTGCTTATGCGATTGCAAAGGCGATTGCAGCTGCTCGGGCAGGGGGGGCTGTCGAAACCACTGGACAACTTGCCGCGATCGTGGAAAAAACGGTCCGCACGCGCGAGCCGGGGAAGCACCCAGCGACGCGCAGTTTCCAGGCTCTACGGATTTTCATCAATCAGGAGCTTGAGGAGCTGACGCAGGTGCTGCCCGCCTGTGTTCGTCGTCTGCGCACTGGCGGCCGGCTGGCCGTGATCAGTTTTCATTCTCTCGAGGACCGCATCGTCAAGCGCTTCATGCGTGACGGCTCGCGTCCGCCCCAGTTGCCGTCGCGCCTGCCGGTGCGTGCAGCCGACATGCCAAAGCCGCCGCTGGTGCTGGTCGGCAAGGCGGTGCATCCGGGGGATGCAGAGGTTGCACTCAACCCGCGCTCCCGCAGTGCGGTGATGCGCGTGGCCGAACGCACGGAGGCAGCAGCATGATCCGCCTCGATGCACTCCTCGTCGCGCTCGTGGTGGCCAGTGCGCTCGGCGTCGTTGCCGCACAGCACCAGGCCAGAAAACTGTTCTCCGCGCTTGAGCGCGAGCAGACGCGCGCGCACGGACTCGAGGTCGAGTGGGGGCAGCTGCAGCTCGAGCAAAGCACCTGGGCGGCGCATGGGCGTGTCGAGAAGCTCGCCCGTGAGCGCCTTGGTCTGCGGCCGCCCGTACAGGGTCAGGTCGTCGTGCTGGAGGCGCAATGATGCAGAAGCAGCGCACTGTGACCTTCAATCACAATCCCTTGCTCAAGCGCGAGCTGCCCGTGTGGCGCTCGCGTTTTGTGCTGATGGTGCTGCTCGGCTCCATGCTGGTGCTGATCGGGCGGGCGCTGTTCCTGCAAGGCATCAACAACGAGTTTCTCCAGGCCAAGGGCGAGATGCGCTACGCCCGTGTGCTTGAGGTGCCCGCAACCCGGGGGCGGATCACCGATCGCAATGGCGACATGTTCGCCGTGAGCACGCCGGTGCGTTCCGTGTGGGCAATTCCATCCGACGTCAGTCTTGAGCCAGGCGAGGCACGGCAGCTGGCAAAGCTGCTTGAGATGGATGTGCCCGAACTCAATGCCAAGCTGGCGTCGGGTCGTGACTTCGCCTACCTCAAGCGTCAGCTCTCACCCGATGTGGCCGAGCGTATCGCCGAGCTCAAGCTCCCGGGCATCCATCAGCAGCGTGAATATCGCCGTTTCTACCCGGGTGGCGAGGTGACCGCCCACATGCTGGGTTTCACCAGCGTCGAAGACCGTGGCCAGGAAGGCATCGAGCTCGCGTACGAGGCTCAGCTTGCCGGTCAGCCCGGTTCGCGGCGGGTGATCAAGGATCGTCGCGGGCAGGTCGTCGAGGACGTCGAGTCCATCCGGCCGCCGCGAGATGGCGAGGACGTCGTGCTCGCGATGGACGGCAAGATCCAGTATCTCGCCTACTCGGCCTTGCGCGAAGCCATGCAGAAATTCCGCGCCAAGGCGGGCGCCGTCGTCGTCGTGGATGTGCAGACCGGCGAAGTGCTGGCGCTGGCCAACGCCCCCACCTTCAATCCGAACAATCGCGCCAACCTGACCGGGGCCCAGTTGCGGAACCGGGCGTTCACCGACACCTTCGAGCCGGGTTCGGTCATGAAGCCCTTCGTCGCCGCGCTTGCGCTCGAGAGTGGCAAGTTCAAGGCCGCGACCAAGATCGATACCAGTCCGGGCCGCATGACGATCGGCACTGCAACGATCGGCGACGCGCATCCTCATGGCGTCCTGACGGTTGCCGAGGTCATCCAGAAGTCGTCCAACGTCGGCACCGTCAAGATGGCGCTGCAGTTCAGCCCGGATGAGATGTGGCGCCTGCTGGACGGGCTTGGCTTCGGCTCGCAGCTCAGCCTCGGATTTCCGGGTGAAGCGGCGGGCCGCCTGCGCCCGGCCAAGTCATGGCGTCCGATCGAGCAGGCCACGATGTCCTATGGACACGGGATTTCGGTCAGTCTGATTCAGGTCGCGCACGCATATCTCGCTTTCGCGCGAGATGGCGATCTGCTGCCGCTGTCGCTGACCCGGGTCGACACGGCAAAAGCGGCCCCGAAGCGTGTTTTCTCGCCGCAGGTGGCAAGAGAGGTCCGGGCCATGCTTGAGCTGGCTGCCGGGCCCGGTGGGACGGCGCCCCAGGCCCAGGTGCCTGGCTATCGCGTTGCCGGCAAGACCGGCACCGCATACAAGCTTGAGGGTGGACAGTACGTCAAGAAGTACATCTCCTCGTTTGTCGGTCTTGCACCGGTTTCCCGTCCGCGGCTGGTCGTCGCGGTGATGATCGATGAGCCAACCGGCGCGCATTACGGTGGTGCAGTTGCTGCCCCCGTCTTTGCCCGTATCGTCGAAGGCTCCCTGCGCGCACTGGGTGTGGCGCCCGATGCGCCCATCACGCCACTGCAACTTGCCCGCAAGCAAGGTGCAGAAGCCCCGACCACCGTGCGGGAGAGCATGTGAGCGAGCAGGCCCAGGCGATCCTCGAACAGCTGCGCATGCAGGGCGTCACGCCCGCGGGCATCACCGCCGATTCGCGCCGCGTTGGCGCGGGCGACGTCTTTGCGGCGTGGCCGGGCTACGCGACCGACGGCCGTCGCTTCATCGACTCCGCCGTCGCCGCGGGTGCTGCTGCTGTGCTTTACGAAGGCAGTGACGGCTTTCAGTGCGCCACGGGTGCCCGCCCGCTCATCGCGGTCAATGGCCTGCGCGAACTGGCCGGACATCTGGCGCACGAAATCTACGAGCGTCCCTCGGAGAAACTCTGGCTCGCCGGCGTGACGGGCACCAATGGCAAGACCACGGTCAGCCAGTGGCTGGCGCGGGCGCTGGATGAACTCGGTTGCCGCTGCGGCATCGTCGGCACGCTGGGCTGCGGCTTTGTCGACCAGCTGTCGGCAAGTGCCAATACCACCCCGGACGCGCTCGATCTGCATCGTCTGCTGGCCGGCTTTGTGGCGGGCGGTGCGGGTGCGGCCGCGATGGAAGTGTCCTCGATCGGGCTCGACCAGGGGCGGGTGAATGGTGCCCGCTTCGACGTGGCAATCTTCACCAACCTGTCGCGGGACCATCTCGACTATCACCGCACGATGGATGCCTATGCGGCCGCCAAGGCCCGCATGTTCGATCTGCCGGGTGTTGGCGAAGTGGTGATCAACCTCGACGATGCCTTCGGCCTGATGCAGGCGCGCCGTCTGCTTGCCGAGGGGCGGCGCGTGCTGGGCTACACCCGCATCGCCTCGAATGCAGACGCGGTACCGGGCGCTCGCGTGCTGATCGGCGACCGCCTTGAAGCCACTGTTTCCGGCCTGCGTTTCACCGTGCTCTGGGAGGGCCGCAAGTTTGATCTCCAGGTGCGCATGGTGGCCCCCTTCAACGTGTCCAACCTGCTTGCCGTCATCGGCGCCCTGATTGCCCGTGGCGTAGCACTGGATGAAGCACTGCACGTGGCGGCCAGGCTGACGCCGCCCGAAGGCCGCATGCAACTCGTCGGTGGCGTGGGAGAGCCCTTGATCGTGATTGACTATGCGCACTCTCCGGATGCGCTGGCAAAAGTGCTCGAGGCCTTGCGCGGTACGGTGCGTACCCGCAGCGGACGGCTGATCTGCGTGTTTGGCTGTGGCGGTGACCGAGACCCCGGCAAGCGGCCGATGATGGGAGAGGTGGTGCGCGAACTTGCCGACCGTGTCGTGGTAACGAGTGACAACCCGCGCAGCGAAGATCCGCAGCAGATCATCGACGCAATCATGGAGGGCGCAGGTCCCGGTGCGGAGAGCATCGTTGACCGCGCGCTGGCGATCCGGACGGCGGTTGCGGAGGCCGGCGCTGACGATGTGATCCTTCTTGCTGGAAAGGGGCATGAGCCCTATCAGGAAGTCCACGGCACGCGCCTGCCCTTCCTTGATCTTGAACATGCCCGTGCGGCCTTGCGCGAATGGAACGGGGGGAGCAACACATGATGACGCTGCTGGACGCGGTGCGCGCCCTTGCCACCCGGGATGCCCGGGTCATCGGTGTCGCGCGCTTCGAGTCGGTTGGAACGGATACCCGTAATCTGCAGGCCGGGCAGCTCTTCGTTGCCCTGCGCGGCGACCGCTTCGACGGGCACGATTTCATCGATGTCGCCGCTGCCGCCGGGGCCGCCGCCGCACTGGTGGATTCGCGCTGGGCGGAAATGCACCCGGGCGCGCCCTTGCCACTGGTGATCGTGGACGACACCCGGCTGGCACTCGGCACGCTTGCAGCCGCCTGGCGTGCCGGTTTCGACCTGCCTCTGATCGGCGTGACCGGCAGCAATGGCAAGACCACGGTAAAGGAAATGTGCGCAGCCATCATGCGGGCGGACGCAGCCCTGAACGGCGCGGGTGGCGATGCCGTGCTGGCGACGCGGGGCAACCTGAACAACGACATCGGCCTGCCGCTGACCCTGCTTGAGCTGCGTGACCACCATCGTGCGGCCGTGATCGAGATGGGGATGAACCGTCCGGGCGAGATTGCCTACCTGACCGGCCTCGCCCGTCCGACCGTGGCCGTGGTGAACAACGCACAGCGGGCACACCTGCAGGGCATGGGCTCGCTGACCGAAGTGGCGCGCGAGAAAGGCAGCATCTACCAGGGCCTCAGATCCGATGGCGTGGCGATCATCAACGCCGACGATGCGCACGCGGACTACTGGCGGGAGATCAACGCCGGTCACAGGATTGTGACATTCGGTATCGACGAGGCAGCGGACGTGCGCGGCCGGTGTACCCTCCACGGCCTCGGATCGCAGCTCGAACTCGACACTCAGCAGGGGCGGGTCGGGATCGTGCTGCAGGTGCCGGGTCTTCACAACGCACGCAATGCCGTTGCGGCGGCGGCAGCCTGCCTCGCAGCCGGCGCCGCACTGGAGGCGGTGGTCGAAGGGCTGGCCGATTTCGTTGGGACCAAGGGACGTCTGCAGCGTCGCTCCGGGCCGCACGGTTCGGTCATTCTGGATGACAGCTATAACGCCAACCCCGATTCCGTGCGCGCAGGGATCGACGTTCTGGCGCTGACGCCCGGGCATACGTTTCTGGTGCTGGGCGACATGGGCGAGATCGGCGAGACCAGCGCTCAGGTGCATGACGAAATCGGTGGCTATGCCAAGAGCAAGGGTGTCGACGGGCTCTACGCACTGGGTGATGTGAGCGCGGTGGCCGCGCGCAACTTCGGCGAAGGTGGTGCCCATTTCGGCAGCGTCGAGGCCCTGGTCGAAGCGCTTGCCGGGCAACTCGATGCCGATTCGGTGGTGCTGGTGAAGGGCTCGCGCTTCATGCGCATGGAACGTGTGGCGGATGCGCTCGCTGCACTGCACAATACCGCCCCTCGTACGGAAACAGGTTCCTAATATGCTGCACGAACTCGCGCTCTGGCTCAGTCAGGATATCCGCGGCTTCAATGTCTTCGGCTACATCACGTTGCGCACCGTGCTGGCCGCGCTGACTGCGCTCGCGCTTTCCCTGATGGCAGGGCCGGGCGTGATCCGCTGGCTGGCCGCGAAGAAGATCGGTCAGGCGGTGCGCGACGATGGTCCGAAGTCACACCTGACCAAGACCGGTACGCCGACAATGGGCGGCGCCCTCATCCTGCTGTCGATTGCGGTCACCGTCTTCCTGTGGGGCGATCTCAGCAATGGCTATATCTGGGTGACGCTGTTCGTGACGCTCGGCTTCGGTGCCGTGGGCTGGGTGGATGACTGGCGCAAGGTGGTGCACCGTGACCCCAAGGGGCTGGCCAGCCGCTGGAAGTATCTGTGGACCTCGCTGATTGCGCTGGCTGCGGCGATCTTCCTGGGTGTGACCGCGAGCACGCCAGCTGAAACCGAACTGATCGTGCCCTTCTTCAAGGCCGTGACATATCCGCTGGGCGTCTTCGGCTTCATCGCGCTGACCTATTTCGTCATCAACGGCACCAGCCACGCGGTCAACCTGACTGACGGTCTCGACGGCCTCGCAATCATGCCAACGGTGATGGTGGCCGGCGCACTCGCGATCTTTGCCTATGTTGCCGGGCATGTCGGCTTCTCGAAGTATCTCGGCGTGCCCTATGTCGCCGGTGCAGGCGAGCTCGCGGTGTTCTGCGGCGCGATCTGCGGTGCCGGGCTCGGCTTCCTGTGGTTCAACGCCTATCCGGCCGAAGTGTTCATGGGCGACGTCGGTGCGCTGGCGCTGGGCGCGGCGCTCGGGACCATCGCCGTCATCGTGCGTCAGGAAATCGTGCTCTTCATCATGGGCGGACTGTTCGTTGCTGAAACCCTGTCGGTGATGGTGCAGGTGCTGTACTTCAAGATCAGCGGTGGCAAGCGGATCTTCCGCATGGCGCCGCTGCATCACCACTACGAGCTGGGTGGATGGAAGGAAACGCAGGTGGTGGTCCGCTTCTGGATCATCACCATCATGCTGGTGCTGTTTGGTTTGTCGACGCTGAAACTGAGATGAGCACGTTCGCAGCTAAACACGTTCTGGTACTCGGGCTGGGTGAATCCGGTCTCGCGATGGCACGCTGGTGCGGGCGCCAGGGCGCACGGCTGCGCGTGGCCGACAGTCGCGAGCGGCCGCCCGGTCTCGATACCCTGCAGCAGGACGTGCCGCTGGCCGAGATCATCACGGGTGCTTTCGGAAATGAAGTGCTCGAAGGTGTCGATCTGCTTGCGGTCAGTCCCGGCCTTGACCCCCGCACGGGCGTGATTGCCGAAGCTACGCGCCGGGGCCTGCCGGTCACCGGCGAGATGAGCCTGCTCGCTGCGGCATTGCGCGACCTCGGTGTGAGGGACGAGACCCGCGTCATCGCCATCACCGGGACCAACGGCAAGACCACCACGACCGCGCTGACCGCGGCACTGGCCGCAGCGTCGGGCATGGATGCCGTCGCGGCGGGCAATATCAGTCCGGCCGCCCTCGACGTGCTCATGGACCGCCTCGACCGCGGCGAAGATCTGCCCGCGTGCTGGGTGCTCGAACTGTCGAGCTTCCAGATCGAAACCATGGAAGGGCTCGATCCGGATGCAGCGACCGTGCTCAACGTGACCGACGACCACCTCGACCGCTACGCCGATCTCGAAGCCTACGCTGCGACCAAGGCGAAGATCTTCGAGGGCAAGGGTGCGCAGGTGCTTAACCGGGACGACGAACGCGTGCTGGCTATGGCGCGCCCGGGGCGGAGAGTGCTCGGCTTTTCAACGTCGGCGCCGCAGTGTGCCGACGATTACGGCCTGATCAGTCAGGCCGGTGAAGACTGGCTTGAGCGTGGTGACGAGCGGCTTATTCCGCTGGCCGCGTTGCCGATCGCCGGACGCCACAATGCGGCCAATGCGATGGCAGCCCTGGCCTTGTGCGAAGCCGGTCTTGGTCTGGACCCGCAGGCCCTGCTGCCAGCGCTGCGCGCCTTCCGCGGTCTCCCTCACAGGGTTGAACTGGTCGCCGAACGTGACGACGGCGTGCGCTTCTACGACGATTCCAAGGGCACGAACGTCGGTGCCACGGTTGCAGCGCTGGACGGTCTTGCCGGCACGGTCGTGCTGATCGCCGGCGGTGATGGCAAGGGGCAGGACTTCTCGCCGCTTGCAGAGCCGTTCTCGCGTCATGTTCGTGCTGCCGTGCTCATTGGACGTGATGCAGCACGGATCGAGGCGGGTGTCGCGGGATGCGGCGTCCCGCTCGAGCATGCCGACAGACTCGATGCGGCTGTTGAGCGTGCTGCGCAGCTGGCCCAACCAGGCGATGTGGTGCTGCTCTCACCGGCCTGCTCCAGCCTCGACATGTTCCGCAACTATGCGCATCGTGCCGACGTCTTTGTCGCGGCCGTGCGCAGGCTGCCGGGGGTCAGCGCCCGATGAAGATTTCAGCCGCGCTCGCCGGAATGTTTGCCTCCCGTACGCCGCGCACCAGCAGCGCCGGGGCACGCACGGTCGCGCGCATGATGCGGCCGTCGGCACCGGCTCGTGAGCTCGATCTGCTGCTGATCTGGTCCGCAGTCGGCCTGCTGCTGCTTGGCCTGGTGATGGTGTATTCAGCCTCGATCGCGATTGCCGAGGGCAGCCGCTTTACCGGCAACCAGTCGCATTACTTCCTGATGCGCCATGCGGTCTTTCTTGCGGTCGGCATCGGTGTCGGGCTGGTGGCGTTCCAGCTGCCGATGACACAGTGGCAGCGGCTCGCGCCCGCCCTGTTCGTGGGCGGCGTGGTGCTGCTGATCGTGGTGCTGATTCCGGGTGTCGGGCGCGAGGTCAATGGCGCTCAGCGCTGGCTGTCGCTTGGTCCGGTCAACCTGCAGCCCTCGGAGCTGATGAAGGTGTTTGCCGCGATCTATGCGGCGGACTACACGGTGCGCAAGCTCGACGCCATGGGCAGCTTCAAGCGCGGCTTCCTGCCGATGATGATGGTCATCCTTTTCGTCGGTTTCCTGCTGCTGCGCGAGCCCGACTTCGGCGCCTTCGTGGTGATCACCGCGATTGCGTTCGGTGTGCTCTTCCTCGGCGGCGTGAATATCCGCGTGTTTGCGCTGCTCGGCGTCGTGGCGCTGATCGGTTTCGTGATTCTGATCTGGACCTCACCCTATCGGCGCGAGCGCATTTTCGGTTTCATGGACCCGTGGCAGGACGCATTCGGCAAGGGCTATCAGCTGTCGCATGCGCTGATCGCCTTCGGTCGCGGCGAATGGTTCGGCGTCGGCCTCGGTGCGAGCGTCGAGAAGCTCTTCTACCTGCCCGAAGCGCATACCGACTTCCTGCTCTCGGTGATTGCCGAAGAGCTCGGATTTGTCGGCGTGGTCGTGGTCGTCGGCATGTTCGCGATCCTGATTCAGCGCGCCTTCGTCATTGGTCGTGAGGCAATCAAGCTCGAGCGCTATTTCTCCGGCCTGGTGGCGCAGGGCATCGGTCTGTGGATGGGCGTCCAGTCCTTCATCAACATGGGTGTGAACACCGGCCTGCTGCCGACAAAGGGGCTGACCCTGCCGCTGATGAGCTTCGGTGGCTCCGGCATCGTGGCCAACTGCCTGGCGCTCGCCATTCTGCTGCGGATCGACTGGGAAGTCAGGCAAATGAAACGGGGAGGCGGGTCATGAAAACCCTGTTGATGATGGCTGGCGGCACAGGCGGCCATATCTTCCCCGGTGTGGCGGTCGCCGAGGCGCTCAAGGCGAAGGGCTGGCACATCGTATGGATGGGCAATCCTGATGGCATGGAGGCGCGCATCGTGCCGACCTACGGCTACGACACCGCGTGGGTCCGCTTCGGTGCGCTGCGTGGCAAGGGGCTGATGCGCAAGCTGATGCTTCCGCTCAATCTGCTGTCGGGATTCTGGCAGGCGCTGCGCGAACTGCGCCGTGTCCGGCCGGACGTCGTGATCGGCATGGGCGGCTACATCACGTTCCCGGGCGGCATGATGGCGGTGCTTCTTGGGAGGCCGCTGGTGCTGCACGAACAGAACTCGGTGGCGGGTCTTGCCAACCGGGTGCTGGCAATGGTCGCGGACAAGGTGCTGTCCGGCTTTCCGCATGCCTTAAGGAAGGCAGGCTGGGTCGGCAATCCCGTGCGTACGGAGATCAGCGCGGTTGCGCCACCTGCCGAGCGATTCGCCGGACGGGAAGGCCCGCTGCGTCTGCTGGTGGTCGGTGGCAGCCTCGGCGCTGCGGTGCTCAATGAGACGCTGCCGCAGGCCCTGGCCCGGATTCCCGCCGCAGTCCGTCCCACCGTGGTGCACCAGGCGGGCGAGAAGCAGATCGAGGCCTTGCGTGCCGCCTATGCGGGCGCAGGTGTCGAAGGTGATCTGCGTCCCTTCATTCAGGACATGGCCGGGGAATATGCGGCCGCGGACCTGGTCATCTCGCGCTCGGGGGCGCTTACCGTGGCCGAACTTGCTGCGGTCGGGGCGGCGAGCCTGCTTGTGCCCTTTCCGCACGCGGTCGATGACCACCAGACCGGCAACGCTGGATTCCTCGCCGAAAACGGTGCGGCCTACCTGCTGCCGCAAACAGAACTCAACGCCGAACGACTGGCCGGCATTCTCGTCAGTCTCGATCGAACGCGCCTGTTGCAGATGGCGGAACATGCCCGGGCGCTGGCCAAGCCGCGCGCCACCGAGGCAGTCATCCGTATCTGCGAGGAACTGGCAGGCGGGGAAGAAAAATGAAGCACAAGGTAAAGAACATTCATTTCGTCGGCATTGGCGGCTCGGGCATGAGCGGCATTGCTGAAGTGCTGGTTAACCTCGGGTTCCGGGTCAGCGGCTCGGATCTGAGCGAAAGCGCAGCGACGCGCCGGCTGAAGGCCGCAGGTGCGCGCGTGGTGCTCGGTCACGACGCGGCCAACGTCGAGGCGGCTGACGCCGTGGTCGTATCCACTGCAGTCAAGAACGACAACCCCGAGGTGATCGCTGCGCGTGCGCGTCACATTCCGGTCGTGCCGCGTGCCCAGATGCTGGCAGAGCTGATGCGGCTCAAGAGCGGCATCGCCATTGCCGGCACCCATGGCAAGACCACGACGACGTCGCTGGTCGCCAGCATTCTTGCCGAAGGCGGGATGGATCCGACCTTTGTCATCGGCGGCCGCCTCAATGCGGCAGGCGCCAATGCACGACTGGGCAAGGGCGACTTTCTGGTGGCCGAGGCCGACGAGTCGGACGCGTCCTTCCTGATGCTGAGCCCGGTGATCTCGGTGGTGACCAACATCGATGCGGATCACATGGATACCTATGGCCACGACTTCGCCCGCCTGAAGCAGGCCTTCGTGGATTTCCTCCAGCGCCTGCCCTTCTACGGTGTGGCCGTGCTGTGCGAGGACGATCCGCACGTGCGCTCGATCATGCCCCTGGTGTCGAAGCAGGTGGTGCGCTACGGGCTGTCGGAGACGGCCAACATCCGTGCCGAGAACATCCGCGCGGAGAACGGGCGGATGAAGTTTGACGCGGTCCGCGTCAATGGCACGACTTCGCGCCTGCCGATCGAACTCAACCTGCCGGGTTTGCACAACGTGCTCAACGCGCTTGCCGCGATTGCGGTCGCAACCGAAGTGCAGGTGCCGGACGCAGCCATCATCAAGGCGCTTTCGGAGTTCCGCGGCGTTGGCCGCCGCTTCCAGCGCTATGGCGAAATCGCACTCGCAAACGGCGGCAGCTTCACCCTGATCGATGACTACGGCCACCATCCGGTCGAGATGGCTGCAACCATTGCAGCCGCGCGCGGCGCCTTCCCCGACCGTCGCCTGGTGCTGGCCTTCCAGCCGCACCGCTTTACCCGCACCCGCGACTGCTTCGAGGATTTCGTCAAGGTGCTGTCGACGGTCGATGCGCTCCTGCTGAGCGAAGTCTATGCCGCCGGCGAAGCGCCGGTCGTGGCGGCCGACGGGCGCAGTCTGGCCCGCGCCCTGCGTGTGGCCGGAAAAGTGGAGCCGGTGTTCATCGAGGATGTCGCCGACATGCCGCAGGCCATGCTCGACCTCGCCCAGGACGGCGATGTGGTCATCACCATGGGTGCCGGCAGCATCGGCGCCGTACCCGGCAAGCTCTGCAACAGCGAGGATCAGTCGTGAAGGCGCGCTTCGGAAAGGTCGCAGTGCTGTTCGGCGGCTCGTCCGCCGAGCGTGAGGTATCGCTGATGTCCGGCGCAGCCGTGCTCGCAGCACTGCAGCACGCCGGGGTCGATGCGCACGCTTTCGATCCGGCCGAGCGCGATCTGCACATCCTCAAGGAAGAAGGCTTCGACCGTGTGTTCATCGCCCTGCATGGACGCGGTGGCGAAGACGGCACGGTGCAGGGCGCGCTCGAACTCATGGGTATCCCCTATACCGGCAGCGGCGTCATGGCTTCCGCGATCTCGATGGACAAGTGGCGGACCAAGATGGTGTGGCTGGCGGCCGGTCTGCCCACGCCGCGTTACGCCATTCTTGACGCCGATACCGACTGGGCCGCGGTGGTCGCAGACCTCGGGCTGCCGATTTTCGTCAAGCCCGCGCACGAAGGCTCGAGCATGGGCGCCACCAAGGTGGTCGAGGCCGCTCAGCTCAGGGCCGCATGGGAGCTGGCCGCACGCTACGACAGCCTGGTGATCGCAGAGGAGTTCGTGTCCGGTCAGGAGCTCACCGCTCCCTTCCTCGAGGATCGCGTTCTGCCGCTGGTGCGCATCGTCGCGCCCGATGGCAATTACGACTACCAGAACAAGTACTTTACCGACGTCACCCGCTACGACTGTCCCTGCGGCCTGCCCGAAGCCGAGGAGCAGGCGCTGCAGGCGCTGGTGATGAAGAGCGCACGTGTGCTCGGATGCCGTGGCTGGGGCCGCGCAGACCTGATCCTGACCGAAGACGGCAAGCCCTACCTGCTGGAAATGAATACCTCGCCCGGCATGACCGGGCATTCGCTGGTGCCGATGTCGGCCAGTGTTGCGGGCCTCTCCTTCGAGGCCCTCTGTCTTGAACTGCTCAAGGGAGCCCGCCTTGGCTGAAGCGCGCATGCGATCCGCTGCAGCACCTGCCCGCAAGGCCGGGCAGCGGACGAACGCGCGCGACGACCGTGGGCTGTGGAATCGTCCGGCATTGCTCGATCTGTTCTCCGACGTGTTGATGCTGTTCGCAGCCATCGGTCTGGGCTGGGCGCTGGTGACATGGTTTCTGTCGCGGCCGCTGTTTCCGCTGCGCGAGCTGGTGGTATTGACCCCGCCGGGACAGGTGACCGAGGCGCAGCTGCAATACGTGGCACGCACGGCGATCCGCGGCAATTTCTTCACCATTGAGCTTGATTCGGTGCGCTCGGCGTTCGAGAAGCTGCCCTGGGTGCGGCGTGCCGAGGTGCGCAGGCGCTGGCCAGACGGCATCGAACTGCGCCTTGAGGAACACCAGGCGGTTGCGTACTGGACGGCGACCGAGAGCGGCGACACGCGTCTGGTCAACCGTCAGGGCGAGGTGTTTACCGCATCGAGCGATGCCCGCATGCCTGCGTTCTCCGGCCCGCAAGGTTCGGCAGCGACGCTGCTGGCGCGCTACGAGACCTACTCCGGAATGCTGAAGCCGATGGGCGCGTCGCTGATGGGCTTGATGTTGTCGGCGCGCGAGGCCTGGCAGCTCAAACTTGATAACGGCGTGCTCATCGTGCTCGGGCGCGAGCAGGAGCGTGTCCCCCTCGAGGCCAGGTTGAAGCGCTTCGTCGCCGCCTGGCCCGAAGTTCGGGACTCCATCGGATTACAGGTCGCCGTGGCGGATCTCCGCTACCCGGGCGGTTTTGCATTGACTCCCATTGATGCCGTGCCGGTCGGCCGGAACCAGGCAACGAAAGGCAAGAAATGAGCAAGGATTTCAAAGAACTGATCGTCGGTCTCGATATCGGCACGTCCAAGATCACCTGCATGGTGGCCGAGGTGCGCCCTGACGGACGACTCAATGTCGTCGGCCTCGGCACGCAGCCGACCAACGGCCTCAAGCGTGGTGTGGTGGTCAATATCGAAGCCACGGTCGATGCGATTTCCCGGGTGATCCAGGAAGTCGAACTGATGGCCGAGTGCAAGATCCATGATCTCTACACCGGCATTGCCGGCAGCCACATCAAGAGCTTCAACTCCAACGGCATGGTGGCGATCAAGGACAAGGAAGTCACGCCGATGGATGTGGAGCGGGTGATCGAGGTCGCGCGTGCGATGCCGATTCCGGCCGAACAGCAGATCCTGCACATCCTCACCCAGGAATTCATCATCGATGGCCAGGGAGGTGTGCGCGAACCGATCGGCATGAGCGGCGTCAAGCTGGAGGTCAAGGTGCACATCGTCACTGGCGCCGTGTCGGCCGCTCAGAACGTGGTCAAGTGCGTGCGTCGCTGCGGGCTCGAGGTCATGGACCTGATCCTGCAGCCGCTGGCGTCGAGCTACGCCGTGCTGACCGAGGACGAGAAGGAACTCGGCGTGTGCATGGTCGATATCGGCGGCGGCACGACCGACATCGCAGTGTTCACCCAGGGTGCCATTCGCCACACGGCGGTGATTCCGGTTGCAGGCGACCAGATCACCAACGACATCGCAATGGCGCTGCGTACGCCGACCTCGGAGGCCGAGGAGATCAAGATCCGCCACGGGGTGGCGATGCACACCCTCGCCGATCCCGAGGAAATGATCGAGGTGCCCGGTGTGGGCGATCGTCCGCCGCGCCCGCTGTCGCGTCAGCGTCTGGCAGATGTGATCGAGCCGCGGGTGTCCGAACTCTTCGAGCTTGTGCAGGCGGAGCTGCGTCGCAGCGGTTACGAAGAGTTGTTGTCGTCGGGCATCGTGCTCACCGGTGGTTCGGCGGTCATGGAAGGCATGGTCGAACTGGGCGAGGACGTGTTCCACATGCCGGTCAGGGTCGGTGCACCGCAGTACGACGGCGGCCTGGCCGACGTGGTGTGTCAGCCGCGCTATGCGGCCGCGATGGGGCTGGTGATCGAAGGCGCAGCGCAGCGCAGGAGAGGCTTGCAGGCGCGCGATACGCGCGGCGTGAAACAGTTTTTCGGACGCATGAAGTCATGGTTCGAGCGAAATTTCTGACCGACTGCAGGTGCAGTCAGTCATTTTGAATGAGTGTCTGTTTTGACACCTAGATTTAGTATTACACTTTACAGTTAATACTAGATGCGGGTTAAACGGACGTTCTGAGTGCAGCAGGGCCGTTTATCAAGGAGGCGAGGCAAATGTTTGAAATCATTGAGAAAGAGCCGGTTGGAACGATCATCAAGGTGGTCGGCGTGGGTGGCGCCGGCGGGAACGCTGTCGACCACATGATCCGCGAGGGTGTGAAAGGGGTGGATTTCATCTCCGCAAACACCGATGCGCAGGCGCTCGCACGCTGTCTGGCCCCGACCAAGATTCAGCTCGGCGTTACGGGCCTGGGCGCAGGCTCCAAGCCTGAGGCCGGTCGCGCTGCAGCTCAGGAGTCGCGCGAAGCGATCGCCGCCGCACTGGAAGGTGCGCACATGTGTTTCATCACCGGCGGCATGGGTGGTGGTACGGGTACTGGCGCTGCGCCTGTCGTGGCTGAGATCGCCAAGGAGATGGGCATCCTGGCCGTTGCCGTGGTGACCAAGCCCTTCGACTTCGAGAACCGCATTCGTGTGGCCGAGAGCGGTGTCGAGGAACTGACCCGCCACGTGGATTCGCTGATCGTCGTGCTCAACGACAAGCTGCTCGACGTCTTCGGTGACGACGCCGGCTTCGAGGAATGCTTCCGTTCGGCCGACAACGTGCTGCGTTCAGCCGTTGGCGGTATCGCCGAGATCATCAATGTGCCGGGCCTGGTCAACGTCGACTTCCAGGATGTGCGTACCGCGATGGCCGAAATGGGCCGCGCGATGATGGGCTCCGCAGAAGCCGCTGGAATGGACCGTGCGCGGATTGCCGCCGAGCAGGCAGCCGTATCGCCGCTGCTTGAGGGGACCGAGCTCTCCGGCGCACGCTGTGTGCTGATCAACATCACCGCCAGCAAGTCGCTGAAGATGTCCGAAGTGCGCGATGCGGTGAAAACGGTGCAGGCGTTTGCCGCACCGGAAGCCTTCGTCAAGTACGGTACCGTGTTTGAAGACAGCATGGAAGACCGCATCCGCATCACCGTCGTCGCCACCGGTCTCGGTACGCCGCGTGCTACCGCTCGCCAGCCGGTGATGCAGGTGGTGCAGGGTACGGGTACCTACGGCCCGAACAGCGGCGTCGATATGAACAATCTCGACGTGCCTGCCGTGATGCGCAGTGGTCGCCGTACGACCGTCGATGCGATGAGCAACAACGGCGTCGGTACCTACGACATTCCGGCTTTCCTGCGTCGTCAGGCAGACTGATCCCGCTTCCTGCGGGCCCGCACGGGCACTCACGCGCGAACCGCCGCCTCCGGTTCGCGCGCGGGTGCCCGTCTCTTTTGTGCACTGCAACTGGAAATTTGGGGCGTGCTAAACTGCGGGTGTGAAACGGGAATGAAACACATGATCAGGCAGCGAACACTTAAATCGATCGTCAAGGCAACCGGCGTCGGCCTCCACGGCGGACGCAAGGTCAATCTCGTGCTGCGTCCGGCCGCGCCGGACACGGGTATCGTCTTTCACCGCGTCGATCTTGATCCGCCGCTCGATCTGCCTGCCGATCCCTATGCCGTGTGCGATACCCGGATGTGCTCCGGACTGGAGCAGGGCGGTGAGAAAGTGGGTACGGTCGAACACCTGATGTCGGCGCTGGCCGGCCTCGGCATCGACAACCTGCACGTCGATGTCGATGCGCCCGAAATCCCGATTCTCGACGGCAGTTCCGGTCCTTTTGTGTTCCTGTTGCAGTCAGCGGGCATCGAAGAGCAGTCTGCGCCCAAGAGGTTCATGCGGGTCAAGAAGGCGGTTGAGTATCGCGAGGGCGACAAGTGGGTGCGCCTTGAGCCTTACGATGGCTTCAAGCTGCAGTTTTCCATCGTGTTCAACCATCCCGCGATCGACAGTACCTCGACGTCGGTCAATATCGACTTCGCCGAACATTCATACATTCGCGATGTGGCACGGGCCCGCACCTTCGGCTTCATGCAGGACGTCGAATTCATGCGCGCAAACGGCCTGGCGCTGGGCGGCAGCCTCGACAACGCCATCGTGATGGACGAGTACCGCGTGCTCAACGCCGAAGGGCTGCGCTACGCCGACGAGTTCGTCAAGCACAAGGTCCTCGACGCCATCGGCGACCTGTACCTGTGCGGCCATCCGCTGCTCGCCGCCTATTCGGCTCACAAGGCCGGGCATGCATTGAACAACCAGGTGCTGCGCGTTCTGCTCGAAGACGCTTCGGCCTGGGAGATCGTGACCTTCGAAAAAGTAGCCGCTACGCCTGCTGCTGTCGTGCATCAGTTTGCCGACGCCGCGCTGGCGACCTGAGCCCCCGCGATGCTTGTGCTGCGCGTTGTCGGCCTGCTGCTGCTGCTCGGGATTGCCGGCTCCATCCTGCTGTGGCTGCTGACCGGCAACCGCCGCTATCGGCAGTGGGCATGGAAGATCTTTCGTGCCGGCCTCGTCGTACTCTTCGTCTTTCTGTCCCTGTTTGCCCTTGAGCGCCTGCTGGCGCCCATGATCTGACGCTCTGTCAGCTTTCCCTGCTGAGGCGCGCAAGCCGCTCGAGCGCATCGCGCAGCGGTGAGTCCTCGGGCAGCGTCGCAGCAAATTCCCGCAACTGATTCTTGGCCGCCGGTGACACCGTGCGCACGGTCGGTGCGCGTTGTACGACGGTCTCCTCGGGCGTGGACACCTTGATCCTGATCGACTGCAGCGGGTAGCCCGCGTGCAGGAAGTGGTCCATCAGGGAGGGCGCCATCTGCTTGAGGCGCACTGCAAGGGCGCTGCCACGGGTGGCGATCACCAGCACGTCATCCTTCAGATTGACCACGCTGCACGCATGCGCGAACTGGGGGGGCAGGCCGCCGTCGAGGACGGTCTGCAGGCGGCGCAGCCGGGCTGCATGGTCCTGCAGGCGGGCAAGTGCATTGCCGGCGCCAAGGTATCGTTGCAGGAGCTTGCTCATGAGTTTCGGGTCGCTAAATGAGGGAGAAATATGGGAGGACAGTCCGACATGATAAACTCGCCGCTTTGCCGAATCGACGTCGACCCCATCTCATGTTCTCCGGCCTTCTCAAGAAATTATTCGGTACACGTAACGACCGTCTGATCCGCCAGTATTCGCAGACCGTTCGTCGGATCAATGCTCTGGAGCCCGAGATCTCGGCGCTGTCGGACGAAGCGCTCAAAGGCAAGACTGCCGAGTTCAGGCAGCGTGTAGCAAACGGCGAAACGCTTGATGCGCTGCTGCCCGAGGCTTTTGCCGTGGTGCGCGAAGCGGGCAAGCGGGTGCACGGCATGCGCCACTTCGATGTGCAGCTCATTGGCGGCATGGTGCTGCACGACGGCAGGATTGCCGAAATGCGTACCGGCGAGGGCAAGACCCTGGTCGCCACGCTGCCGGCCTATCTGAATGCGCTCGCCGACAAGGGCGTGCATGTCATCACCGTCAACGATTACCTGGCCAGCCGCGACGCCGACTGGATGGGCCGGATCTTCGGTTTTCTCGGGCTGACCACCGGCTGCAACCTGTCGCGCATGTCGCACCAGGAAAAGCAGGCGGCCTATGCGTCCGATATCACCTACGGCACCAACAACGAATTCGGGTTCGACTACCTGCGCGACAACATGGTGTACAACACCGGCGAACGTGTTCAGCGCAAACTGAACTTCGCCATTGTCGACGAAGTGGACTCGATCCTCATCGACGAAGCGCGCACGCCGCTGATCATCTCCGGCCAGGCCGAAGATCACACCGAGCTGTACCTGAAGATGAACCAGGTTGCGCCGCTGCTGAAAAAGCAGGAAGGCGAAGGCGACGATGTGACCGTGCCGGGCGACTACACGGTCGACCTCAAGGCCCATCAGGTGCTGCTGACCGAGCAGGGGCACGAGACGGCCGAACAGCTGCTGGTGCGCACGGGCCTGCTGCCGGAAGGCAGCGGCCTCTATGAGCCGGGCAACATCCTGCTGGTGCACCATCTCTACGCCTCGCTGCGTGCCCACGCGCTGTATCACAAGGATCAGCACTACGTCGTCCAGAACGGCGAAGTGGTCATCGTCGACGAGTTCACTGGGCGCCTGATGGCGGGCCGGCGCTGGTCCGACGGTCTGCATCAGGCCGTCGAGGCTAAGGAAGGCGCGCGCATCCAAGCCGAGAACCAGACCCTGGCCTCGATCACCTTCCAGAACTACTTCCGCATGTACGGCAAGCTCGCCGGCATGACGGGTACGGCCGACACCGAAGCGTTCGAGTTCCACTCCATCTACGGTCTCGAGACGGTCGTCATTCCGACCAATCGTCCGGCCGCACGGCGCGACGAGAACGACAAGGTCTATCGTACCGCCAAGGAAAAGTGGGATGCGGTGATCGCCGATATCGAAGGCTGCGTCACTCGCGGGCAACCGGTGCTGGTGGGTACGACCTCGATCGAGACCAACGAGTACCTGTCCGGCCTGCTGAACAAGGCCAAGATTGCGCATCAGCTGCTCAACGCCAAGCAGCACGACAGCGAAGCCCAGATCGTCGCTCAGGCCGGCCGTCCCGGTGTGGTGACGATTGCCACCAACATGGCCGGTCGCGGTACCGACATCGTGCTGGGCGGCAATATCGAGAAGCCGGTGTCCTTGCTGCGTGAAGACGAGAGCATTCCGGAAAGCGAGAAGGAGGGCCGCATCGCCACCTTGCGTGCGGAGTGGCAGAAGGTGCATGAGCAGGTCTGTGCCGCGGGCGGTCTTCACATCATCGGCACCGAGCGCCACGAGTCGCGTCGTATCGACAATCAGCTGCGCGGCCGTTCGGGCCGTCAGGGCGACCCGGGTTCGAGCCGTTTCTACCTCTCGCTTGAAGATCCGCTGATGAAGATCTTCGCCGGCGAGCGCCTGAACGCGATCATGGTCCGCCTCAAGATGCCTGAAGGCGAGGCCATCGAGCATGCAATGGTCACCCGCTCGCTGGAATCTGCGCAGCGCAAGGTCGAGCAGCGCAACTTCGATATCCGCAAGCAGCTGCTCGAGTACGACGACGTCTCCAACGATCAGCGCAAGGTGATCTACCAGCAGCGCAACGAGCTGCTCGAGAGCGAGAGCATCTCCGACACGATCACCGCGATGCGCCAGGGCGTTGTGCATGACACCTTCCGCCTCTACGTGCCGCTGGACACCGTGGAAGAGCAGTGGGACGTGCCCGCGCTGGAGCAGGCGCTCGCGGCGGACTTCCAGCTCAAGCTGGACGTGGCCGAGTGGATCAAGGCCGAGCCGAGCCTGGATGACGACGCGATTCTGAAGCGCATTCTCGAAGCGGCCGAAGCCGCCTATGCCGCCAAGACCGCGACGGTCGATCCGGTGGCGTGGCAGCAGTTCGAGCGCAATGTGATGCTGCAAAGCCTCGATACCCACTGGCGGGAGCACCTTGCGGCGCTGGATCACCTGCGTCAGGGCATCCATCTGCGCGGGTATGCGCAGAAGAACCCCAAGCAGGAATACAAGCGCGAAGCGTTCGAACTGTTCGAGACCCTGCTCGATGCGGTCCGTGCCGATGTCAGCAAGCTGCTGATGACGGTGCAGATTCGTACCGAATCGCAGCTCGATGAGGCCGAACCGCAGTCGGACGTCGAGAACGTGCAGTATCACCACGCCGATTACGACGAGGCACTTGGCAAGGCCGCAGCGGGCGGCGATGCCCCGCAGCCGGCCACGGCCGGGCCGAAGGTCGGGCGCAACGATGCATGCCCCTGCGGATCGGGCAAGAAGTACAAACACTGTCACGGCAGGCTGAGCTGAGCCGGTCCAGGAGAACACCATGGCTGTAAATCTGACGACTCCGAACCCGGCTGAGCTGAACGCTGTCGCCGGCGTGCGTCTGGGTGTTGCCGAAGCGGGTATCCGCAAGGCCAACCGGCGCGACCTGACCGTGATCGAACTTGCACCGGGCAGCCGTGTTGCAGGCGTGTTCACGCTGAACCGTTTCTGCGCAGCGCCGGTTCAGCTGTGCAAGACGCACCTGCCGCTCGGCGACATTCGTGCATTGGTGATCAACACCGGTGTGGCAAATGCCGGCACCGGCGAGTCGGGCCTGGCCAACGCGCGCACGACGTGCGAAGCGGTGGCGGCGCGGCTGGATATCGGTGCGGAACAGGTGCTCCCGTTTTCGACCGGCGTCATTCTCGAGCCGCTGCCGGTTGACCGCCTCGTGGCCGGTCTGCCGAAGGCCGTGTCCGATCTCCGCGCCAATGGCTGGTTCGACGCTGCGCACGCGATCATGACCACCGATACCCTGGCGAAGGGCATCTCGAAGCAGGTCGTCGTGGGCGGGCGCACCGTCACGCTCACCGGTATCAGCAAGGGCGCGGGCATGATCAGGCCCAACATGGCAACCATGCTCGGTTTTCTCGCCTGCGATGCTGCGATCAGTCAGCCGCTGCTGGAGGCCGTGACGCGCGAAGCGGCGGATCTGTCCTTCAACAGCATCACCATCGATGGTGATACCTCGACCAACGACTCCTTCATCGTGATCGCGACGGGGCAGGCCGGCAACGCAGAGATTACCGACGCGAGCACGGCCGACTACGCGGCACTGCGCGATGCAATCGTCGACGTGTCGATCCGCCTTGCGCAGGCCATCGTTCGCGACGGCGAGGGCGCGACCAAGTTCATGAGCATCGTCGTCGAAGGCGGCGCAAGCCGTGAAGAGTGCCGCAAGGTAGCCTATGCGGTGGGCCACTCGCCGCTGGTCAAGACCGCGTTCTTTGCGTCCGATCCCAACCTCGGGCGGATTCTCGCTGCGATCGGTTATGCGGGCATCGACGACCTCGATGTCTCCAGGCTTCGCGTCTGGCTCGGCAACACGGCAGAGTCCGTGCTGGTCGCCGAACACGGTGGGCGGGCTGAGAGCTATGTTGAAGAAGCCGGCACCCGGATCATGAAGGAAGCGGAGCTGACCGTGCGCATCGATCTCGCCCGTGGTGATGCGGCTGCCACGGTGTGGACCTGCGATTTCTCCTACGACTACGTAAAGATCAACGCCGACTACCGCAGCTGATCCAGCCCAGCCCGGCAGCACACAAACCGGACACCGCGTCGAGCGCTCTGTCCGGTTTTTTTCATGGTTAAGGGGCATGCTGCCCGTGGCGGACGTGAGCGCAGACTTCAGGCACGCACGTTCGCGCTCGCCGCCGCCTTGGTGCAGAATGCTGCGGTGCTTGAAACGCCTGCTGCGGTCCGCACGGGCCGGAGCGGCACGCCTTAGCAGCCTATTGCACAGCGCGCGGAGATCGACGGTGTCGGCACATGATCAGAGTCAGCCTTCTGTGAATGCAGGTCACGGACCCAGAGCGGGCATCGCAGGGCTTGCGGTGTCGGCTATCGGCATCGTTTACGGCGACATCGGCACCAGCCCGCTCTATACGCTGAAGGAAGTGTTCAACGGCGAACATGCCGTGCCGGTGACGCCCGAAAACGTCTACGGGATTCTGTCCCTGGTGTTCTGGGCGCTGATGCTGGTGGTCTCGGCGAAGTACGTGCTTTTCATCATGCGTGCCGACAACGACGGCGAGGGCGGCATCATGGCGCTGACTTCGCTCGCGCTGCGTGCGGTGAAGCCGGGGCGCAAGGCATGGTGGCTGTCGGTGCTCGGGGTGTTCGGTGCCGCGCTGTTCTACGGCGACGGCATGATCACGCCCGCCATTTCAGTGCTCTCCGCAGTGGAGGGACTCGAGATTGCCACGCCGGCGTTCCGCCCCTTCGTGCTCCCGATCGCTCTCGTCCTGCTGATCGGGCTGTTCATGATGCAGCGCCGCGGAACCGGCAGCGTCGGTGCAATTTTCGGCCCGGTCATGCTGTGCTGGTTTGCGGTGCTGGCCGTGCTCGGCGTCAACGGCATTCGTCTGCATCCAGAGATTCTCGGCGCCATCAGTCCGTGGTGGGCGGCGCACTTCTTCGCCACTCAGCCACTGATCGCGTGGCTCGCGCTGGGCGCGGTCGTGCTGGCGATTACCGGTGGTGAGGCCCTGTATGCCGACATGGGGCACTTCGGCCGCCGGCCGATCAAGCTGAGCTGGTTCTTTGTCGTCTTTCCCGCCCTGTACCTGAACTATCTGGGGCAGGGAGCGCTGATTCTCGATCATCCCGACAACGTCCGGAATCCCTTCTTTCTGCTGGTGCCCGATCAGCTGCTGTATCCGATGGTGGCGCTGTCCGCGCTGGCAACGATCATTGCAAGTCAGGCGGTGATCTCGGGGGCGTTCTCGCTCACCCGGCAGGCGATACAGCTTGGCTATGCGCCGCGGATGCTGATGGTTCACACCTCGGAGCGGGAGATCGGCCAGATCTACGTGCCGGGCATCAACTGGATGCTGCTGGGCGCGGTGATCGCCCTCGTGGCGGGTTTCCGCTCGTCGAGCGCGCTGGCGTCCGCCTACGGCATCGCCGTGACGCTGACAATGCTGATCGACACCATCCTCGCCTTCGTCGTCGTGCGCGCCCTGTGGCGATGGAACGTCGCGACCTCGCTCGCCTTCATTGGCGTATTCATCACGGTCGACATCGCCTTCTTTTCCGCCACCGCGGTCAAGATCGTCGCCGGTGGATGGTTTCCGCTGCTGATTGGCGCGCTGATCTTCGTCGTGCTCAGAACCTGGAAACGCGGTCGCGCCGTGCTCGAGGAGCGCTCACGTGCGGATACGATGCGTCTCGAGATCTTCATTCCGTCCCTGTTCAACGACCCGCCGCCCAGGGTGCCAGGGACGGCCGTGTTTCTGACGCACTGGCTCGAGAGCGTGCCGCGAACCCTGCTGCACAACCTTTATCACAACAAGGTTCTGCACGAGCGGGTGGTGCTGCTGAAGGTGGAAACCGCAGACACGCCATGGGTGTCCGACGAGCGGCGCCTGGAGGTGGAGCAACTGGACTACGGCTTCTGGCGCGTGCTGGTGCGCTACGGCTTCAAGGAGGAGCCGGACATTCCGGCGGCGCTGGCGCTGAGTGCTCAGCAGGGGCTCGAATTCGATCTGATGAGCACCTCGTTTTTCCTCGGGCACGAGAAGCTCGTATCGCGCGCAAGTTCGGGCATGGCCGGATGGCGGAAGAAGCTGTTCATCGTGCTGTTTCGCAATGCCGGCAGTGCGGCCGACTATTTCGGCATTCCGCCCAACCGGGTGGTGGAACTGGGGGCGCAGGTCGAGTTCTGAGCGCGCTGCGGTGGGGCGCGCTCGGACTGCGACGACGAGGCCTCAGTGTCGGCCACCGCTGCGCCAGATCGAGATCAGGACCCACAGACCGCCCAGCACGGCCGCGCCGAAGCCGAGCCAGCCAAATGAGATGCCGCCGGGCAGGGCGGCATCGTTATCGACCGTCAGGATGATGGCCGAGCCGATGATCAGTGCCGCGGTCACGATGCTCAGTGCCAGACGGCTGATTGCGCGGTCCAGCCGTTCACCGAACTGCTTGAGCGGAACGACCTCGACCTGAACCTTCAGCCGGCCGGTGCGCGATGCCCGCAGCAGTTGGCGCAGGTCCTGAGGAAGCCCGGCAATCAGGTCAAGGGCGCTGTTGAGCGTGCGCCAGCCGCGCCTGGCCAGCGCGAGCGGGGCGGCGTGAGCGATCAGCACCTTCTCCAGAAACGGGGTGGCCTCGCCCGCCATGTCGAACTCGGGGTCGAGCTGGCGACCGAGGCCTTCGAGGGTGATGAAGGTCTTCACCAGCAGCGCGAGATCGGGAGGCAGGGCCAGTCCGTGATCGCGCAGGATCGTGATCAGGTCGGAAAGCATGGCGCTGAAATCGAGCGCCTTCAGCGGGACGCCATGGTACTGATCGACAAAGGCGTCGATCTCGTCCATCAGCGGCGCGCTGTCGCCCTCCATGCCGCCACTCCAGTCGATCAGGATGTCCGCCACGGCCGCCGCTTCGTGGCGAACGAGGCCGTGCAGCAGGCGCGCAACCTGGTAGCGGCGCTCTTCGGTGAGTCTGCCAACCATGCCGAAGTCGATGAAGGCGATGCGGTTGCCCGGCAGGTAGAACAGATTGCCCGGGTGTGGGTCGGCGTGGAAGAAACCGTCTTCCAGTATCATCTGCAGCACCGCATTGGCACCGCGGCAGGCGAGCAGCTTGCGATCGAGACCGGTGGCATCAACAGCGGCGAGGTTGCGCCCCGGAATGCCCTCGATGCAGTCCTGCACATTGACCCGTTCACTGGTCCATTGCCAGTGGATGCGCGGCAGCACGATTTCCGGACGGTCTGCGAAACGGGCGGCGATGCGCTCGGCGCTGCGGCCCTCGGCGGAAAAATCCATCTCGCGACGCAGGGAACGGGTGAACTGGCGTATGACCTCGCGTGGACGGTAACGCCGCAGATCGGGGGCGTCGGCTTCGACAATCTCGGCGAGGCGGGCCAGCAGGCGCAGATCGGCTTCCACGACCGGACGGATGCCCGGACGGCGCACCTTGAGCACCACCGGCGTGCCGTCCGCGAGCCACGCACGATGCACCTGGGCCAGGGAGGCGGCGGCCAGCGGGGAGGTCTCGAGTCGCGGGAAGATGTTTTCGGGCGCCTCGCCGAAGGCTTCCGTCAGTTGCGCGTGGATGTCGGCATAGGGCAGGGCGGGGGCGGCGTCCTGCAGCTTGCTGAACTCGGTCGTCCACTCAGCCGAAAACAGGTCGACGCGGGTCGCGAGGATCTGGCCGAGCTTGACAAAGGTCGGGCCAAGATCCTCGAGTGCTCGACGCACCCTGGCGGGTGGCTCGAGCTGGGCGAGCTCATCCGGGGCGCGCCAGTGCAATACCTTGCCCGCGCGCTCGAGTGCGCCGGCCATGCCGATGCGACGCACCAGATCGCCGAAGCCGTAGCGAATCAGGACACTTGCAATGTCATGCAGGCGGCCAAGGTCGCGAACTGCGCTGACGGCCTCCGACCACATCAGCGGGGCTGGTCGGGTGGCGTGGGCTTGCTGCTATCGTCCGTCTGCGGATGCAGGCGGTCGGCGATGCCGCGGAGCAGGCCGGCAGCGAGTCCGGCGAGAACCGCGGCTTCGTTGCGCACGATACGCGCACCATCTTCGACCTGGCCACGTGCGGTGTCGGCCAGGCTCTGAGTGAGCTCGGACAGTGCGCTCCGGATGCGCCCGCCCACCGCCGTGCCGCTGCTGCGCGCGTGGTCGTTCAGGTCCTGCAGGGTCGCCCGCGCAATGCCGCTGGCGTTATGTGCCGCATTGCCCAAGGTTTCGATGAACAGGGTTTCAAGCGCGGAGAGTTCGTCGCGTGTCTGCTTGAGCACCTGATGCGAAAACGCTTCGCCGCGCTTTCCTGCCTCCTGCAGCGCAAGCTGGGTGGCCTCCGCTGCGGATGCCAGTGCCTCGTCAAGGCCGGTCATCGCCTGCCTGAGTGCCTGTGCCTCGTCTCCGCCACGGTTGGCCGCGCCTTGCTGGGCGCCTTTTACCACTGCATCCAGCACGCCACGAATCTCATCACCGTTCAGATGGCCGTCGGCGAGGGCCCGAAGGGTGATGGCGCGGACGCGTTCGGAAATTTCCTCGGGGGTGCCCCCGGTAGCATTGCGGGTCTCGCGCTCGATCTCGTCGACTGCCGGTCCCGCGGCTGGCGCGCCTCCGCTTGCATGCGAAGCACTGCCGGTCATAGACGTTTGCTTGCTCATGGTGACGACTCCTTTGCTGGGCGCCCGGCGCTGCAAAGCGGACGCTTCCGCGTGCACTCAGGTGCCTTGCTGCGATCCGCTGGTGGCCGGCGGCGACGCGCCGAAAGCCTTCCACGCGTTGACACCATTGTACTGAGCATCGTGCCCGGCGGCACGGTCGGCACCTTTCGAATCAGTGCAGTACGCGCGGCATTGCCAGCATGAAGGGCGGGATCTCGGCTTCGAAGCGATGGCCGTCGGTTGCTTCCATCTGGTAGCTGCCGTGCATCGTGCCCACGGCCGTTTCGAGCACCGAGCCGCTGGAATAGCGGAACACTTCGCCCGGTTCGAGCAGCGGCTGCTCGCCGATCACGCCCTGACCATGGACCTCCTGAACCTTGCCGGTGCCGTCGGTGATGATCCAGTGGCGGCTGACCAGTCGTGCTGGCACGGTGCCGGTGTTGCGAATGGTGATGTGATAGGCGAAAACGAAGTGGTCCTCGTCCGGATTGGACTGTGCCGGAATGAATTCGGCGACAGCTTCGACGGCGATGCGATAGGCGTCTGAAGTGCTCACGCGCGTGATTCTCCTGGAATGACCATCGGTTAAGGTGGCGCAGGCGCCACGGTTTGCCGGTGGGTGGTGTTGGCTTTCTTGTCCCGAAAGCGGGCCAAGACAGGGGTCAGAGCGGTAAAATAACATTTTGTCCGGAAAATCTGTCATGTCCGTTTCTGCCCTTACTGCCCTGTCCCCGCTCGATGGCCGTTATCACGGCAAGGTTGGGGGCTTGCGCGACCATTTTTCCGAACACGGCCTGATCCGCAATCGGGTAAGGGTGGAGGTGGAGTGGCTCAAGGCCCTTGCGGCCGACGCCGGCCTCGCGGAGATCGCGCCGTTCTCTGCCGCAACCGTTGCTGAACTCGATGCCGTCGTGGCGGGCTTCTCCCCGGACGACAGCGAGGCGGTGAAGGCCATTGAGGCCACCACCAATCACGACGTCAAGGCCATGGAGTACTGGCTCAAGAAGCGCCTCGGCCATAACGCCGAGGTGATGAAGGTGTCGGAGTTCATCCACTTTGCCTGCACCTCGGAAGACATCAACAACACTTCGCACGCGCTGATGCTCAAGGCCGGTCGCGACGAGGTGCTGCTGCCGGCGGTCGACAAGGTGATCGCCCGTTTCCGCGAGCTTGCACATCAGCTCGCCGATCTGCCGATGCTGTCGCGCACCCATGGCCAGCCGGCGAGCCCGACGACGCTGGGCAAGGAGATGGCCAACATCGCCGCGCGCCTGATGCGGGCGCGCGCGCAGATCGCAGCGGTGTCGCTGACCGCCAAGTTCAACGGTGCGGTGGGCAACTACAATGCCCACCTTTCGGCCTGGCCCGAGTTCGACTGGGAGGGCTTCAACCGCCGCTTCATCGAGTCGCTGGGGCTGGAGTTCAACCCCTACACCATCCAGATCGAGCCGCATGATGCGATGGCCGAGCTGTATGACGCCACCGGCCGCATGAACACCATCCTGATCGACGCCTGCCGCGACATCTGGATGTACATCTCGCTGGGTTACTTCAAGCAGCGTCTGAAGGACGGCGAAGTGGGTTCGTCGACCATGCCGCACAAGGTCAATCCGATCGATTTCGAGAACGCGGAGGGCAACCTCGGCATCGCCAACGCGGTGCTGCGTCACTTCTCGGAGAAGCTCCCGGTGTCGCGCATGCAGCGCGACCTGACCGACTCCACGGTGTTGCGCAACATGGGCGTGGGCTTTGGTCATACGGTGCTGGCAATCGACAGCGCGCTGCGCGGTCTGGGCAAGCTCGAAGCCGAGCCGGCGCGCCTGGCGGCCGACCTCGACGACTGCTGGGAAGTGCTGGCCGAGCCGGTGCAGACCGTCATGCGTCGTTTTGCGATCGAGAACCCTTACGAACAGCTCAAGGCCATGACGCGCGGCAAGGGCATCACCCGTGAGGCGCTGCAGTCCTTCATCGCCACGCTGGCGATTCCGCAGAGCGAGCGTGACCGTCTGCTGGCGATGACGCCGGCGAGCTACATCGGCAAGGCCGCAGAACTGGCCCGCGCCATCTGAGCGTTGCCGAAGTGTCGGGGTCTTGAGCCCCGGCACGATAAGACATTCAACGCCACCCCCGGGTGGCGTTTTCCATCAAACAGGGAGTGTGAACATGGCCTTTGCCGATAACCTCAAGCAGCTGCCCAAGGTGTCCCACCTGGCGGCAATCAATCTGATCGACGCTGCGGACGCAGTCGTGGGAACGATCGAGAACAAGCCCGGCCAGGGCGGCTCGCTGGCGGTGTACAACCATCTGGCGCAGATTCATGGCGCGATCAGCCCCGAAGCCGCCGCAAAGGGGCTGGAGCTGTATGCCGAGCATACCGAGGATGCGCGCCAGAACCCCGGCAAGCACCCGAACATTGACCGCCTGATCGGTCTGATCGAGCGCGCCGAAACGCTGCGGGTGAAGCAGGTGTTTGCCGTTTGATGCAGGGCAGTCCGGCGCTGCCGGGCAGGGTGGCATGAAAAAGGGCGCCAATCGGCGCCCTTGTCATGTGTGCTGCAGGAAGCGTCAGACGACGGCTTCTTCCTTTTCCTTCTTCGGCTTGATGAACTGCTCGCGCGAGACGCCGAGCCACATCACCAGCGGGCTGGCGACCAGCACCGACGAGTAGATGCCGAACAGGATGCCGATGGTCAGCGCGAGGGCGAAGTAGTACAGCGTTTCGCCGCCGAAGATCAGCATGGCCAGGACCATCATCTGCGTACTGCCGTGGGTGATCACGGTACGCGAGATGGTGCTGGTGATGGCGTGGTTGAGCACATCGGGCGTGGTCATGCTGCGCTTCTTCTTGAAAGTCTCGCGCACGCGGTCGAACACCACGACGGATTCGTTCACCGAGTAGCCCAGCACCGCGAGCACGGCCGCCAGCACCGGCAGCGAGAACTCCCACTGGAAGAAGGCGAAGAAGCCGAGAATGATGATTACGTCGTGCAGGTTGGCAACGATGGCCGACACCGCGAAGCGCCATTCAAAGCGGGCGGCAAGGTAGAGCATGATGCCGATGATCACCAGCAGCAGTGCCATCGCGCCGTCGGTGGCGAGCTCCTTGCCGACCTGGGGGCCGACGAACTCGACCCGGCGCAGTTCGGCCGTGGGGCCGTCGATGGTTGCCAGCGTGCTCATGACCCGCTCCGACACCCGGTTGGTATCGAGGTCTTCGCGGTTCGGCAGGCGGATCAGCACATCGCTCGCGCTGCCGAAGTTCTGCACCTGGGCATCCGGGTAGCCTTCGGTGCCAAGCGCCTGACGGATGGGCTCGAGTTGCGCCGCTTCGGTGTAGCTGACCTCGATCAGCGTACCGCCGGTGAACTCGACCGACAGATGCAGGCCGCGGGTGGCGAGAAAGAACACGGCCAGCACGAAGGTGATCAACGAGATGATGTTGAACAACAGCGCATGGCGCATGAAGGGGATGTCTTTCTTGATGCGGAAAAATTCCATGATTGCTTGTCCTTGTCTTCCGCTCAGTTATTGCCCGGCTTCCAGACCTGACCGATCGCCAGCTTTTCCACCTTGCGCTGACGACCGTAGATCAGGTTGATCATCATCCGCGACACCAGTACCGCGCTGAACATCGAGGTCAGGATGCCCAGGCAGTGCACCACGGCGAAGCCGCGCACCGGTCCTGAACCGAATACCAGCAGCGCAATGCCTGCGATCAGGGTGGTGATGTTGGAGTCGAGAATGGTGTCGAAGGCGCGGTCGTAGCCGGCAGCAATGGCCGCCTGCGGGCTCGAGCCGTTACGCAGTTCTTCGCGGATGCGCTCGTTGATCAGCACGTTGGCATCGATGGCCATGCCCAGGGTGAGCGCCATGGCGGCGATACCCGGCAGGGTCAGCGTGGCCTGCAGCAGCGACAGCAAGGCCACCAGCAGCAGCAGGTTGGCTGCCAGTGCGATGGTCGATACCACACCGAAAAGCGCGTAATAGGCGCACATGAACACGGCGATGGCGAGGAAGCCCCACAGCGTCGAGTTGAAGCCCTTGGCGATGTTCTCGGCGCCCAGGCTGGGGCCGACGGTGCGCTCTTCGATGATCTCCATCGGTGCTGCGAGCGAGCCGGCACGCAGCAGCAGGGCAACGTCGTTGGCTTCGGCGGTGGTCATGCGGCCGGAAATCTGTACCCGGCCTCCACCGATTTCGCTGCGGATGACCGGTGCGGTCACCACTTCGCCCTTGCCCTTCTCGATCAGCAGGATGGCCATGCGCTTGCCGATGCTTTCGCGGGTGACATCGCGGAAGATCCGGGCGCCGGCTGCATCCAGGGTGAGGTGCACGGCCGCTTCGTTGGTCTGGCCGTCGAAGCCGGGCTGGGCGTCGGTAAGACGGTCTCCGGTCAGCACCACCTGCTTCTTCACCAGCAGGGGCAAGCCGCCACGCTCGGTGTAGAGCTCGGTGCCGAAGGGCACCTTGCCGGCAATGGCGTCCTCGACCGCGCCGGGGGTGTCGTCGACCATGCGCACCTCGAGGGTGGCGGTACGGCCGAGGATGTCCTTGGCCTTGGCCACATCCTGCACGCCAGGCAACTGGACGACGATGCGTTCTGCACCCTGCTGCTGGATCACCGGCTCGGCGACGCCCAGTTCGTTGATCCGGTTGTGCAGCGTGGTGATGTTCTGCTTGATCGCGAAGTCGCGCATGGTCTGCTGTGCCTGCGCCGTCAGCGTGGCCACCAGCTTGAGGTCATCGCTGCCGTCGTCGCGGTCGGACAGCTGGAGGTCGGTCGTGCTGGCCTGGATGGCGCTGCGGCCGGCGTCGCGCTGCGCGCTGTCGCGGAAGCGGATGTGAATCGTATTGCCTTCGCGGGTGATGCCGGCATGGCGCACGTTCTTGTCGCGCATCAGGGTACGCAGGTCGCCGGTGGTGGAGTCGAGGCGCTTGGTGAGTGCCCCGGGCATGTCCACCTGAAGCAGGAAGTGCACGCCGCCGCGCAGGTCGAGGCCCAGATACATCGGCAAGGCGTGAATCGAGGTCAGCCAGGCCGGCGAGGCCGACAGCAGGTTGAGCGCGACGACGTAGGACGGATCCTGCGGATCGGGGTTGAAGGCGCGCTCGATGGCGTCCTTGGCGCGCAACTGGATGTCGGTGCTGGCAAAGCGGGCGCGGACGCCGGAGACATCCGAGAAAATTCCGTTGTGCTCGATGCCGGCGCTGCGCAGCACCTCGGCAACGCGGTCGGTGACGGAGGCGGGATCAAGCTTGAGCGTGGCCTTTCCGCTCGACACCTGAACCGCGGGCACCTCGCCGTAGAAGTTCGGCAATGTGTAGATCAGGCCCCATAGCAGGACGAGCCCGATGAGGATGTTCTTCCAGAGTGGATAGCGATTCATTGTGGAGGGCAGTGCGTTGAGGATGAGGCTGCTCGGAAAATGGGCCGGTCATGCACCCGTCTTCCGGACAACGTAAAAGGCATCCCCTGCGCCTCGGCAGCGCGGGAGTGTCGGTACGGAGGCGGCAGAGCGCCGCCTCCGTTCAGGCAATGCTCAGAGTGCCTTCAGCGTGCCCTTGGGCAGCACCGTGGCAACGGCATTCTTCTGCACGGCGACAACGGTGTTGGGCGCGACCTCGACCTGCACGAAGCTGTCGTTCACTTCGGTGACGCGGCCAGCGATGCCGCCGCCGGTGACGACTTCATCACCCTTGCCCAGCGCTTCAACCATGGCCTTGTGTTCCTTGGCCTTCTTCATCTGCGGCCGAATCATCAGGAACCACAGCACCACGAACATCAGGATCAGCGGCAGCATGCCCATCAGGCCACCGGTAGGATCGGCGCCTGCGGCCTGAGCGTATGCGTTGGAAATCAGCACGTTGTTACTCCAAAGTTGGCAAAAAGCGTTGAATTATAGCAGCGAAGCATGCGCTGCCTTGGTGGGGATCAGACGGTGCCTGCATTGCGGTCGCGCTGGAAGCGCTCGACAAACGCAGCGAAGCCATCGACCGCAATGGCGTCGCGGAGTTCGGCGGTGAGCGTCTGGTAGTAGCGCAGATTGTGAATCGTGTTGAGCATGCTGCCCAGAATCTCCCCGGTGCGGTGCAGATGGTGAAGATAAGCCCTGCTGAAGTTCTGGCAGGTGTAGCAGTCGCAAGTGGGGTCGAGTGGCCGGGTATCAAGCTTGTGCGTGGCATTCTTGATCTTGATGTCGCCAAAACGGGTGAACAGCCAGCCGTTGCGGGCGTTGCGGGTCGGCATCACGCAGTCGAACATGTCGATGCCGGCCGCCACGCCTTCCACGATGTCTTCCGGTGTGCCCACGCCCATCAGGTAGCGCGGTTTGCCCACGGGCAGGCGCGGTGCGGTGTGGGCGAGGATGCGGCGCATGTCCTCCTTGGGTTCGCCCACCGACAGGCCGCCAATGGCAAAGCCGTGGAAGCCGATTTCATCGAGTGCGGCCAGCGATTCGTCGCGCAGGTCCTCGTACATCCCGCCCTGGACGATGCCGAACAGTGCGTTGGTGTTTTCCAGGCGGTCGAATTCGTCGCGCGAGCGCTGCGCCCAGCGCTGCGACATGCGCATCGATTTGGCGGCTTCATCGCGGGTGGCAGGGTAGGGCGTGCACTCGTCGAAGATCATCACCACGTCCGAGTTCAGCGTGTGCTGAATCTGCATGGAGATCTCGGGCGTGAGGAAGAGCTTGGCGCCGTCGATCGGGCTGGCAAACTTCACGCCTTCTTCGGTGATCTTGCGCAGGGCGCCGAGACTGAAGACCTGGAAACCGCCGGAGTCGGTGAGGATCGGTTTGTCCCAGCCCATGAAGCCATGCAGGCCGCCGTGTGCCGCAATGACATCGAGCCCCGGGCGCAGCCACAGGTGGAAGGTGTTGCCGAGGCAGATCTGGGCGCCGATGTCTGCGAGCATCGTCGGCGTCATGGCCTTGACCGTGCCATAGGTGCCGACCGGCATGAATACCGGGGTTTCGACCACGCCGTGAGCCAGGGTCAGGCGGCCGCGGCGGGCGCTGCCGCTGGTGGTGAGGAGTTCAAACTGCATTGTCGTTCCGGGTCAGAAGCATGGCGTCGCCGTAGCTGAAAAAACGATAGCGCTGGGCGATTGCGTGGCGATAGGCCTGCCGCATGATGTCCATGCCGGCAAAGGCGGAGACCAGCATCAGCAGGGTTGATTTGGGCAGGTGAAAGTTCGTGACGAGGGCGTCCACCACGCGAAAGCGGAAGCCGGGCAGGATGAAGATCTCGGTCTCGCCGCTGCCTGCCGCGAGCGGGCCTTCCTGCGCAGCGGCTTCAAGCGCGCGCATGCTGGTGGTGCCGACTGCGATCACCCGCCCGCCGGCGGCGCGGGTGGCGGCGATCGCGTCTACGGTTTCCTGCGGAATCACGTAGCGCTCGCAGTGCATGCGGTGTTCGCCGAGGTCGTCAACCCTGACTGGCTGGAAGGTGCCTGCACCCACGTGCAGCGTCAGCCAGGCGCACTTGGCGCCGCGCTCGGCGACACGCTTGAGCACGGACTCGTCGAAGTGGAGCCCAGCGGTAGGCGCCGCCACCGAGCCAGGCGAGCGTGCATATACCGTTTGATAGCGGCTCTCGTCGGCGTCGCCAGCAGCACGCTGAATATAGGGCGGGAGCGGCAGTTTGCCGTGGCGTTCGAGCAACTGGACGAGGTCTTCATCGTCCGGGAAGCGGAGGTGGAAGAATTCGCCCACGCGCCCGAGCACGGTCACGTCGAACGCATCTGCCAGTCGCAGGGTGCTGCCCGGTTTGGGAGACTTGGATGCGCGGATCTGCGCAAGCGCTTCGTGCGGGCCCACCGGGCGCTCGATCAGAACCTCGATCTGGCCGCCCGAGGTCTTGGTGCCGTGCAGGCGCGCATGCAGCACACGGGTGTCATTGAACACCAGCAGGTCGCCGGGACGAATGTAGTCGGGCAGGTCCGAAAACTGCCGGTCGTCGAGGGCCTCACCCACAATCAGCAGGCGGCTGGCGCTGCGCTCGGCAAGCGGTGCCTGCGCAATAAGCTCGGGTGGAAGCTCGTAGTCAAAATCGTTGAGGGTCAGAGGCATCAATTAACAGTAACGGCTTGCCGCAATCGGTCGAGTTCAGTGATAATGCGTGCCCCTCCCTGCCGGGATGGCGGAATCGGTAGACGCAGCGGATTCAAAATCCGCCGCTGGTAACAGTGTGAGGGTTCGAGTCCCTCTCCCGGCACCAGGCAAGACAGCACGCATCGAAAGCGGCGGATTCTAGCAGCTTTCATCGGCGGGCTCGGTCTCTGCCATTCTTCCCTTGGCCTTACCTGCCTTCCAGTGTGCTTCGTTGCGCTTGATGCTGCTGGACGTGTCTGACCCTCATGGCGTCGTGTCGGTGGAGTCCGATTGCATCGGGCCGGCATTGCTGATCGCGCGCACTGCGGGATGCGTCAGCCGGCGCTCCACGGAAATCGCATAGAAGGACTCCCTGACGCTGTCGGCCGTGCCCAGGCGTTGCACGCCGTGCTGCCTGCAGACCTCGTCGGAAATCAGGTCGGCGGAGGGGAAGATGCCGACGCCGGCTTCCCCGAAGGCTTTCATCAGTGCGCTGTCGTCGAATTCGCCGACGATGCGCGGGTGCACCTTGTGATCTTCGAGCCAGCGCAGCAGGGGGCGCCGCACCGCGGCATCGGCACCCGGCAGCAACATGGGCGCGCCATGCAGGCAGGCGGGGAAAGCGCCTTTGAGACTGGCCGAGAGGGCCGGCGTGGCAAAGAAGCTGACCGGCGACTCGCCCAGCTTGTGGCTGAAGCCGCGCACGTCCATATGCGGTGGAAGCGGGCTGTCGGCCAGCACCACGTCGAGTTTGTGGACGGCCAGCTCCCCAAGCAACTGGTCGAGCTTGTTTTCGCGGCACACGATGCGCATCGGCTCGGGCAGGGCGATCGAGGGGGCGAGCAGGACATAGGCGATTGCCTTGGGCACGACATCTGAGACGCCGACGCGAAAGGGCAGGGCGCGGCCGGCCGAGCGCGTGCTGAGAGCGTCCTCCAGTTCGGTGCCGAGGCGGAAGATCTCCTCTGCGTAGTCGAGCACCATGTCACCGGTTTCGGTCAGCACCAGCCGCCGCCCCTGGCGGCGAAACAGATTGACGCCGAGCGTGGTCTCAAGCGCGGCAATCTGGCCCGACAGCGTCTGTGGTGCGAGGCCGGTGCGCTCGCTGGCCCTGACCACGCCGCCGGCACGCGCCACGCTCCAGAAATGGTGAAGCTGCTTGAAGTTGATCATGTGTATAGTTCGATAAAACCAGATGAAAATTCAGTTGAACCCGGAGTTTATCGAACAGTCTGAGCCTTAGCATCCGAACTGTGTATTGCAGGGCGGTCATTGCACCAGACAAAGGAGACTCAGACATGCGAATCGATCTGCATTGTGATGGCGTTGAAGCGGCTCCCGGTTTGCAGGACTACGTGGCGCGGAGGATGCGCTTTGCTGTCGGCAAATTCAGGGATCACATCCAGTGGGCCCGGATCAAGGTGGCCGACGTAAACGGGCCGCGCGGTGGAGCGGACAAGCGCTGTGTGGTGCAGTTGCGCTTGCGCAACCTGCCGGACGTGGTGTTCGCGATTACCCAGCTCGATGTCAGGGCGGCGGTCGATGAGGCGGCGGACAGGGTTTCGCGCGTTCTCGCCCAGCGCCTGCGTCGTAACCGGCGCGTGGATCACACCCGCTGCGCGGCGTTGATCGAAGCGCCCGCCTGAGCACGCATTCAGTGTTTATGTTTCGAACAAATCAAAACTAGACTACGGCATCGCCGCTTGTTTCAAGGAGAATCACAGATGGAAAATCGCATTGCCTCGATGAACCGGTCGGAAGCCTCGGTGCTGTCGACCAACAAGGTCATCCGCAACACCTACATGCTGCTGTCGCTGACGCTGGCGTTTTCGGCGCTGACCGCAGGTGCCTCGATGGCGTTCGGGCTGCCGCATCCGGGCCTGATCCTGACGCTGGTCGGCTATTTCGGCCTGTTGTTCCTGACGACCAAGTTCCGCAACAGCAGTCTGGGCATCCTGTTCGTCTTCGCGCTGACCGGGTTCATGGGTTACACCCTTGGCCCGATCATCTCGCACTACCTGTCCATGCCCAACGGCAGTCAGGTCGTGATGCAGGCGATGGGGGGCACGGCGGCGATTTTCCTGGGCCTGTCGGGCTATGCCCTGACCACGCGCAAGGACTTCTCCTTCATGGGCGGCTTCCTGATGGTTGGCATCCTGGTGGCCTTCCTTGCGGGTCTGGGCGCGGTGTTCTTTGAAATGCCCGGCCTGTCGCTTGCCGTGTCGGCGATGTTCGTGATGCTGATGTCGGGCCTGATCCTGTACGAGACCAGCAACATCATCCACGGTGGCGAAACCAACTACGTGATGGCGACGGTCACGCTGTACGTGACGATCTACAACCTCTTCACCAGCCTGCTGCATCTGCTGGGTTTCATGAACAACGACTGACGCGCCTGCTGACTGCAGACCGGGGCGACTTCCGCAAAGGGGTCGCCCCTTTGCATTTGTGCTTGCTGCGGCCGAGAGCTGCGCGAGCGGTTACAATGGATGACTTTTTTCAACGGGAAAGGTCCCATGAAGACCACCTTTCTGGACTTCGAACAGTCGATTGCCGAGCTTGAAGGCAAGATCGAACAGTTGCGTTTCGTGCAGGACGACTCTGCGGTGGACATCTCCGAGGAGATCGGCCGACTCGAGGCCAAGAGCCACACCATGACCAAGGATCTCTACGGCAAGCTCACGCCGTGGCAGATTGCACAGGTCGCACGCCATCCGCAGCGTCCGTACACGCTGGACTATGTCCAGCATATCTTTACCGATTTCGAAGAATTGCACGGCGATCGCGCCTTTGCCGACGACAAGGCAATCGTGGGTGGTCTGGCGCGCTTCAATGGCCAGAGTTGCGTGGTCATCGGCCACCAGAAAGGGCGCGATACCAAAGAGAAAATCGTGCGCAACTTCGGCATGCCGCGGCCCGAGGGTTACCGCAAGGCCATGCGGCTGATGAAGCTGGCGGAGAAGTTCGGCCTGCCGGTGTTCACGTTCGTCGACACGCCGGGCGCTTACCCGGGCATCGGTGCCGAGGAGCGTGGACAGTCCGAGGCCATCGGCCACAATCTCTACGTGATGGCCGAGCTCAAGGTTCCGCTGATCTGCACCATCATCGGCGAAGGCGGTTCGGGCGGTGCGCTGGCGATTGCCGTCGGCGACCAGGTGATGATGCTGCAGTATTCCACCTACTCGGTGATCTCCCCCGAAGGCTGCGCCTCCATTCTGTGGAAGAGTGCGGACAAGGCGTCGGAGGCGGCTGAAACCATGGGCATTACCGCCGCTCGTCTGAAGTCGCTGGGCCTGATCGACAAGATCGTCAACGAGCCGGTGGGCGGTGCGCACCGCGATCATCGGGCGATGGCACAGAGCCTGAAGCGCGCGCTGACCGATGCCTTGCGTCAGGTCGATTCGATGACGCCGGCCGATCTGGTGGCGCAGCGGATCGAGAAGCTGATGGGTTACGGCCGCTTCAAGGAACAGGCAGCCTGAGTACATCCCCGCTACACGCAGCGGCTGCCGTCCTCGAGGCGGCTGGCGTCGGGGCGCACAGCCGCTTGTGCTGTGCGCTCTCAGGCGGAGTTGATTCGGTCGTTCTGCTGGACCTGCTGGCGGGCTTGCAGGCACGCTTTGGCTTTGCGCTGAGCGCGGCGCATGTGAACCATGGCCTGAACCCTGCAGCCAGTGCCTGGCAGGCACACTGCGCAGCACTGTGCAGCCACCGTGGCATTCCCTTTGCTGCGTTTTCGGTCGATGTCGCACGCGACGATCCCGAGGGGCTGGAGTCTGCGGCGCGCAAGGCCCGACACGCAGTGCTGGAGTCAGTGGCGTGTGACTGGCTGGTGTTTGGCCATCACCGCGACGATCAGGCCGAAACGGTTCTGTTTCGCCTCTTTCGTGGAACCGGTTTGCGCGGCGCGAGCGCCATGGCTGCAGTCGAGCCCGGTGCGGAAGGGCGTGCAGGGCGTCTGCGTCCGCTGCTTGGCGTCGGCCGCGCCGCCATCCGCGACTGGGCTCGTGTGCACGCACTGACCTGGGTCGAGGATGACAGCAATACCGACCGTCGTTTTGCGCGCAACGACATTCGCCATCGCATTCTGCCGGCGATTGAAACCGCCTATCCTTCCGCTTCAGCCTCGATCGCGCGCGCTGCGGCGCACTTCAGAGAAGCCAGCGACCTGCTCGACGAGCTTGCCGCCAGTGACGAGCGTGCCTGCGGCGGCCGCATGCTGGTGAGCGAGGTGCTGCTCGCGCTGTCCGATGCGCGCGTTGCCAACCTGCTGCGCTGGCAGGCCCGATGTTGCGGCATGGCAGCGCCCTCGCGTGCGCGCCTGCTGGAGGCTTTGCGCCAGCTGCGTGCGGCGCCTGCGGTGCGGCCACTCCATTTTCCGCTCGGCGATCTGGTCTGCTGTGCCTACCGCGGCGAGGTCTGGCTGGAGCCGGTCGGGGGCGGTCTGCCGACGCCTTGCCACTGGGTGGGTGCGGCGGAGGTCGAGAAACCGTGGGGCGTGGGCAAGGTGGTGTTCAGCCCGGCTCCGGGGCGTGGCATTGTCCGGGCTGCGATGGATCAGGCGGCGAAGCTGAGTCTGGTGACGCGCCCGGTGGGCCTGCGCATGCGGCTGGCGCCGGAGCGGCCCAGTCGCACATTCAAGAATCTGTGCCAGGAGGCCGGCATTCCGGCGTGGATGCGCGAACGTCTGCCTGTGCTGGAGATCGACGGCAGGGTGGCCTGGATTGGCGGGATTGGCGTCGACGTGGCTTTTGCGTGCCCGCCCGGGGGTGAGGGTGTCGTGCCGGAGTGGGTGCCCGTCAGCTCCTGAGCGTGGTCAGCATCTGCGCCAGTTCGACGGCCGAGCGTACCTGCATCTTGTCGAATACCCTTGATCTGTGTGCCTCGACGGTGCGCATCGAGATCGACAGTTCGTCGGCAATGACCTTGTTGAATTTTCCTTCCAGAATCAGTTCCATGACCTCACGTTCGCGTGCCGTCAGCGTGGCCAGCCTGGCCTCGACCGTGTCGCGATCGGCTGCCGCCTGCTGACTCGCTGCATCGCGCTCGAACGCGCGCTGCACGTGCTCGATCAGGTCGTTGTCGTTGAACGGTTTTTCGATGAAGTCGAAGGCGCCTTTCTTGAGCGCGCTGACCGCCATCGGTACGTCGCCGTGACCGGTGATGAAAATCACCGGCAAGGTGCAGTTGCGTTCGATCAGCGCGTCGAAGCACTCCAGCCCGCTCATGCCTTCCATGCGGATGTCGAGCACAATGCAGCCGCGCCATTCTGGCTGCCAGGCGGCGAGAAAATCCTCGGCCCCTGGCCACATCCGGCATGCCACGCCGCGGGTCCGGAACTGCCACTGCAGGGCATCGCGAATGGCTTCGTCGTCGTCGATGATGTGGGCGCAAGCCTGGGTCATTGGCGTTCTACCGGTAGCGAAAGGATGAAGATGGTACCGCCTGAAGGGTTTGGCTCAAAAGTCAGGCGGCCATGGTGGAGTTCGGCAATCGAGCGACAGATATTGAGCCCCATGCCCATGCCCTCCTCCTTGGTGGTGAAAAAGGGCTGGAAGAGCCGGGCCGCAGACTCTGCGTCAATGCCTGCGCCGCAGTCGCAGACCTGCACTTCCATCGTGCTTCCGGTGCTGCGGGTGCGGATGCGCACTTCCCGCAATGCTGCGGGCGTACTGCGCATTGCGTCCATGCCGTTACGCGCGAGGTTCACGAGGATCTGCTCGATCATGACCGGGTCTGCCGTCACCATGGGCGGGTTCGGCAGCAGCTCGGTGGTGATGCGCATCCGGCGTTTGCGCGCATCCGCTTCGATGAGGCCGACGGCCTCGACGATGATGGCGTTGAGGTCGACGGTCTCGCGTTTCGGTTCGGAACGGCGCACGAAATCATGCACGCGGCGGATGATCTCGCCCGCACGACGCGCCTGACGGCCTATTTTTTCGTGGATCTCGCGCAGCTCCGCAGGGTCGACTTCGCTCGCATCGAGGCGGTTGATGCAGCCGCTGTTGTAGCTGGCAATCGCGGCCAGCGGCTGGTTCAGCTCGTGCGCCAGCGTGGAGGCCATTTCACCCATGGTGACCAGGCGCGAGGTGGCCTGCAGGCGCTCCTCCTGCTGGCGGGCAAGTTCGCGTGCCCGCTTCTGCTCGGTGATGTCCAGTACCGAGCCCATCCAGCCGTTGTCCCGTCCTTCCGCATCGATCAGCGGTGCTTCGAAAATCAGGGCGTCGAAGCGCTCCCCGTTCTTGCGCCGCAGCGAGACCTCGAGCCCGTCCACCGGCGTGCCGGCCGCCATCACATTGTCGTGGACCTCAAGCGTGCGGTCGATCTGGTCCGGGTCCCAGTAAGGCATGGGCGGCGTGGCGCCGATCAGTTCGTCGGCGCTGTACCCGGTCATGCGGCAGAAGGCCGGGTTGACGTGGGTGATGCGGCCTTCATGGTCACGCGCGCGCAGGCCGGTGATGACGGAGTCCTCCATGGCCTTGCGAAACGCGGACTCTCGCCTCAGGGCCTGTTCGGCGGCCTGACGGCGCGCAAGCTGGCGTCGCAATTGCCAGGTGCTCCATACGATGACGGTTCCAAAGAGCACGATGGACGCAATCAGCAGGACCAGCACCCACCGGGTTTCGCCCTTGTAGGCCGTGATCTGCAGCATCAGACCGCGCCCTGGGGGGTCGAAGGGGGTGGTGTAGCTCAGGTGGGAGGCAAGCGGTGCAATCTTGGACTTCGCTGCAATTTCCTGTCCGTCCGGATCGAGCACCGCAACGCGGTATCGCTCCGAGAACCACCACGGCAATTCGCGGGAAACAAGATCGGAAAGTGAGTAGACGGCGACGACCACGCCCAGAAACGCATCGTCCGACCACGCGGGAACATGCACTTCGAAGTGGTACCTGTCGTTGACCACCGGGTAGGCCGGGCCATAGACCGGCCGTCCGAGCCCGCGTGCAAGGGTCATGACCGATTCCGAGGGAACCGCGCCGTCGGCCTCGCCAACCAGGCCGCGGTCCTGGGCCGGGGGCAGGGCCCCCTTGAGCTCGCCATCCTGGTCGAGCCACAGCACGCGGACAATGCCGCGATCCTGGCTCATCAGCTGGCGCAGCTGTGCCTCGGTCTGCCCCGACGGTCGTCCGGCACTGAGCAGGAGCTCCGGGCCGATCTGCTGCAGGAGGGCCTCGTTACGATCGAGCTGAAAGCGCAGGTTCTGCTCCATCCACAGGACATCGGTGAGCAGCGTCGTCTGCTGCTCCTCGGCGTCGTACTGCCGTGTGAGCCAGACCAGCAGCACAATGGTTGCGAGGAACAGGGTGAGGAAGAAATACGGAAGGCGACCGATCCAGCGGTTGCGCGTGGTGTTCTGGGTATCGGACAGAGAGTGCATTACGCGGACGTTCGACCTTGGCTTGGAATCGGCTGCATTGACGGGGTTTATGCCCGCATCCATTAGATTTGCGGTATTCCACAATTGCGATCATTGTTCCGATCGACCAGTATGCTCACACTTTACGGCGGGTTTGGCCGGCCTTGAAGTCTCGTATGGCGGTGTGCAAGGCATGCCGTGCTCGAGTCGAAAACGCATTCAGTGCGTCAGTTTCTCAATTGGAGGAGATGGGTAATGAAAATTCGTGCGCTTCTACTGGGTCTTATTGCTGCCGGCATCACCGCAACTGCTGCTGCAGCCGATCCTATCGTAATCAAGTTCAGCCACGTCGTGGCGACGGATACCCCCAAGGGCAAGGCTGCAGAAAAATTCAAGGAACTGGCCGAAAAATACACCAGCGGTGCCGTGAAGGTCGAAGTTTACGCGAACAGCACCCTGTACAAGGACAAGGAAGAGATGGAAGCGCTGCAGCTTGGCGCCGTCCAGCTGCTCGCCCCGTCGCTGGCCAAGTTCGGCCCGCTCGGCGTGCGTGAATTTGAAGCATTTGACCTGCCCTACATCTTCGACGGCTACGCCGACCTGCACAAGGTGACGACCGGTCCGGTCGGTCAGATGATGCTGTCCAAGCTTGAGGCCAAGGGCATCAAGGGTCTGGCATTCTGGGACAACGGCTTCAAGTCGTTCTCGGCCAACAGCCCGATCAAGACGCCCGATGACCTGAAGGGCAAGAAGATGCGCATTCAGTCGTCCAAGGTGCTCGAAGAGCAGATGCGCGAACTGAAGTCGCTGCCGCAGGTGATGGCATTCTCCGAAGTCTATCAGGCGCTGCAGACCGGCGTGGTTGATGGCACCGAGAACCCGCACTCCAACCTGTATACGCAGAAGATGCACGAAGTGCAGAAGAACGTGACCCTGACCGAGCACGGTTACCTGGGTTATGCCGTGATCACCAACAAGAAGTTCTGGGATGGCCTGCCGTCCGCCGTTCGAACCGAACTTGAGAAGGCCATGGTCGAGTCGACCGAATACGCCAACACGATTGCCAAGGAAGAGAACGACAAGGCACTGGCTGCCGTCCGTGCTTCGGGCAAGACCGAGGTGTATCAGCTGACCCCGGCTGAAAAGCTGGCTTTCAAGAAGGCGCTGGCGCCGGTGCACAAGAAGATGGAATCGCGTATCGGGGCTGACCTGATCCAGTCCATCTACAAGGAAACGGGTTTCGATCCGTCCAAGCTGTAATTTGTTTCTGTACCCGGAAGCGCCCGTCAGGCCGTCACCTGACGGGCGCTTTTTGCAGGGAGATCCCCATGAATAAGATTCTCGATCGTCTCGAAGAGTTCATCATTGCATCGCTGATGGCGGTGGCAACGGTGGTGATCTTTGTTTCGGTGGTGCACCGGTATGCCTCCGGTTTTGCGATTCCTTTCGTTCAGGACTGGCTGCTGGAGATGAATGTCGGCTGGGCGCAGGAGTTCTGCATCATCCTCTTCGTATGGATGGCCAAGTTCGGCGCAGCCTATGGCGTGCGTACCGGCATCCACGTTGGTGTGGACCTCCTCATCAACAAGCTCTCCGACAAGCCCCGCGCCGTGATGGTCCAGCTCGGACTGTTGTGCGGCGTCATCTTCACCGGCTTGATCGGCATTTTCGGCGCCCTGTTCGTGTGGGAGAACGGTATGGCGTACGAGACGCTGACCCTGTTCGGGCTCGATGCCGGTCATTTCTACGAAGGTCCGACCACGCCCGACCTCGAGTGGCCAACCTGGATCGTGTATGCCGCGGTTCCGCTTGGTTCCTTTCTGATGTGCTTCCGTTTCCTGCAGGTGATGGTCAGCTTTGCCAAGACCGGCGAGCTCCCCCGTCACGACCACGGCCATGTCGAAGGACTGGACGAAGAACAGGATGCAGATGTCCTGCTCGAGGGTGAAGCAATTTCGATGTACGAGGATATCGAGCACGGGCAGGCTGGCAAGCCCCGCGCAGATCGTCCCGACACCGACGGCAAGCGCTAACAGGAGCATGCAGGAATGACTAACTCACTTGCGATTTTCGGCCTGCTCGTCGTTCTGATGGCGATCGGCATGCCGGTAGGCGTGGCGCTCGGCCTCACCGTGCTGAGCTTCATGTTTATCTTCACCGACGTGCCGCTTGAAGCGGTGGCGTTGAAAATGTTCACCGGTATCGAGAAGTTCGAGATCATGGCGATCCCGTTCTTCATCCTCGCCGGTAACTTCCTGACCCATGGCGGCGTGGCGCGACGCATGATCAACTTTGCCACGGCAATGGTCGGGCACCTGCGCGGCGGTCTGGGCATGTCTGCAGTGCTGGCATGCGCGCTGTTCGCGGCGGTGTCGGGCTCAAGTCCCGCAACGGTGGTGGCGATCGGCTCAATCCTGATTCCGGCAATGATCAAGCAGGGTTACCCGGTGGGCTTCGGCGCCGGCGTGGTGGCCTCTGCGGGCGGTCTGGGTATCCTGATCCCGCCATCCATCGTCATGGTGATGTACGCGGTAACGACCAACTCGTCGGTCGGCGCGCTGTTCATGGCGGGGGTGATCCCGGGTCTGTTGCTGGCATTCATGCTTGGTGTTTGCACCTGGTATGTGGCCAAGAAGAACAACTACCCGACGCTGCCCCGCGCACCGTGGAAGATGAAGCTGCGCTACTTCAAGGATGCCTTCTGGGGTCTGATGCTGATCGTCGTAGTGATGGGCGGGATCTATTCCGGCATTTTCACCCCGACCGAAGCGGCAGCGATGAGCGCGGTGTACGCCTTCTTCATCGCGGTGTTCGTGTACAAGGATCTGACCTTCAAGCAGATCCCCCGTGTGCTGCTCGACTCGGCAAACATGAGTGCGATGCTGCTGTTCATCATCGCCAGTGCGATCCTGTTCTCCTTCATCCTGACTTCGGAACAGATTCCGCAGCGCATGGCCGATGCGATCGTGGCCAGTGGTCTGGGGCAGATCGGTTTCCTGGTCGTGGTGAACTTGCTGCTGCTGGTCGCCGGCATGATCATGGAGCCGTCCTCGATCATCCTGATCCTGGCGCCGATCCTGTTCCCGGTGGCCGTGGCGCTGGGCATCGATCCGATTCACTTCGGCATCATGATCACGGTGAACATGGAAATCGGCATGATCACGCCGCCGCTCGGGCTGAACCTGTTCGTGGCCAGCGGTATCACCAATACGGGCATGACCGAGATGAGCAAAGCCGTATTGCCCTGGTTGTACACCATGCTGGTGTTCCTGATGCTGATCACCTACATCCCGAGCATCTCGACCTTCCTGCCCAAGGCACTGGGCATGATGTAACCGGTGCTGTTCGCCGCACGCTGCAAAACCCGGCCTCGTGCCGGGTTTTGTTTTTTGTTCGGCTGGCGTGCTGAATGCAGCAGTGCGAACTCGCCGACGCAACGGCCGCATCGCAGGGCGCAGAAGCGTTCCGTGCGCCTTGCGTCCCACTTCGGCGCATAATTGCGCCTGTTTCTCTGAAAACGTCGTCCGACGCCCGAGGTCTGTTTTGAATACTGTCCGCAAGAATCCGCCGCAGCCGGCCCCGTCCCGCATTGCAGGCACGCTCAAGGTCAATCGTCCCGCACCCGAGGCGCCGCCTGCCGACGCCGCAGATGCGCGGCGCAAGCCGAAGAAGGAAGGCGAGCAGAGCGGGCGTGGCGGTCGCGACTCGCGCCCGGATGACAGACGCGCAAAGGACGCGAATCCGCCCCGACGTGCGGGCAAGCCCGAAGCGCGTGACGCAGGTCGCAGCGGTGGGCGTACCGATGCGCGCAGCGATGGTCGCAATGATGGCCGCAGCGCGACCCGTTCCGATAATCGTACTTTGCCCCGCGAGCATCGCGCCATTCCGCCCGGCCCGCCGCTGACGCCGCGCACGTCCACCGCTGAAGGACTGCGCCTGTCCAAGGTCATGGCGGATCGTGGTATCTGTTCGCGTCGTGAAGCCGACGAATTGATCGAGCGCGGCTGGGTGTTCGTCGATGGCAAGCGGGTGTCCGAACTCGGAACCCGGATCGATCCTGATGCACGCATTGCGCTGGCCCCGGAGGCCAAGCAGGAACAGGCGCAACGCGTGACCATTCTGCTGCACAAGCCCGTTGGCTACGTGTCCGGCCAGCCCGAGCCGGGGTATCAGCCGGCAATGGCACTGATTGGCAGTGACACCCAGTATGACCACGAAACCTCGCAACGCTTTCACCCCTCGCAGTTCAAGGGGCTGGCGCCGGCCGGCCGGCTCGACATCGATTCGACCGGCTTGCTGGTGTTTACTCAGGATGGCCGCATTGCCCGTCAGCTGATCGGCGACAACTCTTCGGTGGAAAAAGAGTACATCGTGCGGGTCGAGGGTCAGCTGGCCGAAAATGGTCTCGCACTGCTCAACCATGGTTTGTGGCTGGACGATCGTCCGCTGCGCGAGGCGAAGGTCGAGTGGATCAACGATGACCAGTTGCGATTCGTGCTGCGCGAGGGGCGCAAGCGCCAGATCCGCCGCATGTGCGAACTGGTGGGACTGAATGTGGTGGGCCTCAAGCGGGTGCGGATCGGCAAGGTCGCCCTGCGCGACCTGCCCCTCGGGCAGTGGCGTTACCTGTCCGACGACGAATCATTCGCCTGAGTCGCAATCACGGATTGGAGGGGCTGCTGGCATTGGCGGCCTCGCCCGGGCTTATGGCGCCGCTGCCGTCCCTGACTGTTTGAACGAGCAGCGTGCTCAGCCGCCCTCGTTCGAGTTCGGGTCGGGCGAGGTCATTGGCAGGGCGGTGGCAAGTACCTTGTCGATCCGCTTGCCGTCGAGGTCGATCACTTCCAGGCGCCAGCCTTCCCAGGTGGCGATATCCCCGGTGTTGGGCAGGCGTCCGAGCAGCCACATGACCATGCCGGACAGGGTGTGATAACGGCCCTTTTCTTCCTCAGGCACGGTCTTGAAGCCGAGTCGATCCTTCAGCTCCACAATTGGAATCAGGCCGTCGAGCAGCCAGGAACCATCCTCGCGTTGCATGGCCCAGGCTTCTTCCTTGTTTTGAGGCGTGAACTCTCCGGTTACCGATTCAATCACGTCATGCAGGGTGACCATGCCCTGAACTTCGCCGTATTCGTCGATCACGAACACCGTATGCGCGCCGGAGGCGCGGAGCTGATCAAGCAGTTCCATGCCGGTGAGCGACTCAGGCACATACACTGGAGGCTGCAAGTCGTGGGTGAGGTCGACCCGGGCGCCACGCAGCATCTGGTTGAAGAGCTGCTTCGAGCTGACGATGCCGAGGATGTCATCGAGCCCCCCGCGGCAGACCGGGAAGCGTGAGTAGCAGGACTCTGCCATCAGGGTCATGTTCTCCTCGGGCGGACGGTTGACGTCGAGCCAGACCATGTCCGAGCGCGGCACCATCAACGAAGCGATCTGGCGATCATCCAGTCGAAAGACGTTGCGCACCATCTCGTGTTCGCTTTTCTCGATCACGCCTGCTTCCGACCCTTCGTCGAGCATTGCGTGGATCTCCTCCTCCGTGACACTGGGGCCGCCGGACTCGCGCTGTCCCATCAAACTCAGCAGCAGCGCGGTGGAGCCGGCCAGCAGGTGGACGAAAGGGCGGGAGGCGATCGACAACAGGTACATCGGCCGCGCCACGAGACGGGCAATGCCCTCCGGATTGATCTGACCGATGCGTTTCGGCACCAGCTCACCGACCACGATCGAGACATAGGTAATGACTACCACGACCAGCACGGTAGAGCCGATTTCGCTCATGCGCTGCTCCATCCCAAGCGTTTGCAGCCAGATTGCCAGCGGGCCCGCGAGCGCTGCTTCGCCGACGATGCCATTGAGGATGCCGATGGAGGTGATGCCGATCTGGATGGTCGACAGAAAGCGCGTCGGCTCTTCGCCCAGTTTCATTGCGACGGCAGCGGAGCCGTCACCGTCTTCGGCCAGACGCGCGAGGCGGGCCCGGCGTGCGGTCACCAGGGCAATTTCGGACATCGCGAAAAGGCCGTTCACGACGATGAGGGCGGTAAGCAGGAGTATTTCCATGGAAGGTCTTCAGTTTCCTGAGTCGTGACGTGTGCAGCCCTGCCCGCAGGCATGCTGAAAGATTCGTGGTGGGGTGGCGCGAAGGGCAGGGCCGGTCGCCATCAGGCGCTGCGTCGGTGCCTGCGCCGCAGGGGCGTGGAAGGACGCATCAGGGCGGACAGGATCCCCGCGCGGGTGGCCTGACGTGAACCGGTGGCCGGAGGTGTCGGGTGCGCCAATATTCGACGACTGGGGGACGAGGCCCCGGGAAGGACAGAAGCAACTCATAGTGCGGAGTTGTCAAACCCCGCGCAAGCCCTGATCTATTGAGAAGCGGCGATCATGCCGCAAGTCTGCATCCTTGTCACGGCCCTGAAGTATGTGCTTGATCCATCCTTCGGCACCTTGACTTTGGCGTAACGCGATATAGACTGCGTGGAATCAAGGGGAGTAGCTTTTCAACGCCGCAGCATCGTCATCACGGCTGGTTCGTCTCGCGACGGCCTCCCGGTGCTTCGGGCGACGGAATACCGTCGCAGGCGAGACCTTGCCCGAGGGCAAGGTCCATGCATGGATAGCGTGCATCCAGGGTCTGTGTCCTTCGGGAACAGGCCCTTTTTGTTTTCTGTGCGGAGTCAGCGGTGGAATCGATCGGTACGTGGTGGATGTGGGTGGCGTTTGCAGTCATCGTGCTGGCGATGCTGGCGGCAGACCTCTTTCTGTTCAAGGGCGGACAACAGCACCGTGTGTCGCTCAGGGAGGCTGCCGCGTGGTCGGCAGCCTGGGTGTCGGTGGCAATGCTGTTCGCGGCGGGGCTGTGGTGGTACCTCGATGTCAGCCTCGGCCGGGTTGTTGCCAACGAGAAGGCGGTGGCATTTCTGACCGGCTACTTGGTCGAGAAGTCGCTGGCGGTCGACAACGTCTTCGTCTGGATGATGATCTTCAGCTATTTCGCCGTGCCCCTCGAGTTGCAGCGCAGGGTGTTGTTGTATGGCATCGTGGGGGCAATCGCGTTGCGTACGGTCCTGATTTTTGCCGGGAGCTGGCTCGTGACCGAGTTTCACTGGCTGCTCTACGTGTTCGGCGCCTTCCTGGTCATCACCGGAATCAAGATGGTGTGGTTTGCCGAGCACGATCCGAACCTGGAGAAAAACCCCTTCATCCGCTGGATTCGCAATCACTACCCGATTACCGAACGGCTTGAGGGCGAGCGCTTCTTCGTGATGCGCGACGGGGTTCGCATGGCGACTCCCTTACTGCTTGCGCTGGTGCTGGTGGAAATCTCCGACGTGATCTTCGCGGTCGACAGCATCCCCGCGATCTTTGCGATCACCACAGACCCCTTCATCGTGCTGACCTCAAACCTGTTCGCGATCCTTGGTTTGCGGGCGATGTACTTCCTGCTGGCTGACCTGGGCGACCGCTTCTCGCTGCTCAAGTACGGTCTGGCAGCAATCCTGATCTTCATCGGCACCAAGATGCTGATCGTCGAGTGGGTGAAGATTCCGGTGATGGTGTCGCTTGGTGTCGTCGCCGTGCTGCTTGCGTTGGCGGTGGGGGCCAGCCTGTGGCACTCGGCGCGCGAACGAGCGCATGCCCCTTGAACGGTCTGCGGGCTATTCGCTTTTTCGCACGCGCCGGCGCGACACGCCATCGTGATTCAGCTTGTCCGGGCTTTACGGCTTGCCGGTTTGTGCGAGAGAAGTTCAGCGTCTTCTTCGGATAGTCCGCTTACCGGTGTGAAGTGACCGTCGAGCGGGCATTCCCTGCCGGGCGGGCACTCGTGTTCGCATGCACACTCAGCCTGGGTTTCGTCCAGCAAGACCATTTCCTTGACCGCTTCGCAACGGCCGATCGGGGAGTCGAATATGCTCATGATTGTCTCCTGCGCCAGATTTTATTGATCAGTTGCTACCTGCTTTGTCAATGTCAGTCTAGGCGTTGGGTGCGAACTTTGTGCGGCGAATCCGCCTCGGGTTGACCTGGCTCAAACCGGGGGCGCGATGTGCCCGGGGGCTGCGGGGCAGGCTTCTTGCAGGTCACGTCCAGATACGGGCGCGAGAGCTTGTTCCAGCCCGGCCCGGGCGAGGCCTGGGCACAAAACAGGCGTCCGTCCAGCCTGCTCTGCCACCAATGCCAGGCGGCGGGCGCGGCAATCGACGAGGTGCCTGGCAGCATGCAGAGCAGAATGCTCAGGGTGCGGAGGCGGCGTGAGGGCATGGCCTACTCCGCGCGCAAGGCTTCGACCGCGTTCATGCCCGCGGCACGGCGTGCGGGGACGACTCCGGCGGCCAGGCCAATGAGCACCGCCACGGATTCGGCGACGAAAACAAAGTGCCAGGGCGTGGTCACTGGCAGGGCGGGAACGAACAGTCCGATCAGCTGGGCAATGCCGGCGCCGATGGCGAGGCCGAACAGGCCGCCAATCGCGGCGAGCGCGACCGCTTCGCCAAGAAACAGCCCGAGAATGGTTCTGCGTCGCGCGCCGAGCGCAACCAGCAGACCGATTTCGTTGGTGCGTTCGGCCACTGCGATGGTCATGATGGTGATGATGCCAACGCCGCCCACCAGCAGCGAAATGCCGCCCAGGGCACCGACGGCCGCGGTGAGAATGTCGAGGATGTTCGAGAGGCTGGCAAGCATGTCCTCCTGGGTGGTGAGGGTGAAGTCGTCGCGCCCATGGCGCGTGACCAGGATCTTCTTCACCGCGGCGGCAACCCGCGACGCGGCGACCCCTTCGTCGTAGGTGATGTTGATTTCCATCAGACCGTCGCGGTTGTACAGCGACAGCGCGCGCGCCGTGGGGATGTAGGCCGTGTCGTCGAGATCGATGCCGAGAAACTGTCCCTTGCTCTCCATGACACCGATGACGCGGTAACGTTCGCCACCGATCTGTACCCGTTCGCCGAGCGGATTCGCGGTGCCGAAGAGTTCGTGCTTGAGCGTGGAGCCGAGCACGATGAAGGCGCGGGCGTTGGCCGCATCGTCAGGGGGCAGGAACTGACCGCTCTTGACCCGCATCGAGAACACGTTCTGCATGTCTGCGCCCACACCCATGATGTAGGTGCGGCGAACGCGGCCGTTGGCACGGACTTCCGAGTTTCCCGACACATTGGGCGTGACGCCGGTGACGAAGGGCGCACGCTCGAGCGCGGCCGCATCCTCGAGCGTCAGCTCCCGGGTGGTGGAGGGCAGGCCGGGTGGCCCGCCGCGCGCGCCCTGGCGGCCCGGCGTGACCTGGATGAGATTGGTGCCGAACTGGGTGAACTCCTTGAGCACGAACTGATGCAGCCCCTCGCCGATCGAGGTCAGCAGGATCACTGCGGCAATGCCGACGCCGATGCCGAGCAGGGTCAGGAAGCTGCGCATGCGGTGCGCAATCAGGGCACGGAGTGAGAGCTGGAAGAAGTCTCGCCAGAGCATGGCCTGTCCTAACGCTTGGCCAGAGCCTGCACGGGGTCGAGGCGTGCAGCCCGCCGCGCCGGCAACACGCCGAACAGCAGTCCGGTGCCCAGCGCCGTGCCGAGGCCGGCCGCGACCGCCCAGTCAGGCGGCCACGCCGGCAGCACCGGGTAGGCCAGGCGGATGCCCCAGGCACCAAGGTGGCCGAGCCCGTAGCCGACCAGCGCACCGGCAATCGACAGCAGCGCCGCTTCGGTGAGAAAGGCAAACCGGATGTCGCGAGCGGTGGCGCCGAGGGCCTTGAGCAGACCGATTTCGCCGGTGCGCTGGGTAACCGCCACCAGCATCACGTTCATCACCAGGATGCCGGCGACCGCGAGGCTGATTGCGGCGATGCCGGCGACGCCCATTGTGAGTGCGCCAAGGATGCGGTCGAAGGTGCCGAGCACCGCGTCCTGGGTGATCAGGGTGACGTCGAGTTCGCCATCGCGGCGGGCCCGAAGAATGTCCTCAAGCTGCCGCTGTGCGGGAGCGAGGGCCTCGCGATTGCGGGCCTCGACCATGATGCGGAACAGGGTGTTGGTATTGAACATGGCCTGCGCGGTGGCGACAGGCACCATCACCAGTTCGTCGGTGGTCATGCCCAGGCCCTGGCCGGCCGGGGCCATGACGCCGATGACGCGCAGGCGCGTGTCGCCAACGCGCACCATGCGCCCCACCGCGGCTTCGGCGCCGAACAGCTCGCGCCGGATCTTGTCGCCGATCACCGCCACTGCGCTCGCACGCCCGAGGTCTTCCCGGGGCAGGAAGCGCCCCTGGGCGACGCTGTACTGACGGATGTCGAGGTAGTCGGCATTGGTGCCGAGCACCATCACGTCGCGCAGGCGTCCGCCCACCGAAATCTCGGAGTTGCCGACCGACAGCGGGGCGATGCGGCTCACCAGCGGTGCGCGCAGCAGGGCGGCGGCGTCGTTCACCGTAAGGTCGCGCGGGGTACTGGTGATGAAGCTGCCCGCGTTCACGCCCCCGGTCTCGTTGCGACCGGGCAGAACGATGATGAGATTGGCGCCGAGCGAGGCAAACTCGCCGACGACGTAACGGCGTGCGCCATCGCCAAGGGCTGTCAGCACCACGACTGCAGCGACACCGATCGCCATGGCCAGCACCATCAGCGAGGTGCGCAGTGGATAGCCCAGTGCCGCACGGGTGGCAAAGCGCAGGGTGTCGGCGGGGGTCACGATCCGCTTGCCCCCCGATCTGCATCTGTGCCGCCACGCAGATCCCTGACCAGGGCGCCGTCCTCCATCATCAGGCGGCGGCGCGCACGCTCGCCCATCGAGGGGTCGTGGGTGACAACGATCAGCGTGGTGCCGCTGGCGTTCAGCGCCTCGAGCAGGGCGGTGACCTCTTGCCCGGTATGCCGGTCGAGGTTGCCCGTCGGCTCGTCGGCCAGCAGCACGGCGGGTTGCATGATGGTGGCGCGCGCGATTGCGACGCGCTGGCGCTGGCCGCCCGAGAGCTCTTCCGGGCGGTGGTCAGCGCGGGTCTGAAGGCCGAAGTCCTTCAGCGCGCGCTTTACGCGGGTCGAGCGTTCGGATGCCGGCATGCCGGCAAGCATCAGCGGCAGGGCGATATTCTCGGCCGCGGTCAGGCGGGGAACGAGGTGGAAACTCTGGAACACGAAGCCGATGCGACTGCGGCGCACCGTCGCCTGCTCGTCCGCGGACAGGGTGGTGACGTCGCGCCCCTCCAGTCGGTAGTGCCCGGCATCGGGGCGGTCGAGCAGGCCGAGCAGGTTCAGCAGCGTGGATTTGCCCGAGCCTGACGGCCCCATCACCGCGACGTACTCGCCCGCCTCGATGGTGAGCGACACCGCGTTCAGCGCATGTACTTCACTGTCGCCCAGGGTAAAGACGCGCTCGATGCCTTCAAGCTCGATCTGCGCCATGGCTTTGCCTCCGGCGTGGTCAGCGGGTGCGGCCATCGTCGTCGACGACAGCCTGCGCGCCCGCCGTTACGCCCTCACGCTCCAGCGAGGTGACGATACGCTCGCCAGCCGCGAGCCCTTCGAGTACCTCGGTCTGATCCCAGTTGGCGAGCCCGGTCTTGAGCGCCCGCTCGCTCAGCACGCCGTCGTCGCCCAGGACCAGTACGCGCTGGCCTTCGCGCAGGGCTGCGGTCGGGATTCGCAGGGTGTCCTCGCGGGTGTCGAGCACGATCTCGACATCGGCGCTGTAGCCCACAAGCAGGCCGCGCGCTTCTTCAGGGTGGTCGAAGGCGACGTCGACCTCCACCGTGCGGGCCTGTTTTTCCACTGCCGTAATGTAGGGCGCGATGCGCTTGACCCTGCCCGCAAAGACGCGGTCAGGCAGCGCTTCGAAACTGATGCGGACGACCTGTCCGGGCTGGATCTTGGGTGCATCGATTTCGTCCATCGGCGCCTTGACGTAAAGGCAGGACTCGTCGATGAGGTCGATGGCCGGGGGGGTGGGCACGCCCGGGGGCGACGGGGTGGCGTACTCGCCGAGTTCGCCCGTGATCTTGGCGACCGTACCGTCAAACGGGGCGGTCAGCACCGTACGCTGGCGATCGATCTCGGTCGCGGCCATCTGCGCCTCGACCGTGGCAACGTCGGCGCGGGCCGTGGCGCAGGCCGAGCGACGCGCCCTGGCCTCGGTGCGGGCCTTGTCCTCGACGCTGGCGGAAACAAAGCCGCGCTTGACCAGCGCAGCCTGCCGTTCTGCTTCGCGCTCGGCATTGTCCGCAAGCGCGCAGGCTTCCTGAACGCGGCGCCCTGCGGTGATCAGCTGGGTCCGGTTGACGCTGAGGCGGGCGTCGATGTCACGGTTCCACAGGCGCATCAGCACCTGCCCGGCCTTGACGTGATCGCCCTCCCTGACCGGGAGGTCTTCTATCCGCCCGCCAATGATGGTCGACATTTTGGTGCGCTGGCAGGCCTCGACCTCGCCGGCACGGGTATTGGCAATGCTGGCCTCCACCTTGCCGCGACCGACTTCGTGCACCACAACGGCAACCGGCTGCGGTCGCGTCAGCCACCAGATGGCCCCGCCAAGCAGCGCGAAGATGAGGAGGAGATAGAACAGGCGGCGTGCGAGCGTCATGGCAGTGAGTCTATCAGTGCGTGATGATCCTTGTGGCGTCGCCCGCTACTGTGTCCCTGCTGCAATGGAAGCTTGAGTGCGCGGGACCCCGGAAAGGCCCCCGCGTGCCGGCCGTCAGCCCTTCTTGCTGACCTTTGCCCAGGAATCCTTGAGCGTGACCGTGCGGTTGAATACGGGCGCTCCATCCGCAGAGTCGCGACGGTCGGCGACGAAATAACCGTGGCGCTCGAACTGGAAGTGGTCTTCAGGATGCGCACCGCGCAGCGCCGGTTCGAGCCAGGCGGTGATGACCTGTTTTGAGTCGGGGTTGATGTCGTCAAGGAAGTTCCGCTCCATCTCCTCCGCGTCGCCTTCGCGACGCTGCCCGGGGTGAGGATGGGCAAACAGGCGGTCGTAGATGCGGACTTCGGTCGCATAGCCATGGGCAGCAGACACCCAGTGCAGGTTGCCCTTGACCTTGTAGTTGTCGGCGCCCGGTGTGCCGGACTTGGAGTCGGGCATGTACTCGGCCAGCACCTTGACGACATTGCCGTCGGCATCCTTCTCGCAGCCGGTGCATTTGACGACATAGCCATAGCGCAGACGCACCATGTTGCCGGGGTAGAGGCGGTGAAAGCCCTTGACCGGCTCTTCCATGAAGTCCTCACGCTCGATCCACAGTTCGCGCGAAAACGGCATCTCGCGCTTGCCCAGTTCGGGTTTCAGCGGGTGGTTCGGGGCGTGGCACTGCTCGCTCTGGCCGGCGGGGTAATTGCTCAGCTCGAGCTTGAGCGGATCGAGCACGGCGACCCGGCGCGGGGCCGAGTCGTTGAGGTGTTCGCGCATGCACTCCTCGAGCACGCTCATGTCGATCCACGCGTCGCCCTTGGAGACGCCGATACGCTCGGCGAACAGACGGAAACCCTCGGGGGTGAAGCCGCGTCGACGGGCGCCGATCAGGGTTGGCAGGCGCGGGTCGTCCCAGCCGTCGACATGGCCTTCGTCTACAAGCTGGATCAGCTTGCGCTTGGACAGCACGACGTAAGTGAGGTTGAGGCGGGCAAACTCGATCTGCTGCGGCAGCGGACGCGGGAAGTGACCGGCGGTGGCCAGCGCGTCGAGCAGCCAGTCGTAGAACGGGCGCTGATCGGCAAATTCGAGCGTGCAGATCGAGTGGGTGACGCTTTCGATGGCGTCCTCGATCGGGTGGGCGAAGGTGTACATCGGATAGATGCACCAGTTGTCGCCCGTGCGGTGGTGGGTCGCCTTGCGGATGCGGTAGATCGCAGGGTCGCGCAGGTTGATGTTGGGGCTCGCCATGTCGATCTTGGCGCGCAGGATCTGGCTGCCTTCGGCAAACTCACCGGCACGCATGCGGCTGAAGAGGTCGAGGTTTTCGGCCACGCTGCGGTCGCGCCAGGGGCTGTTGGTGCCGGGCTTGGTGAGTGTGCCGCGGTTGGCGCGCATCTCGTCGGCCGACTGCGAATCGACGTAGGCCTTGCCGGCCTTGATCAGCGACACCGCGCAGGCGTACATGATGTCGAAGTAGTCGGAGGCAAAATACAGGTGCTTGCCCCATTTGAAGCCGAGCCACTGCACGGCCTCGATGATCGAGTCGACGTACTCCTGCTCTTCCTTCTCGGGGTTGGTGTCATCGAAGCGCAAATGGCAGGCGCCATCGTAGGCTTCGGCAAGGCCGAAGTTCAGGCAGATCGATTTGGCGTGGCCATAGTGCAGGTAGCCATTCGGTTCGGGCGGGAAACGGGTTTCCACGCGGCCGGCCCATTTGCCGCTGCGCATGTCTTCATCGATGATGTTGCGCACGAAATTGGTGGCAGGAGCGGGTGCAGCCTTGGTGTCGTTCGGATTCATCGGGTGGGGCGGGTCCGGGTTGCGGCGCGCGATGCGCCGGGTTGGTTACTGGCTTGGGCGAAATTGTAGCCGATGCGCCGCCCTTGGCGCCTGATCACGTCCGTGGCGCGACATCAGCCTTGGGTACAATGGAGCCTGTTTTCGCCTGGTATGTGACTCATGAACCTCGATTCGCTTGAAAGCTGGCTGAAACAGATTGCCGGTGGCGATGCGCTGCTTGCACTGGTGCTGCAGGTCTTCGTTGTCGTGCTGGTGGTCGTGGTGGCCAACTTTTTTCTGCGCAGGGTGCTGGCCCGGCTTGAAGAGCGTACCCGGCTGACCACCACGCCGTGGGACTTTGCCCTGGTCTCCGCAGCCCGCAAGCCGCTCACGCTGCTGGCATGGATCGTCGGCATCACCTTTGCTGCGCGCATCGTGCAGGCACACGCGGATGCCGCGCTGTTCGAAGCGGTTGCGCCGGTGCGCACCATCGGCGTCATCGGCTGCATCACCTGGTTCCTCGTGCGCTTCATCTCCAATGTGCAGGACGGCGTGATGGCACAGCGCCTGGCGCAGGGCGAGTCGGTCGATCGCACCACGGTGGACGCAATCGGAAAGCTGCTGCGCATCTCGGTGCTGATTACCGCCGTGCTGGTCGGGCTGCAGAGTCTGGGCTTCTCGATATCCGGGGTGCTGGCGTTCGGCGGTGTCGGCGGCATTGCGGTCGGCTTTGCCGCCAAGGATCTGCTGGCCAACTTCTTCGGCGGACTGATGGTGTATCTCGACCGGCCCTTCGTGGTGGGAGAGTGGATTCGCTCTCCGGACAAGGAGATCGAAGGCACGGTGGAGGAGATCGGCTGGCGCCTGACCCGCATCCGCACCTTCGACAAGCGCCCGCTGTATGTGCCCAACTCGGTGTTCACCCAGATCACGGTGGAAAACCCGTCGCGGATGAGCAATCGCCGCATCAAGGAAACGGTTGGACTGCGCTACGCCGACATCGACAAGGTGGCGCCGATCGTGAGAGACATCAAGGCCATGCTGCGCGCGCATCCGGACATCGACCAGGCGCCGACCATGATCGTGAATTTCACCCAGTTTGCCGCGTCTTCGCTCGACATCATGGTGTACACCTTCACCGTGACGACGGCCTGGGTGGCGTATCACGAGGTCAAGCAGGATGTGATGCTGAAAATCGCCGAAATCATCGAGCGTCATGGCGCCGAGATCGCGTTCCCGACCCGCACGCTGCATGTGGAGGGCGCCGTCGATACGGTGCCGGCGTCGGCGCCGGTTGCGGGTTGATGGACTTCCACTACGAACTTCGGGTTTCGATATGAACTTCTCGGCGTTTGCCGCAGTCGGTGTGGGTGCAGCGTGTGGCGCGTGGCTGCGGTGGGGCTTGGGCGTGTGGCTCAACCCGGTGTCTGCAAAGATCCCGCTGGGAACGCTGGTGGCAAACCTCACCGGTGGATTTCTGATGGGGCTGGCGCTTGCGATGGTGCATGCGCTGCCTTCATTGTCACCGACCGTGAAGCTGATGCTGACGACGGGGTTGCTGGGCGGTCTCACCACCTTCTCGACGTTTTCCGCGGAGGCCTTTCACCTGGTTCAGCGGGGTGCCTGGCTGTGGTTCGGCGTGCATCTGGGCGCTCATGTCGCAGGATCGGTGCTGATGACCTGGGCGGGCTACAGTCTGTTCAATGCCATCAGGGCCTGATCAGCAGTCGCGCTAACGCTTTGTTGCATTCCGGTCTGTGTGCTCAGACGTGCAACACTGCAGAATTGTTGGGCATGAATCGTGGTCCAATAACTATTCGCCAACAAGAAAGGAGGCTCGATCACCATGAAGACCATTATTTCTTCCGTTGTTTGCGTGGCACTTGTCAGTGGGTGCGCAGGGATGAATGAAACCCAGCGTGACACCGGTACCGGTGCGGCCATCGGTGCTGTTGCCGGCGCTGTGCTGGGGGCAGCAACTTCGGGCAAGGGCAATCGCGGAGAGGCGACTGCCATCGGCGCAGCGGCGGGTGCCGCGATCGGTGCGGGCGGTGGCTACCTGTGGTCGCAGCGCATGCAGGAGCAGAAAGCGGCCATGGAGCAGGCGAGCCAGGGAACCGGCGTCGGGGTGATGCAGACCTCGGACAACCGTCTCAAGCTTGATATCCCGAGCGACATCTCCTTCGATACCGGCCGCTACGACATCAAGCCCAATCTGCGCCCTGTGCTCGACCGGCTGGCTTCCAACCTCACCCAGTACACGGTGACCACGGTAACCATCGTCGGCCATACCGACAGCACGGGCTCGGATGCGGTGAATAACCCGCTGTCGATCAATCGTGCGGCCGCGACGCGTGACTATCTGACGGCACGTGGCGTGGCGCCGAATCGCATCACCATCGACGGCCGTGGTTCGCGCGAGCCGGTGGCTGACAACAGCACGGCGGCTGGTCGCGCGATGAACCGCCGGGTCGAGATCTTCATTGCCGAGCCTGCGAAGTAAACCGGCACCGGTCTGACTGAATGGCAAAGGGCCCGTCCGCAGTCGCTGCGGGCGGGCCCTTTTTGTTGGGCGCTGCCTTGGCCTAGCCCTTCTCTGCCGGCAGTGGCGCGAGCAGGGCGGCGATGTCGGACTCGCCAAACTTGGCCAGCGCGTTGCCATCTTCCGACAGCACGCCGGCTGCCAGCGCGGCTTTCTTGTCCTGCAGGGCGAGGATGCGTTCCTCGATGCTGCCGGCACAGATGAGCTTGAACACGAACACCGGCTTGTCCTGCCCGATGCGGTGGGCACGGTCGGTTGCCTGGTTCTCGGCGGCGGGGTTCCACCATGGATCGTAATGGATCACGGTGTCTGCCGCGGTCAGGTTGAGGCCGACGCCGCCGGCCTTGAGGCTGATCAGGAACACCGGCGCGCGGCCCTGCTGGAAGTCTTCCACCGGAATGCGACGGTCGCGGGTGTCGCCGGTGAGGCTGACCCAGCCGATCTGTGCCTCGTCGAGCTCGGCTGCGATCAGCGACAGCATCTGGGTGAACTGCGAGAACACCAGAATCCGCCGTCCCTCATCGATGAGTTCGGGCAGCATGTCCATCAGCATGTCGAGCTTCGCCCGCTCGGTGACGCGCGATGCGGCCGGGGACTTGAGGAGGCGGGGGTCGCAGCAGACCTGACGCAGTTTCAGCAAGGCGTCGAGGATCACGATCTGGCTGCGGGCGAAGCCCTTGCTGGCAATCTCGCCGCGAATCTTTTCGTTCATCGCTGCGCGCACGGTCTCGTACAGGTCGCGCTGTGCGCCTTCAAAGGCGACGCTGCGCACGATGATGGTCTTGGGCGGCAGTTCGGTGGCGACGTCTTCCTTGCGCCGGCGCAGGATGAAAGGTTTGAGCCGGGCTGCGAGGAGGTCGCGGCGCACGGTGTCACCATGCTTTTCGATCGGCGTACGCCAGATGCGGGTGAACTGCTTGAGGTCGCCGAGAAAGCCCGGCAGCAGGAAGTCGAACTGCGCCCACAGCTCGCCGAGGTGGTTCTCCAGCGGCGTGCCGGTGAGGCCGAGCCGGTGCCGGGCGCGGATCTGGCGAATGACCTGTGCGCCCTTGCTTGCTGCATTCTTGACGGTCTGTGCCTCGTCGAGGATCAGCAGGCTCCATTCACGGGCCTGCAGCGCCTCGGCGTCGCGCCACAGCAAGGGATAGGTTGTGAGCGCCACGTCGACGCCGTCGAGTTCGTCGAAACGTGCGTGACGATCTGCGCCGTGCAGGTTCAGCACCTTGAGCCGGGGGGCAAAGCGCTTGGCTTCGGACTGCCAGTTGAACACCAGCGAGGTCGGCAGGATGACCAGGGCGGGCTGGTCGAGGCGGCCGGCCTGTTTTTCGGTAAGCAGGTGGGCGAGTGCCTGCGCCGTCTTGCCCAGACCCATGTCGTCGGCAAGAATGCCCGCGAGGTCGTGTCGCACGAGATGCTGCAGCCACGCCAGGCCTTCGAGCTGGTAGGGGCGCAGCTCGGCCTTGAAGCCTCGCGGTGCGCGTACGCTCTTGATGCCTTCGGCGTTGCGCATGCGTGCCGACAGCGCGAGCAGGGTGTCAGCGCCGCGACCGGGAAGTTCCAGTTCGGCCAGTCGTCCGGCATCGAAAGCGGGCAGGCGCATGGGCTCGCCGGGGCTGTCGAAGAGGTCGACCAGTGCGCGCACCAGCGGCTTGAGGCGGCGGGCCGGAATGCGCAGCCGGCCGAGTTCCTCGTGGTGCAGGAAGATGGATTCGTCGTCGCCGATCTGGTCCAGCGCCCCCGACAGCCAGCGTCCGTCCTGCGCGAACAGCGTCGTTAGCAAGGGCGCCAGCGCGACCGGGCGGCCATCGACCTCGATTCCCGGCGAAATGTCGAGCCAGCCGCTCTCGGCTTCGTCGACGTCGAGGATCAGGGCGTCGATATCGACTGCGTGATGACGGAAGTCCGCCGGCATCTCGATGATCCAGCCTTCGGCCCGCAGTTGTGGCAACTCATTGGCGGTGAACTGTGCCCACTCGTCTTCGTCCGAGAGCCCCAGCATGTGCGCGGGCACAAGGTCGTAGCCTCCGTGAACCTTGCCTGGCGGGACCTTGGCCAGACCGCTGCGGACCAGGCGGCGTGCTGCGGCGGCCTCGACGTCGGCATCGCGCTCGAGGCGGGCGGTGCGGCCGTCCGGCAGCGCGTGCAGCATTGCGCTGTCATGCGCGTCGATGGTGAGTTCGCCGTAGCGGAAAGCCAGGGTTGCGTAATCGAAGTGCTCAAGGCCGTAGCGCGGATAGCTGCGAAAGTTCACGCCCGCCACATCGAGGGTGCCAATGCGCAGCACCGGGATGGCGGGGCCGCCGACGCGTACCGCGGGGGCATCGCTGCTGGCCGGCCCGGGGAGCTCGGGCGCGACTTCGCGCAGGGTGTCGGCGACGAGTTCGGATTCTGACGGGGTGAGCGGGGGCAGCAAGAGCAGGCGGACGATCTGCTCGGGCGCTGCGTCGAGCGTGATGAGCCCGGCTTCGTTGGTCTTGCGCTCCACGTACCAGGGCGGCACCAGGGGCATGACCAGTTCGGCTTGCGGTTCGACGCGCAGGGCAGGCGCACGGCGACCATCCGTGGTGGTCAGCCATTCGAGGCGGCCGGGGCGGGCAGCGCCCGGCTTCAGTGCCGGGTTCATGAGGTCTTCGAAGTGGCATCGCCCGCTTTCGACCAGTGCCTCGACCAGCGCCTGCGAGTTGCGCCCGGCGAGCGGCAGCGGGTTGTCGAAAAGCGGGCCGCGCGGGCGCTGGGCCCACAGCAGGCGCAGGATGTCGAGATCCGTGTCGTCGATGAACGAGGGTGGTGCGTCGAGCGCCCGCTCGTAGTTGCTCCAGTTCTCCGAACTGCGGATCTGGCCCTGACGGTCCAGTCTGACCTTGAAGCAGTTCAGTGCGTACTGGCGGGTTTCGGGGTCGAAGCGGACCAGATAGCGCAGGCCGTGGGTGGTCGATGCCTGTCGTTCGGTCGGGGCAGCGGGCACCCCGGCTGCGGCGCGGAAGGCCTCGACCCAGGCCAGCACCTGCTCGCGCGGACGATTCGGGTCCTGGCGGCGGTTCAGCCACGCCAGCAGGGTGGCCGCGACGTGTTTGCAACTGCCGCCCACAGGGCAACTGCAGGTGGACTGCAAGGCGCGTGCGGCCAGCGGGTGCGGGTTGAACCGGATCGCCACACGGTAGGGCTGACGCGCAGAGCCCTGAACCTGTGCCGAAAGCAGGTCGCCCTCAAGCTGCAGGTTGCTCGTCGCACGCAGGCAGGCGCGCCCCTTGTCCAGTTCGCGCTGTCCGAGCCAGGTGATGATGTCGGCTTCAGAGAAAGTATCGAACACGGTCATGCGGCGATTTGCGGGGAGCGGGACAGGTTGGGCTGCACGGCAGTCGAAGGTGTCCGGGACACGTTGGCGAAAGGCGGAAGTTTACCTGTAAATGGCGCCGCGCCGTGTGATTGCTGTGCTGATTTGCCCGCGATGGAGTCTGCAGCGGCGCAGGCGCGGGGTGTCGGCGCCTGTTCCTGGCCCGAAAGACAGGCGCGCATGCCGCGAAGAGGGGGGCTTGAGGGGAGCGCTGCGCCCGCAGCGTTTGCGCGGGGGCTGCCCCGGATGGGATGGGGGACGCGGTGTGCCGGGTCAGAACGATCGGGCGCGGGCCCGGTGCGTTCTGACCCCCTGGCGGTTCAGTCGTTGCAGGCCATCAGGTCGGGGGAGAGACGCCATGCGGGTGTGGTCTGTACCGCGAACCCGCAGCCGGTCTTGGCCCGCACTTCATCGAGTGTCACGCCCGGATGCAGTTCGGTCAGCGTCAGTCCGCCTGCCTGATTGACGAGGAAGACGCACAGGTCGGTGATGATCATGTCCACCACGCCTTTTCCGGTCAGCGGCAGACTGCACTGGGGCAGGATCTTGGGCGAGCCGTCCCGCGCCGTGTGTTCCATCAGCACGATCACTCGACCGACGCCGGAGACCAGGTCCATTGCGCCGCCGGGACCCTTGACCATCTTGCCCGGTACCATCCAGTTGGCCAGGTCGCCGTTTTCCGACACTTCGAGCCCGCCGAGAATGGAAAGGTCTACATGCCCGCCGCGAATCATCGCGAAGGAGTCTGCGCTGGAGAAGAAGCTGCTGCCCGGCAGGCTGGTGATGGTCTGCTTGCCGGCGTTGATCAGGTCGGGGTCCAGCGCCTCGGCGGTGGGAAAGGGGCCGATGCCGAGCAGGCCGTTCTCCGACTGCAGCGTCACCTGCATGCCGTCCGGGATGTAGTTGGCGACCAGGGTCGGGATGCCGATGCCGAGATTGACGTAGAAACCGTTACGCAACTCCTGGGCGGCACGCTGTGCCATGCGGTCGCGTACAGGGTCGTGCTTGCCGGGTGCGGCGGCGCCGGCCGTGGTGCGGAATTCGATGCGTTTCTGGTAGTCGCGCCCCTGGATGATGCGGTCGACGTAGATGCCCGGAGTATGGATCTGGTCCGCATCCAGCTCCCCCGGTTCGACTAGTTCCTCGACCTCGGCGACGGTGATGCGACCGCAGGTGGCGATCATCGGATTGAAGTTACGGGCCGTTTTACGGAAAACCAGGTTGCCGGCGCGATCGCCCTTCCACGCCTTGACGATGGAGACGTCGGCCTGGATCGCGGGTTCGAGCACATATTCGCGTCCGTCGAAGGAACGTGTTTCCTTGTCCTTGGCGAGGAGCGTGCCGTACGCGGTGCGGGTGTAGAAGCCCGGGATGCCGGCGCCGCCTGCGCGCAGGCGTTCGGCCAGCGTGCCCTGGGGAACGAGTTCGAGTTCCAGTTCGCCGGCGAGCACCTGACGTTCGAACTCCTTGTTCTCGCCCACGTAGGACGCGACCACCTTCTTTACCTGGCGCGTCTTGAGCAGCGGCCCCATGCCGAAATCGTCGACGCCGGCATTGTTGCCGACAATGGTCAGTTCGCGGGTGCCGGCCTGCAGCACCGCGTCAATGAGATTCTCCGGTATGCCGCACAGGCCGAAGCCGCCCGACGCCAGGGTCATGCCATCGAACAGCAGTCCGTCGAGGGCTGCTGCGCCATCCGTGTACACCTTGTTCATATCTTTTCGACTCCCCTCAGATCCTGTCTCTGGCAAAAAAACGGGGCAGGCCGTGGCCTGCCCCGCGCGGAACAGCGCTCAGTCAGCGCGTTCCGGCACCGGCATGCCGATCCAGTCCTTGTAGAAGGACTCGATATCCGGCTCGAAGTCGTGGATCACCGGATACCAGGGGGTGGGCGCTTCGACGTCGTGCATCGTGCCGCAGGTCGGGCAGTAGTACTCGCGATAGACCTGCCACTGCGTGTCAGGCGCCATTAGCCTGGGGTACACCTCGGTCATGGCCTCTTCGGTGTCGCGCACGTAGATCGAGGCATGCATCTTCCAGTTCTCGCGGTAGTCGCAGAACTCGTGACCGCAATCACACTTGATGAGCCACTTCTTGCTCTTTGCGGACTGCACGATGTACATGTGCGGGCCGAGCGGCAGGACGATGCGGTCCTTGAACGTGACCTTCTTCTGCAAGGCATCGACGTACTGCTTGAAGCGGCTGTTGTCCTTGGGCATGGACAGCATGCGGAAGGTGGTTTCCCAGTCCAGCGAGCCGTCGACCAGGTGCGAAACCTGTTCATTCGTGTAGGTAGACATTGATTGCTCCTTGATTATCTTGGTCGTTTGCCTGGGAGGTCACTCTTCGACCTGGACAACGGTCGTGACGTCCGGCATCAGTGAGAGGTCCATGCGATGCTTGGAGCCGTAGGTCGGCACATCGAGTTCGTCTTCCAGCAACTGCCAGTCGGCCGGAAGGGTCCAGAAGTCCTTGAACTGGCGGGTGAACTTCTCCGACAGTGCAAAGCTGGTGGCGAACATGTGCTGCACCTGCACCGACGCATGCTTGTTGAGGATGCGTTCGCGCTCTTCCTTCATCCACTCGCGGGTCGGCAAGGCACGTGCAAGGCGTTCCTTGCGCATCTCGGCACGGCGCGCCTGGGTCGCGGCGGCATCGACCGTGAACACGCCCTTGGCATCCTGCGAGAACACCGCGCCATACACCTTCCGTGCGTACTCGGGGAGCAGGAACTTCTGGTTGAGGTCGCTCTCGATGGCCTTGGGTTCGCGATCGATCGGATCGCCAAAGCCAGGGCCGCCGCGCAGGTAGTTGAGGTAAAGGTCGTGGTTGTCGTAGCAGTCCTCGGTGGTGACGCACTGCTTGTCGCGCTTGACCACCGCGGTGGCATCAATGTGACGCTCGTAGTCCGGATTGCTCGGATCGATATCGCCACCCAGCGGCAGGGAGTCGCCGACGGTGATGCGCTGCTCGAGCCCGGTCTTGTGCGCTTCGAAACGGTAGCCGGTGGCCGAGGGGTAGCCGCCCATCATGCCCCAGTCACTGTTCATGTAGCCGTTGCCCATGAAGAACATCGTCCAGTCCTGGGCGTTCCACACCATGCGCAAGGTCTCGAAGCCGCAACCGCCGCGGTACTTGCCATAGCCACCGGAGTTGGCCTTGACGTTGCGTCCGAGATAGAGCAATGGCTCGGCCATTTCCCAGATCTCGATGTCCCCCATGTCGCCTTCGGGGTTCCAGATGGCGGCGGCGTGGTTCAGGCCGTCCTTGATCGCGCAGGCACCGGTGCCGCAGGACGAGGCTTCGAAGCTGTTGACCGCGTGGATCTCGCCGTCCTGGTTGATGCCACCACCCTGCAGCCAGTTGGAGGTGTTGGCGTTGCCGGCATTGACCTCTTCCAGATAGCCGCGGCTGAAGTAGGACTGGCCGAGGCCGCGCCACAGTGCCGCCCAGCCCGAGACCAGGAAGTGCCAGGCGTAGGCGTGCCCGGTGCGGCGGTCGTCCGGGTTGCACCAGGTGCCCTTGGGCAGGTGGAACTCGGTGGCGTAGTAGGCGCCGTCATTGATGCGCTGGGTCGGTACCAGGGTCTGACACATCATCACCCAGATGCCCGAGGTGAAGGCCACCTGATGGGCATTGAAGGTGTGCCAGCCCCAGCGGCTCGCACCCTCGAAGTCGAGGCGCCACTTGCCGTCCGGCTTGATCGTCATCTCGCAGGGCGAGTGCATGATCGAGTCGAGCTTGGCGAAGGCGTTGGAGACCTGAACGTCGTCGTGGTTGAAAGGCACATCGACAAAGGACACCTTGCGATACTTGCCCGGCAGCGTCATCGCCTTGACGCGGCTCATCAGCCCGCGGCGTCCCTCCTCGATGACCTCCTGCGAGAACTTCTCGTAGGCGTCGAGCCCGTCAGCACGGATCACGTCCTCGACCAGTTCGCGGATCATGTGGCAACCGGCGATTCGGGTCTTTTCGTCGAGGATCCAGTACTTGGGCGTGCGCACCGAACGCTGCGATTCATGCAGCCAGTCGCGCAGCGGCTCGTCATTCACGCCGGTCTTGCGGCAGGTGATCATGTAGCCGTCACCGAAGCGCTGGGTCTGGCCGGTGGACATCGAGCCCGGTGTGACCGCGCCGGTGTCGATGACGTGGGTGACGCCGCCCACCCAGCCGATCAGCTTGCCTTCCCAGAAGATCGGCACGATGGTGGCGATGTCGCAGGGGTGCACGTTGCCGATGGCGCAGTCGTTGGTGGTGAACATGTCGCCGGGGTTGATCGTCGGGTTGGCTTCCCAGTTGTTCTCGATCATGTACTTGATCGCGGCGCCCATCGTCCCGACGTGGATGATGATGCCGGTCGAGGTCAGGATGCAGTCGCCGGCGGCGTTGTACAGCGTGAAGCAGAGCTCGCCTTCCTGCTCGACGATCGGGCTGGCAGCGATCTTCTTGGCGGTTTCACGGGCGTGGACCAGGCCTCCGCGCAGCTTGGAGAACAGCTTCTCGTAGCCGATCGGGTCGCTGTCGCGCAGCTCGAGCTTCTCCAGACCGTCGTAGTAGCCGGTCTCCTTGGTGCGGGCAATGATTGCGTCGCGGTTCTGCTTGAGCGTCAGGCCGCTCTTGAGCAGGTTGCCGACACCGATTTCCTTGTGGCTCATCATATTCATGATCTGTCTCCTTACTTGACTTCTTTGAGGTGGAACAGGCGATGCTTGTCGATCGTCGTTTCGAAGCCGTCGGGCACGACGAAGGTCGTGGCATCGGATTCGATGATGGCGGGGCCCATGATGTAGTTACCGGCCTTGAGCGACTCCATCTTCCACAGTGATGCTTCGACCCACTTCTTGTGGCGGTAGAAGGGGCGGGTGCCGAGATAGGCCTCCTGCGGCGGAGTGGGGCCGGCATCCGGGTCTTCCGGGAGCACCGGCTTCTGCGTCATGACCATGCCGCGCAGAATCGCGCCGGTGATGGAGAAGCCCAGCTCAGGCGAGCGCGCGGAGTTGGCATAGACGCGACCGTAGGTGGTCTCGAAGGTCTCGATGATCTTGTTCCAGTCATCGGCGGTGGATGCGCTGGTGACCGGGGACACGATCTCGAGGTCGTTGAGCTGGCCCATGTACTGCATCTTGTAGCCGGGGATCAGCATCACGTCTTCGGCCTTGTAGCCGTTGATCACGAACTCCTCGATGACCTTGACCGCCAGTTCGCCCCAGGCGTCCTGCAGGCTGGCGCAGGCTGCAGCCTTCTCTGCATCGCTGGCGAACTGCGCCACGCCGAGGTCCACCGATTTGTCGTAGCGGTACTCGAAGTCGGCGCAGGCGCAGCCGAAGGCCGAGAAGCCGGCGGCCCAGGCGGGCACCACGACATCCTTGAATCCGACGCCCTCGGTATAGCCGTAGGTATGCACCGGGCCGGCACCGCCGTAGGAGAAGCAGGTGAACTCGGCCGGGTTGTAGCCCTTGGCGCTGATGTTGGCGCGCAGGTACTCGGACAGGGTGAGGTCGAGCAGTTCGATGACGCCGGCTGCCGCATCTTCGACCGACAGGCCGAGCGGGTCGGCAATCTGCGCCTTGATGTGGTCGCGGGCACGCTGCACGTCGAGCTTGATCGCACCGCCGAGGAAGTTCTCGGGGTTGAGGTAGCCGAGTACGACGTGGCAGTCGGACACCGATACCGTGTCCAGCCCGCTGTCGGCCCAGCAGGTGCCGACGCGATAGCCGGCGCTGTCGGGCCCGAGCTTGATCGATTTGCTGTACGGGTCGAGACGCACGAAGCTGCCGGCGCCGGCACCGACCGAGTCCATGGCGACCAGCGGCAGCGACAGCACCAGGCGTGCCATGTCGGGATCGGACTTGATGGCGAAATTGCCCTTGGTGATCAGCGCCACGTCGAAGCTTGTGCCGCCGATGTCGGAGCAGGCGATGTTCTCGTCACCGAGGTACTCGCCCAGCAGCTTGGAGCCGATGACGCCGCCGATCGGGCCGGACACGATGGTGCGGGCGAGCTCCTTGGCCTTCCAGCTGATCGTGCCGCCGTGTGTGGCCATCACCCGCAGGTCGAACTTGGCGCCATGCTTCTTGAAGCGGTCGCTCACCTTCTTCAGCGTCTGACGCGAAGGTTCGGCGCCGTAAGCTTCCAGAATGGTGGTGTTCATGCGGTGGCTTTCCTTGCGCGACGGGTAGTAATCCACCGAGGCGAAAACCGGAATGTCCACCTTGAGCTTCTGCAACTCATCCTTGGCAAGGTCGCGTGCGCGCTGTTCGCTGATCTCGTTCTTGTGCGACTGCAGCAGACAGATCACGATGGCCTGAGAGCCGGCCTCAACCAGTTCGCGTGTGGCCTGACGGACCTCTTCCTCACGCAGCGGAATGACGATCTTGCCCTGCACGTCGGTGCGCTCGGTGACGCCGCGGGTGCGCGACACGGGTACCAGCGGCTCGTCGTAGCGGTGGGTGTTGAGGTGGATGCGGTCTTCCAGCGCGTAGCCGAGGTAGCTTTGCAGGGCCCGGCCCATGGAGTGGATCTGTTCAAAGCCGCGATTGCAGATCAGGCCGACGTCGAGCCCCTTGCGCATCAGGATGCGGTTGAGCATCGCGGTGCCGGAGTAGACGCAGGTCGCAAGCTCCGGGTAGACGTCGTCCACCGTGCGGTTCCAGTGGGCCAGGGCGTCTTCGGACGAGTTGAAGATGGCCAGCGATTCGTCCCCCGGGTTGCTCTGGGCCTTGCCCACCACAAAGCGCCCATCGGCGCGAACGAAGAAGGTGTCAGTCATCGTGCCACCGGCATCGATGCCCATCACCTGTACGGTTGAGTCCTGAACTTGCATGTCGCCTCCTGTCATTGATGTGTCGGGCTTTGAGACTTTTGCCGACGGCCCTCGCCTGGTGATTCGATTCGCCGGCAAGGCATCTCAGTCGCCCCCGGGGTGTTCCCCTGTGCCAGACATCGCAAGGGCTGTTCCAGGTGCGCACGGAAATGACATCGAGGATGTCAAAAGAAAAACAAATCAATGGGTTAATTATTTTTATGGCGAACGGGGCGGGGTGGCGAGGTGCGTGCTGGAGTGTCCGGATTCCGGACAGTCGGACACTTCTGTCCAGACTTCAGACAGTTCGGCGTACGCCATGTTGCGGTGCACAGATTATTGATTACATTGGGTATTTTCTTGACGTGCGGATGTGGAGGTATTAGTTTTAACCAGACTCGAATCCCGCATCACCGATGGGGCCATTACACGCTGAATATGCATTCATCACATCCCATGATTCCACGTGCAGGTAATGAAAACGCAGTAGCCGACTCCTGGGAGCGCTTCGTGCATGACGATCCGCTCGTGAATGCACCTGTGCGCGATGTCGTTCTTGAATCATGGCGACGCTGCCGGTCCGAAGCGGTCGATCCCTCGCGGGGTCGCGCTCCGACGGCAGACGAGGCATGGGTCAGGTCGCTGCGGGAGAAGCACCATTCGCTGCACGAGGCCGCACGTCCGGTGCTGGATGCGATGAAGGAGGTCCTGCACGAGTCCGGCAGCATCATCATGCTGACCGACCCCAGCGGCACCATCATCGACCTTCATGGCGATGCCCGGGCGCGCAATGCGGGTGAGGCGGTCAATCTGGCGCAGGGCGGGCGCTGGGTTGAGAACGCGATGGGCACCAACGCCATCGGCACGGCGATTGCTGCGCTGAAGCCCGTGCAGATCTACGCCAGCGAACACTATTGTCTCGACGTCAAACGCTGGACTTGCGCGGCTGCACCCATACTCGACCTGACCGGCACGGCCTTGCTGGGCGTGGTCGACGTGTCGGGCGTGAAGGAGACCTTTCACGGGCACAGCCTCGGCCTGGTCATGGCCGCTGCAAAGCAGATCGAGGCCGTCCTTGCGAGCCGTGAACGCGATCTCCACGCCCGACTGCTTGAACATTCGATGGACAGCTTTGTGCGCTTTGGCGGCGACTGCGTCATGGTGTTCGATCGTCGCGGAAGGCTGCTCAAGAGCAATGGGCGGCAGCATCTCGCACGCGAGCAACACGGTGTGCAGTTGCCGGCCATCACCGGGGGCCAGGTCGATGCGCTCGACCTCGATCATTCGCCCGACGAGCGCGCAGTCCGCATGCCGCTCTGGCTGAACAGGGAGTGGCTGCAAGTCGTTCGCACGCCGAGCGGCGAACTGGGAACCATGCTCGTCATCCCGCTGGGTCATGGTTCGGGTGGGCAGACACCGGGTGTGGCTGCGCGCGAGGTGCGCGAACCGGCTTCATGTCCAAAGGCCGATCCATTTGCCGAAATCATCGGCGCATCGGATGCCCTGGTGGCCGCGAAGGCCCGCGCGCAACGTCTGGCCCCCCTGGATCTGCCGGTCATGCTGCTCGGCGAAACCGGGGTCGGCAAGGAGGTGTTTGCGCGGGCGATCCACAAGGCGGGCGTGAAGCCAGACGCACCGTTTGTTGCGGTGAACTGTGGTGCCCTGACCCGCGAACTGCTCGCCAGTGAGTTGTTCGGCTACGTCGAGGGCGCTTTCACCGGTGCGCGCCGCAATGGCTTGCCGGGAAAGTTCGAGCTCGCCGATGGCGGGGTGCTGTTTCTCGATGAGATTGGTGAGATGCCGCTCGACATGCAGCCCCATCTGCTGCGCGTCCTGCAGGATGGCGTCGTGGTACGTCTTGGCGACACGCGCGAGCGTCGGGTGAGCGTCCGGATCATTGCGGCCACCAACCGAGATCTGCGTGGTGAGGTTGCGGCGGGACGCTTCCGTGAAGACCTGTTTCATCGCCTGTGCGTGACAAGCATTCGCCTTCCCGCGTTGCGCGAGCGGCCGGATGACATCAGCCGCATCGTTGATCATCTGAACGCGCGTCTGGCACAGAAGTATGCCTGTCCGGCCAAGCGCATCACGCCGGAGGTTGTCGACGCCTTGTTGCATTACCCCTGGCCCGGGAACGTCCGCGAGTTGCAGAACGTGTTCGAGGGGCTTTTCGCGCTGAGTGACAACGGCCTGATCGACCGCAGCGTATTGCCTGAAGAGCTGGTATCGGCCGGACGGAAAGCAGCATCGCCGGCGGCCTTGCCTGCTGCGGGGCTGAATGGCGCTCGCCTGGAGGATCTGGAGCAACAGGCGATTCTTTCGGCTGTGTCCAATGCCAAGGGGAACATCTCCCAGGCCGCAAGGGCGCTCGGTATTTCGCGCAGTACCCTGTACGTCAAACTGGGCATATTGCGCGGGCGAGCCGACGGGCTGGCGCATCGGCACTGAGGCGGGGGGCGCCGACGCCCGGGCAAGCGGCTGCGGCATGCCCGTCTGCCCGTTGACGGAGGCAGACGTGCCGGGCAAACGACCAGGCAAAAAAGAGCGGGCCGCATCGGGCCCGCTCGTGTGCTGCTGTCAGCTGCCGGTGGCAGCCCGTGCCTTACACGTTCCGATAGACCTCGGCGCCACTCTTCACGAATTCCACCGCTTTCACTTCCATGCCCTTCTTCAGCGCATCGATTTCGCTGATGCCCTGCTGGGCGGCGAAGTCGCGCACGTCCTGAGTGATCTTCATCGAGCAGAAGTGGGGGCCACACATCGAGCAGAAGTGCGCGACCTTGGCGGAATCCTTGGGCAGGGTCTCGTCGTGGAATTCCTTGGCCTTGTCAGGGTCGAGGCCAAGGTTGAACTGATCTTCCCAGCGGAACTCGAAGCGCGCCTTCGACAGCGCGTTGTCACGGATCTGCGAACCCGGATGACCCTTGGCGAGGTCGGCGGCGTGGGCGGCGAGCTTGTAGGTGATGATGCCTTCCTTCACGTCCTGCTTGTTGGGCAGGCCGAGGTGCTCCTTGGGCGTCACGTAGCACAGCATCGCGGTGCCGTACCAGCCGATGGTGGCCGCACCGATGCCGCTGGTGATGTGGTCGTAGCCGGGGGCGATGTCGGTGGTCAGCGGCCCCAGGGTGTAGAAGGGGGCTTCATGGCACTGCTCGAGTTGCAGGTCCATGTTTTCCTTGATCATGTGCATCGGCACGTGGCCGGGGCCTTCGATCATCACCTGCACGTCGTGCTTCCACGCGATCTGGGTGAGTTCGCCCAGGGTCTTGAGCTCGCCGAGCTGGGCTTCGTCGTTGGCGTCGTAGATCGAGCCCGGACGCAGGCCGTCGCCGAGGCTGAAGGCCACGTCGTAGGCCTTCATGATTTCGCAGATGTCCTCGAAGTGGGTGTAGAGGAAGCTCTCCTGGTGATGCGCCAGGCACCACTTGGCCATGATCGAGCCGCCGCGCGACACGATGCCGGTCATGCGGTTGGCGGTGAGCGGGATGTAGCGCAGCAGCACGCCGGCGTGGATGGTGAAGTAGTCCACGCCCTGTTCGGCCTGCTCGATGAGGGTGTCGCGGAAGATCTCCCAGGTCAGGTCCTCGGCCTTGCCGTCGACCTTTTCCAGTGCCTGGTAGATCGGCACGGTGCCGATCGGCACTGGCGAGTTGCGGATGATCCACTCGCGGGTTTCGTGAATGTTCTTGCCGGTCGACAGATCCATCACCGTGTCGCCGCCCCAGCGGATGGCCCAGGTCATCTTGTCGACCTCTTCCGAGATGGACGAGCCCAGGGCCGAGTTGCCGATGTTGGCGTTGATCTTCACCAGGAAGTTGCGGCCGATGATCATCGGCTCGGATTCGGGGTGGTTGATGTTGTTGGGGATGATGGCGCGGCCGCGGGCGACTTCGTCACGCACGAACTCGGGGGTGATCTCTTCCGGGATCGATGCGCCGAAGTGCTGGCCCGGGTGCTGTCGGCCGAGCAGCGCGGCCATCTTGTTGCCGGTGGGGCCGGCGGCCTTGAGCGATTCGATGTAGGCCTTGCGGTTGAGGTTCTCGCGGATGGCGATGTATTCCATCTCGGGGGTGATGATGCCGCGGCGGGCGTAGTGCATCTGCGACACGTTCGCACCGGGTTTGGCGCGACGTGGCTTGCGGTGCAGGCCGGGGAAGCGCAGTTCGTCGAGCTTGGCGTCGGCGGCGCGGATGCGGCCGAACTCGGAGGAGAGGTCGGACAGCACCTCGGTGTCGCCACGCTCTTCGATCCAGCCGGCGCGCAGGGCGGGCAGGCCGGAGCGGATGTCGATCTTCGCGGTCGGGTCGGAGTAGGGGCCGGAGCAGTCGTAGACGTAGATCGGCGGGTTGGGCTCGGCACCGAAGGACGCGGGGGTGTCGCTCTGGCGGATCTCGCGCATCGGCACCTGGATGTCAGCGCGGCTGCCGGCGATGTAGACCTTGCGCGAGTTTGGCAGCGGCGCGATGGCGGCTTCGTCGACGTGGGCGCTCGAGGCGATGAATTTTTCGCTGGCGTTCATTGCTTGTCTCCTGATGGGGCGGGTTCGTTGGCCGGTGAGTCAGTACGTGTCCGGCAGGTTGTTGTATGTGTGTGGCGGGCCGGCGTCCTTGCCGGTTGCCGCTGCATTAAGCGCCGGGCCTGGGCCACATGGCGTGGAAATGATGTACCGGGCCATGTCCATGGCCGACTGAGAGCTCGCCCGAATGGGCGATGGCGCCGAGCAGCCATTGCCGTGCCTGTCGCACCGCGGCCTCCACCGGCCTGAAACCGCCGGTGTGATGTGGCAGCAGGGCGGCGATTGCCGATGACAGCGTGCAGCCGGTGCCGTGGGTGTTCTTCGTTTCAATGCGCGGGGCAGGCAGTTCAATCATCTGGTCGCCATCGAACAGCAAGTCGACCAGATCGTTGCCTGGCAGGTGGCCGCCCTTGAGCATTACCCAGCGTTCGCTCGACAAGGGCAGCAGTTCGCGCAGGCGCTCGGCAGCACGGTACATTTCCTTGACCGATTCGGGCGCGCGCTGCTCAAGCAGCACGCCCGCTTCGGGCAGATTGGGCGTGATCATGAAGGCTTGTGGAAAGAGCGCATCGCGCATCATGTTGATTGCGCTCTTGGCCAGCAGCGAATCGCCGCTCTTGGCGACCATGACCGGATCCAGCACCACGTTGGCTGCCTGCCAGTGGCCAAGACGGTCGGCTACCGTTGCAGTGACTTCAGCGCTCCCCAGCATGCCGATCTTGGTGGCGTGCAGGCTGACATCACTGAACAGGGTGTCGATCTGCAGACGCAGAAAGTCGGTGGGCGGCACATGCACGCCGGTCACGGCCTGGGTGCTCTGTGCAGTGAGCGCGGCGACGACGCCGCAGCCGTAGGCGCCAAGTGCCGAAAACGTCTTGAGGTCGGCGAACACGCCCGCACCGCCTGACGGATCGACGCCAGCGATGGAAACGACATTCGGAACGGAGCTCGAGCGGACAGGTGATGATTTCATGCTTGCGTTTCCCTACGCCGGTACAAGCCGGGTCAGGTTCGAAGGGTTTCTCTCAGCACGCACCGGATGTGCGGGCACCCCCAACGGCAGACGGACGATACTGGATGGAGGCTGGCGTGACAAGGGATGGGCTATGGGCGGACAGGCTGGGACGAGTCGGCCCTGTGGCTGCGCCGGCCGGGGATGCGCCTGTAACGGGCATCTCCGCGGAGTCGGGGCGAAGGCGGTTACCAGTGACCGGTTGCAGCCCGCCAGTTCTGGCGCTCAGCCCAGACGACGCAGGTACTCGCGGGTGAACAGGCGCTCGGGCAGGTCCTGCAGAACCATGTTCGAATAGCTCAAGACCGAGACTTCGCCTTTCTTGAGGGCATCTTCCATGACCAGGCGGGTGGGGCGAACGCGGCCGGCGAGTTCGCGGAACTCCTCGTAGCGGCAGGACTTGAGCAGACGACCGGAGAGCGCGAAGAACTCGGCCTTCAGGGGGCGCCCGTCCTTTTCGCTGACCCAGTACTTGACCTTGGCGTAGGTGACGCCGCGATCGACTGCGGTGAGGTCGAGGACATGGGCGTTGATGCCGTCGAGCACTTCCGTGCCGACCAGGATCGGCGTGTAATCGCCGGCAAAGTTCGCGCGCGCCAGATCGCCGTTGGCAACCTGCCCAGTCAGGCGCTGCGCGAGCGAGAGCCGCACGGGCTGAGACACGCTGGGCATGAAGATCCACAGGTCGCGGCCACGCATGAGCAAGGCCTGACCGCGTTCCGATACGGGTTCGAGGGTGAGTACGATGGTGTTCTCGTTACCCCGCGAGAGGATGCGGAACTTGCGCGTCTCGCCCGGCTGCCCGTCGCTGAAGTTCTGTACCTCGATTTCGGTCTGGAAACTGTCGCGCGGGAAGCGGATCTCGTCCGCCTTGGTCACGATGCGCACCGCAGCCTCATCCACGGGGGCCTCGGCCGCGTCTTCGGCAGCCCATGCCGAGGGGGCGATCGCAGGCGCAAGCAGGCCGCTGGCGAACATGCCGAGGAATTTCCGGCGGGATCGGAAGTGATCGGTCATGAGTGGTATCCTTTTGGCGTTTTCATAACTGTGTGGCCCTGCCATGCCGCTCGTTCGTGTCGAAAACGTAAGCAAGCATTATCGCCTCGGCGAGCAGGATGTTCAGGCCCTGACCGACATCTCGCTGGCCATCGAGCCGGGTGTCTTTCTTGCCATCGCCGGTCCGTCGGGCAGTGGCAAGTCGACCCTGCTCAACATCATTGGTTGCATCGATACGCCAAGCAGCGGGAAGGTCATCATAAACGGCCAGGATGTCTCCGGCCAGACGCCAGATCAACTGGCTGACGTTCGCGCGCGCACCCTTGGGTTCATTTTTCAGACCTTCAACCTGTTGCCGGTGCTGTCCGCAGAAGAAAATGTCGAGTATCCGCTGTTGCAGCTTCCTGAACTCAGCAAGGCGGAGCGGCAGGAACGGGTGAAGCACTATCTGGCCATGGTCGGCCTCACCAAGTACGCGGGGCATCGTCCGAATCAGCTCTCTGGCGGACAGCGGCAGCGGGTGGCGATTGCACGCGCGCTGGCTACGCACTCGAAGATGGTCCTGGCCGACGAGCCAACGGCCAACCTCGACAGCAAGACCGGCGCGAGCATTCTGAAGCTGATGAAGGACATCAACCGCAAGCACGGTACGACCTTTGTGTTTTCCACTCACGACCGCAAGGTCATGAACATGGCCGACCGCCTCGTCCGGATCGCGGATGGTCAGATCGTTGCACTCGGCATGCGTGCCGAGGGGCGGTGGGTATTCGTGCAGGACAAGCGCCCGCAGGGCGAAGAAGATCCCGAAGTCTAGGAGCCTGGAATGCGATTGTTGAAAGGAATGCTGCTTGCAGCAGCGTGCGCCGGCAGCCCGGTGGTGATGGCTGCGGATGATCTGGATCTCGACGCTTTGCTCGATGTCGGATCGCCCAAAGAGAGTGAGGGCAGCGGCATCCGTCTGGGCGGCTATGCCGAGTTCGGCGGCGCTTATACCTTGCCGGACGAGGGGCACTGGTCGAAGCTGCGTGCCCGCATGGAGCTGGCTGCAAGTGGAAACCTCGGAAACGGATTGCGCTGGAAGGTTTCCGGGCGGGTCGATGCAGACGGTGCGCCCGATCTGGAGCGCAACTACTACTCCGGCGCGGTCAGGCGAGACCAGCGTACCGATGCGACCCTGCGCGAGGCCTATCTCGATGTGCCGGTGGGTGACTGGGAGTTCCGTCTTGGCCGGCAGCAGATCATCTGGGGGGAAATGGTCGGCTTCTTCTTTGCCGATGTGGTTTCGGGCCGGGACATGCGTGAGTTCCTGCTGCCCGAATTTGAATCGATACGGATCCCGCAGTGGGCGGCGCGTGCGGAGTATTTCGGCGGCGAGACCCATTTCGAGTTGCTATGGGTGCCAGTTGCCAGCTATGACAAGGTCGGTAAGCCGGGAACGGATTTCTATCCCTATCCCTTCTTGCCGTCCGGCACGCATGTGAAGGAGAAAACGCCTGCGCACGATGTGCGCAACGGCAACTGGGGTTTACGGGCTTCGCGTCTGATCGACGGCTGGGATCTGTCGGCCTTCTACTACGACAGCCTGAACGTGGAGCCGACGCTGTATCGCACCTCGGTGACACCGACCTACGAACTGCGGCATGACCGCATCCACCAGACCGGCGGCACGTTCAGCAAGGACATGGGGCAGTTCGTGCTCAAGGGTGAGGCGGTTTATACCCGTGGTCGGCGCTTCAACACGCTTGACCCTGCTGCGACCTATGGATTGAAGTCGTCTCCTACGCTGGACTATGCGGTCGGCGTTGATGTGCCGTTTGGCAGTGAGTGGCGAGTGAATGCCCAGTACTTCGCACGGGTTCATTTTGATCACGCGGAGGGGATGTATGTCGAGCGCGAAGAGCCTGGTGTAACCCTGCAGGTGGTGCGAACGATCGGGAGCGATTTCGAGGTCGAGTTTCTCGCTGCATCGAGCCTGATTCGAAACGATTACATGCTGCGCCCCAAACTGACCTGGAAGTTCGCGCCCGAGTGGCGTGCATTGATAGGGGTCGATCACTTCGAAGGGCGGTCCACCGCCTTGTTTGGCCGATTCGATGACAGCGACAGGGTGTATTTCGAGGTTCGCCGCTGGTTCTGATCGAGGCTGACCTCGCGGTTCAGCGGCGAGGTCAGCGCAGCAGCTGGGCAGTCAGTTGTCGCTGCAGCGCGAGCATTTCAGCCGGCGGTGCGAACAGCCGGTACAGACTGCGGGTCGAGCTTGTCTCCTTCCCCGCATGCTGTGCGATGAGTTCGTCGACTTCCTGCTGGGACATGTGCATCAGCACTGCGGGTGCGCCAACACGGGGGCAGACCCGTTCTTCCCCGACCACCCGATAACCCAGCATTCGGCGGTAAAAGCCTGCATGGCGTGGATGAACCTCGATGAAAAGGTCCGTCATCCGGTAAATTCGGCGGGTCAATAGATAGACCAGCTGGAACAGATCGGCCATGACGTCAGCGGAATTGTGTTCCGGGTCCATCGCCATCCGGGTGACCTCGCAGACCCTTCCGCCGCGCGCGCGAGCAGCATCGATCTCGGGGCGGTAGAGCGTATCGGCCATCAGGCCATTCTCGGAATCGATACCAACCGTTAGCGTGGCAAAGAGATGGTCGCCGCGACAGGCCACGATCGTGGTCTGATGCTCGGTCTGCGCGAGTTCCGGATGGTAGATCTGCAGGCCGCGCGTCGAATACATGCGTTCGATCAGCGCAGAGATGTGGTGCTGAAGCCCGGTGAAGCCGTTTGCGCAACGGATATGATATCCGTCGCGGATCATGGCGAACTCCACGCTTGTGTCATCATCCGGGTGTGGCAAACGCTCCAGTTTCGTTGCGTGCCCGGAGGGAGTGCGCATCGAATCACGAGTTTTTGCTTCCGAGGGCAGTCTGCAACGAGCGTTCATGCTTGGATTCGTGGCGCGTCCCTGCAAGGGGAGAGATTTGGAGTGGATGTGTTTCTGCAAATGCGAGCGACTTTATCGGTCCTTAAGATCGCAGGCTGTAAGCGATTGTGTAATTGTTCCTTCGGGCGGACTGACGTATCTTCGTAGCATGTGGGTAAATCTCAGGGCGTATCATAGGCGTCGTTCAGAAATAGGGGTAGGGTGACCATGAGTAAACAAGCTTCGAACGTGTGGGCGGGGTTCCGTCGTTTCCTGGGTCTGTCGCTGCTTGCCGGCCTGCTGGGTGGCTGCGCATCCTCGTTTCCGCCTGCGCCGATGGCCGCTGCGGATGCCGATTACAATTATGTAATCGGGGCAGGAGATTCCGTGAACATCGTGGTGTGGCGCAATCCGGAGTTGTCGATGTCGGTGCCGGTACGCCCGGATGGCAAGATCACGACGCCGCTGGTCGAGGATCTTCCTGCGCTGGGCAAGGACTCAACGACGCTCGCTCGGGATATCGAGAAAGAGTTGTCCAAGTTCATTCGCGAACCGGTCGTGACCGTCATCGTTACCGGTTTCGTTGGTCCGTACAGCGAGCAGATTCGTGTAGTGGGCGAAGCGGGCAAGCCGCAGATCCTGCCTTACCAGCAGAAGATGACCCTGCTCGACGTCATGATCGCCGTGGGCGGCATCACCGAATTCGCCGACGGCAATGGTGCGACGATCCTGCGCACCGGCGAAGGCAACAAGCAGTACAGCGTGCGGATCAAGGACTTGATCAAGCGTGGCGATGTCTCGGCCAACGTCGAGATGCGTCCCGGCGATGTGCTGATCATTCCGCAAAGCTGGTTCTGATCACTTTTCCTTCAACCAGCCTCGCCTGCCTTCCTGCGTCGGAAGGCAGTGCATAGGCGTGACCAAGACTGACCCATGGAAGAACTCGTAAGACAGCTTATCGGTTACCTGCGCGACATGTGGCGTTTCCGCTGGTGGGGACTGGCGATGGCCTGGATTGTCGGTGCCGTCGGCGGTGTTGTGATTTACACGATGCCCGATAAATACGAGTCCTCTGCTCGCGTGTTCGTCGATACCCAGTCGATTCTGCGTCCGTTGATGTCGGGCCTCGCGGTGCAGCCCAATGTCGATCAGCAGATTGCGATTCTGAGCCGGACCTTGATCAGTCGGCCCAACGTCGAGAAGCTGATCACCATGGCCGATCTTGATCTCGGGGTGAAGGATGCTGCGCAGCGCGAGGCCTTGATCACGACGCTGTCCAAGGGCTTGCAGATCAGGGGTACCGGGCGTGACAACCTCTTTACCCTGGCTTATGCCGATGTCGAGGCAGCACGGGCGCAGCGTATTGTTCAGGCGCTGGTTTCCCTGTTTGTCGAGTCCGGCCTGGGCGGTAAGCGACAGGATTCCGATACGGCTCGCCGCTTCATCGAGGAGCAGATCAAGAATTACGAGCAGAAACTCGTCGATGCAGAGAACCGCCTCAAGGAGTTCCGCCTCAAGAACATGGCGCTGCTCGGTGATGGCGCACGCGACTATGTCACCCAGATCGCTCAGTTGAATGGGCAGCTTGCCCAGGCGAAGCTGGAATTGCGCGAGGCGGAGAACTCCCGTGATGCCATGCAGCGCCAACTGGTTGGTGAGGAGCCGGTATTATTGCCGCAGACACCGAATGCCTCGAACGTATCGATTCCTGAGATCGATGGCCGGATTGACGCGCTCAAGCGCAACCTCGATGACATGATGCAGCGCTACACCGACAAGCATCCTGATGTGATTGGCGCGCGTCGGGTCATCGAACAGCTTGAGCAGCAAAAGCTCGAAGAGGTCGAGGCCCGTCGCAAGGCCGGACCGGGGCAGTTCGGGGCGCTCAACTCGAATCCGGTCTTCCAGCAGATGAAGCTTTCGCTGGCCGAGTCCGAGTCACGAGTGGCGTCGATGCGGGCACGCGTTAGCGAGTACGAGTCCCGCCTTGCGCAGCTGGAGAGCTCGGCCAAGATGCTGCCTGAACTCGAAGCCGAGATGACACAGCTCAATCGGGACTACGCGGTTCATAAGACGAACTACGATAGCCTCGTGGCGCGGCGTGAGTCCGCCAATATCGCGGTGGAAATGGACAATCAGTCGGGTATTGCCGAGTTTCGCCTGATTGACCCGCCCAGCTTGCCGGTCAAGCCTTCAGCACCGAATCGTTTGTTGCTGATGCCGGTGGCTGGTGCTGCGGGCTTGGCAATCGGGCTTGCGCTGACCTTTTTGCTCAGCCAGCTCAGGCCCTCGTTTGTCGATGGTCGCAGCCTGCGCGAGGTGACCGGCTTGCCGGTGCTGGGCACGGTATCCATGCTTTCGACGCCCGAGCGCCGTCGTGCGAGGCTGCGTGGTCTGTTCGCGTTTGGCGGCGGGCTTGCTGGATTCGTCGGTGCTATCGGTATTGCCACTGTGGTTCTGAACATCATTCAGGGATAAGCGGAAGAGCTGATGAGCCTTATCGAAAAAGCAGTACAGCGTCTCGATGCACTCAAGCAGGCCAGCGGGGTGGAGGAGCAAGTCGCCCCGCAGGCAGAACGGGTCGTGAACGAGGTGGCGCATGATCCAGTGCTCGATGCCGGCCGGACGTCGTCTTCGGTTCCCCTCGCAGATCCCGTGCCGACGCCTAATCCGAGCGTCTCCCGTGACGTTCACATTGATCTCCAGAGACTTGGCGCAATGGGGATGGTGACCCCGGATGTGCCGCGCTCGGCGATCGCCGAGGAGTTTCGCCTCATCAAGCGGCCGCTTCTGCGCAATGCCACAGTCAGTGGGCCTGCCGAGATCGAGAATGGCAGTCTGATCATGGTGACGAGTGCAATGCCTGGGGAGGGGAAGTCTTTCACCGCCATCAACCTTGCAGTTTCCATGGCAATGGAGCTCGATTACACGGTGTTGCTGGTGGATGCCGACGTGTCCCGCCCCTCGGTGCTCAACCGCCTTGGTCTGCCACCCGAAAGAGGTTTGATGGACGTTCTCTCGGGCGAGGTTTCCGACCTTGGCGATGTTCTGCTCAGGACCAACATCGAGAAACTTTCGATTCTGCCCGCCGGGATGCCTCACCCCCGGGCGACCGAGATGCTGGCGTCGGAGTCCATGAACCGTCTGCTTGAGCAGATTGCGAATCGCTATGCGGACCGCATTATCGTGTTCGATTCGCCACCCTTGCTGGTCACCACCGAGGCTCGCGTGCTGGCAACGCACATGGGGCAGGTCGTAATCGTGGTCGAAGCCGGGCACACCACGCACGCCACGGTCAAGCAGGCGCTGGCGACGATCGAGAACTGTCCGGTCAAGTTGATGGTGCTGAACAAGTCCCGTGAAAATGCCGCGGGTTCCTACTATGGATATGGGTATGGCTATGGTGCAGAACCCCGTTCTGAAGCGGCCTGATCGTTCGGCAGGTGCTTTGCGCCTGCTGGTGCTTGCCTTGGGGGCAATCGGTGCGTCAAGCGCATATGCGCAGACGGTCTCCGTGACGCCAAGCGTGCAGAGTCGGCTGACCTGGACCGACAACGTCGGCGCTTCCAGTGACAAGGAATCCGACTGGATCGCCGAGATCTCTCCAGGCATTACCGTTTCGCGCAAGAGTGGTCGATTCAATGGCCTTCTTAACGCGCAACTTCGGAATGTAGGATATGCCAACGACAGCAGTCGCAACACGTCCTTTCTTGCCTTGCAGGGCAGTGGCCAGATTGAGGCGGTTGAGAATCTGTTTTTCGTCGACCTGAATGCGAACATCAGTCGCAACAATCTCTCTGCGTTTTCAGGGCGTAGCAGCAGTGACGACTTGAGCGTCGACGAAAACAACGAAACGCGTACGTGGTCGATCGGCCCCAGACTCGAGTTTCGCCTTGGGGATACTGCGAGAGGTTCTTTACGTTACAAGGCCAGTTGGCTGGATTCCGGCGGGTCGGCAGTTGGTGGTCAGCGGTTGAATGAACTCACTGCACAGGCGAGTGATCCGGCGGCAGTCAGGGTGTTCGGCTGGGGGCTGAGTTACAGCCGCAGTGAATCCGAGTATGACGCGTCGGCCAGTCGCGACGTGACCGAGGAGGTTGGGCGCGCAACGCTTTTCATCAATCTGACGCCACAGTTGCGCCTGCGCGCCATTGGTGGATACGAGAAGAACGATTACGCCAGCACCGAGGACGAGAAAGGCAGCATTTATGGTGCCGGCTTCGATTGGAATCCGACTGAGCGCACGGCCATCTCGGGAACGACCGAGGAGCGTGTTTTCGGGCGGGGGTACAATTTCAGCCTGAAGCATCGCGCGCAGCGCTCGACCTGGGATCTGAGCTATGTGAAGGATATTTCGTCTTCGCTGCAGACGCTGGGCGGCGGGATCTATCAGGACCCTCAGTTCCTTGCGTTTTTCAATGACGCAACGCTGGTGGCGGCGATCCCGGACGATTTGCAACGCGAGGCGTTCGTACGCATTCTGCTGGGCTATCCTGCGACCGGCGGCACCGGCGACATCGTCTCGAACGCCCACTTCGTGTCGAAAACCTGGCGTGCTGCCTTTTCTTTGCTTGGTCTCCGCAATTCGCTTACCGTCTCTGCCCAGCAGTCCGATCGCTCAAGCCTGAGTTCGATTACGGGTTTGTCTTCAGACGACGACTTTGCCCTGTCCGATACCATCAAGACGACGTCGCTTACGGTGTCCTTCAATCACAAGCTCTCTGGCATTTCGTCACTCAATACTGCGGTCACGCATTCGCGCTCAGAGGGTGCGTCAGGCACCGGACTGGATACCAAGCGCTTGACGGCGACCGTCGGGCTGACCACCAAACTGGGCCCCCGAACCAATGCCGGGTTGACGTACCGCTACCAGCGTTCGGATGGCAGTTCTGCGTCGAGCGATTTCACCGAGAATGCGTTGACGGCCAACCTCGGCATGACCTTCTGATCGGCCCACTGATGTACGAGTCCTACTTCAAATTTCGCAACAAGCCCTTCCAGCTCAATCCCGATCCGGCCTTCTTTTTCGGCAGTCGCGGACACCGCCGCGCGATGGCGTATCTCGAGTACGGGATGCACCAGAGCGAAGGCTTCATCGTGATCACCGGCGAGATCGGCGCGGGTAAGACCACCATCGTGCGCAGTCTGCTCGAGCATCTTGATCCGGAGAAGGTCGTCGCCGCCAATCTGGTCAGTACCCAGATTGATGCCAGCGAGATTCTGCGCATGGTCGCCACTGCGTTTGGTCTTCCGAATCGCACGCTTGACAAGGCCGGTCTGCTGCTCGCGCTAGAGACCTTCCTGGTGCAGACCACCGCTGCGGGCAAGCGTGCACTGCTGATCGTCGACGAAGCGCAAAACCTCACGCCGTCGGCGGTGGAAGAGCTGCGCATGCTGTCCAATTTCCAGCTGGAGGACCATGCACTCCTGCAGAGCTTCCTGGTCGGGCAGCCGGAGTTTCGCGACATCATGCAAAGCGCCGAGATGCAGCAGTTGCGCCAGCGCGTGATCGCGTCGTACCACCTTGGCCCTCTCGACTCGGAAGAAACCCGTTCGTATATCGAGCACCGGCTACGTCATGTTGGCTGGACGGACGACCCGATCTTCGAGGCCGACGCCTTCAATGTCATTTACGGCTACACGGGCGGCATTCCAAGGCGCATCAATACCTTGTGCGACCGCCTGTTGCTGGGTGCATTTCTGGCCGAGCGACACAGTATCGGCGAGGAAGACGTCCGTGAGGTCATCGAAGAGCTGAAGCTGGAGTTTGCGTCTCCGCAACGGTCCGCTGCACTTCCTGCTGGATCGAGTGGCGCTGGAGAAGCTGGTGTGGCGACACTGGCAGTGGATCGTCTGCAGGTGAGCGACGAATTGCTCGCGCATGCCGCGAGCCTTAGTAGCAACGCCGATATTCAGCGCCTCGAGGCGAGACTTGTCGGCCTGGAGCAGTCTGTTGCTGCAACGCTCGGCGTTCTCAATCAATTGCTGCATGCGGTCCGTCGCGACCCGCCTGCGGGAGGCAAGGAACATGAGTAGTCAAATGTCTGCAGGTGCGGATGCGCCGGTGATCTGCGTGGTGGGTGCCCGTCCGAACTACATGAAGGTGGCGCCGATCATCCGCGCCTTTGCGGCGGGTTCACCCGTCCTTCGTACCCTGCTGGTGCACACCGGCCAGCATTACGATCCCGCGATGAAGGACCGTTTGTTCACCGACCTTGAACTGCCCGACCCGGATGTCAATCTGGCGGTGGGTTCAGGGACTCATGCCGTTCAAACCGCCGAGGTGATGAAGCGGTTCGAACCGATCATCGACCAGTACGGTGCGCGTGCCGTGCTGGTGGTGGGCGACGTCAACTCCACTCTTGCCTGTGCGCTGGTTGCAGCGAAGCGCCACATTCCGGTGATTCACGTTGAGTCGGGTCTGCGCAGCAACGACCGGCGCATGCCGGAAGAGATCAACCGTATCCTCACCGACCAGATCTCGGACCTGCTGTACACCACCGAGCGCAGTGCGCATGCCAACCTTGCGCGTGAAGGCATCCCGGAAGAGCGGGCGGTGTTTGTCGGTAATGTCATGATCGACAGCCTGCGTGCCAGCCTGCCCAAGGCGATTCCTGCTGCCGATCTGCTCGCTGCTGCGGGGCTTGATCCGGCACGCATCGAAAATGGCTATGGTGTGGTGACGCTGCATCGCCCGTCCAACGTCGACCAGGCCGATACGCTTGGCCCGATTATCGGCGCGCTGCGCCAGATCAGCGAAAAGCTGCCGCTGGTGTTCGCATTGCATCCGCGTACACGCACCAACCTTGAGCGTTTCGGCATGCTTGGCCTGCTCGATACGCCGGGTTTCCTGATCCTGCCGCCGCAAGGCTATCTCGAAATGCTTGGTTTGATGTCCGGCGCGCGCATGGTGCTGACCGACTCGGGCGGGATTCAGGAAGAGACCACGGCGCTGGGCGTCCCGTGCCTGACGATCCGTGAGAACACTGAGCGCCCGATCACGGTTGATCAGGGCACGAACACACTGGTCGGGATTGATCCGCAAGCCCTCATCACGGCTGCAGACGCCATTCTGGCGGGCGGCGGAAAGGCTGGACGAGTGCCCGAGCATTGGGACGGACATACTGCCGAGCGAATCGCGAGTCATCTGGCGTCCTGGCTGGAACAGCACGAGGCGGCTCAGGCCGCTGCGGTCTGAGCAAGGGGGCGTATGAGCGAGAATTCACGCACCGCTTCGGAAAAGGCCATTGTCAATGCCCTGACCATCGACGTTGAGGACTACTTTCAGGTTTCGGCGTTGGCGCCGCATTTTCCGCGCAAGAACTGGGACGCGGTGCCCTGCCGTGTAGAGCGGAACGTCGACCTGATTCTTGATCTGCTCGATCAGCGTGGTGCGAAGGCCACCTTCTTTACTCTGGGCTGGGTCGCAGAGCGCTACCCCCAGTTGGTGCGGCGTATTGTCGAGGGTGGGCATGAGGTTGCAAGCCATGGTTACAGCCATGAGCGCGCCAGTGCAATGACGCCAAAGGCCTTTCTTGCGGATATCGCGCTTGCCAAGGCCGTGCTGGAAGACATTGCAGGAAAGAAGGTTACCGGTTATCGCGCGCCCAGTTTCTCGATTGGCATGCAGAATCTCTGGGCGCATGACACGATCGCGGAGGCCGGCTACGTCTATAGCTCCAGTGTGTACCCGGTCAAGCACGATCACTACGGGATCCCGGATGCACCGCGCTTCCCGTATCTGCTTGCGTCAGGCCTGATGGAAATTCCGGTGACCACGATGCGCTTACTGGGTCGCAACTGGCCCGCCGGCGGTGGTGGCTATTTCCGTCTTCTGCCCTACGCGGTGTCGCGCTGGCAGATTGCGCGCGTCAACCGCGATGACAAGCGCCCCGCGATCTTTTACTTCCATCCGTGGGAAGTTGACCCGGATCAGCCGCGCGTGGCCGAAGCGTCAGCGAAAACGCGGTTCCGACACTACGTGAACCTCGCACGAACCGAAAACCGTCTCAAGCGACTGCTGGGCGACTTCAACTGGGGACGGGCGGACGAGGTTTTCCGCAATGCCGCCTGAGTCATCGGGAGTGATCATTGTGGACAGGCTAGCCATCACCGTCAAACCGCTTGCACCGGAAGATGCGCTGCGCTGGGACGCCTTCGTGCGGGCCTGCCCGCAGGCGACGTTCTTTCATCTGTCGGCGTGGCAGCAGATTACCGAGCAGATCTTCAGGCACCGCAGTTTTTTCCTTTACGCGGAGCGCGCTGGGGAAATCGTGGGCGTGTTGCCGCTCGCAGAGGTCAAGAGCAGGCTCTTCGGCCATGCACTCACCTCGCTCCCATTTTGCGTCTATGGTGGCGTGGCTGCCAGCGCGGATTCGGAGGCCGAGGCGCTTGCCGCACTCGAAGCCGAGGCAGATGCGCTGGCTCGCAAGCTTGGCGTGCAACACCTCGAATACCGTAACCTGAACCCGAGGCACCCCGACTGGCCGCACCAGGAATTGTACGTCACCTTCCGCAAGGCGATTCTGCCCGAGGTCGAGGACAACATGCTCGCGATCCCGCGCAAACAGCGGGCGATGGTGCGCAAGGGAATCAAGAACGGTCTGGTCAGCCATGTCGATACCGACGTTGAGCGCTTTTTCGCTGTCTATGCCGACAACGTGCTACGGCACGGTACGCCGGCACTGCCCAAGCGCTTCTTTCAGTGCCTGAAGGAGACTTTCGGCGATGACTGTGAGGTTCTGACCGTGACGGATGACGCTGGCAAGGTGCTGTCGAGCGTGCTCAGCTTCTACTTCCGCGATGAAGTCTTGCCCTACTACGCGGGAGACGACCTCGCCGCGCGTGACGTCGCCGCCAATGATTTCAAGTACTGGGAGCTGATGCGGCGGGCCTGCGAGCGCGGGTGCAAAGTCTTCGACTACGGCCGCAGCAAGGTGGGAACAGGGCCTTACAGTTTCAAGAAAAACTGGGGTTTCGAGCCGCAGCACTTGTCTTACGAATATCAGTTGTACAAGCGCGACAGCGTGCCGCAGAACAACCCGATGAATCCGAAATACAGGCTCTTCATTGCCATGTGGCGTCGCTTGCCGGTCGGTGTGGCGAACGCGATCGGGCCGCATATTGTGCGCAATCTGGGATGACTTTGGATGTCAGATTAAATCGTAGCAGTGTATGTCGCGAAGCCGTTGTCCGGATGCCGCGAGCGCGAACGCTGTGCCGGTGCGTTTTATCGTAAAGCGGATTTTTCTGGCTGCGGAGGCTTGAGCTGCCAAAATCAAGACCGAAGGGTGTCTTTGGCGCATGCTTGAATTGCGGCCATGCTGTGAGATTGCCCACGGTCAGGATGCATCTGATTCGGATATATTCGGGCGTCCGTGTTGGAGCGCGTCGTTATGTTCTGCGATGCTTACGATGTGTTCCTCTGCAGATGCCCGCTTTGGGTTTCTTCTGATCCAGGAGCTTGGCACACAATGCCGGCATTTTGCCCCTGCCCCTGATCCGATCCTTTGTTTTCCGGCATATTTATGGCGCGAGCAGCTGTGGAAAATGGTAAAAACATGAATGTTGCCACCTCCTTCATGAAGGAGCACGCCGCTTTTGTCCGCGTTGCGTTGACCTTGGCTGTGGTCTTTGCTTGGTGTGTGGCTTGGTATTTTCCGACAGCGATCGAAATTGCTTCGATCTGGTGGCGTTCCGAGACCTATGCTCACGGCCTGGTCGTGCTCCCCGTGTTTGTATGGCTGGTGTGGGGTAAGCGCGACAGAATGGGGGGGCTGACTCCTCAGGCAATTCCATTGCTTGCTGCGCCAGCTGCGCTTGCCGGCTTTCTGTGGCTGCTAGGGAAGTTGGTGTCCGTGGCCGCAGCTGCCCATGCCGGCTTCGTCCTTATGCTTGTCATTGGAATGGTCGCCGCGCTGGGATGGCAGTTGTCACGTGTGCTCCTGTTTCCGCTCGCCTTTCTGTTGTTCGGCATTCCCATCGGGGATTTCCTTTTGCCGACACTCATGGACTTTACCGCCGAGTTTACCGTGTGGGCGCTTCGGCTGAGTGGTGTTCCGGTGTATCAGGAAGGCTTGCACTTTGTTGTGCCGAACGGCCGATGGTCGGTGGTTGAGGCGTGCAGCGGCATCCGTTACCTGATCGCTTCTCTCATGGTCGGCTCACTCTACGCTTATCTGAATTACACCAACCTGCGCAAGCGGCTGTTATTCATGCTGGTGGCAATACTGGTGCCTATTGTTGCGAACTGGATTCGCGCCTACATGATTGTCATGCTGGGCTATCTCTCCAACAACGAGCTTGCTGCGGGCGTTGATCATCTGATCTATGGGTGGGTGTTCTTTGGTATTGTAATTATGATGATGTTCTGGATAGGGCAGCGCTGGAGTGACCCTGAGATCCTTACGAAGAGAGGGGAGGGCGCAGCCTCACCAAGGATGCCGGCTTACTGGCTGAGGTTGTTGCCGGTTGCCGCAGTGATTGCCATCACCTCCCTTGTCGGTGCCCGGGTCGATGCCCCCAGCGATCAAATCGAAGTTTCCTACGCGTTGCCGGCGCCGCGTGATGGATGGGTCGAGGGTGACCTTTCCACTTTGGCATACCGCCCACACTACAGTGGTTTCCGCGCTCAGAAAGAGTCCGCCTATCGTGACGCGGAGGGAGGCATGGTAATGCTGTACTCGGCGTTGTTTGCCGACCAGCGTGAAGGCGCAGAGATGGTTGCTTGGGGGAACGGGCTTGTTTCACCCGGCAACAATCGACTGAATGTGATCTCCATGCGTGCCTTGATTACACCTTTCGGGGTGCTGAACAATGCACAGATCATCGGTGAGGGAGAGCGCGTATTGGTTGCTCACTGGTATGTCGTGAATGACAAAGTGGTCACGCGCGACTGGGAGCTCAAGCTCCGACTTGCTGGGGATCGCCTGATCGGGCGGCCGGACGCTACGATGGTTTTTGTACTTGCCACGCCCGCCTCTGACGAGGAGGAGGGCGTTCGCCGGCTGAGGGCATTCGTCAGCACGTATGGTGAGTCACTTAAGCGCGTGTTTGCCAATGTGGAGACAAAGGTCGCTGATGGTCGATGAACGTCCCTTGGTAATGCATCTGGTGTTCAGCTTCGATGTGGGCGGACTGGAGAACGGCATCGTCAACCTGATCAACCGCATGGATCCTGCGCTTTTTCGTCACATGGTCGTTGCGCTTTCACATTGTTCGCCTGGCTTCTGCAGCAGGGTCCAGCGAGATGACGTCGAGTTCATCTCGCTGGAGAAGGCGCCGGGACATGGGGTCAAGCTCTATCCGAGGCTCTACAGTTTATTTAAGCAGTACCGGCCGTCTATCCTGCACTCCCGGAATCTTGCGGCGCTTGAGGCTGTAGTGCCTGCGCGGGCAGCAGGTGTGCCTGTCCGGATACACGGAGAGCACGGCTGGGATGTGTCGGACCCAGGTGGGACCCGGGTGCGTTACCGCTTGATGCGTCGTCTGTACCGGCCTTTCGTCAGTCACTATGTCGCGCTCTCGGCTCATCTTGCGGATTATCTTGTTGAGCATGTGCACGTGCCTGAGTCCCGGCTGACCCGGATCTGCAATGGTGTGGACACCACACGCTTTCACCCAGCGAGGGAGGGCAGGGATCTGCTTGGGGGCTCCCCTTTCAATGCCTCGGATCTCACCGTTGTAGGTACTGTTGGTCGCTTGCAGGCGGTGAAGGATCAGGTCACCCTTGTGCGCGCCTTTGCGCTAAGTCGATCATTGGCTGGCGCGGCGAGCGACAGATTGCGCTTATGCATTGCCGGGGACGGTCCGCTGCGAAGAGAGGTCGAGGAAGAAATCGTGCGAGCAGGCGTGGGGAGCCAGGTCTGGCTGGCCGGGACGCGAGGCGATGTGCCAGATGTCATGAGGGGACTGGATCTGTTTGTGCTACCGTCGCGTGCCGAAGGAATCTCCAATACCATACTTGAAGCCATGGCCACCGGTCTGGCGGTGATTGCAACCAATGTGGGGGGCAATGCCGAACTGGTGCTGCCCGGCGAGACTGGGGCGCTGGTGCCTGCGGGAGATCCTGCAGCGATGTCCGAGGCCATTGCACAGTACGCGGCGGACGGCGCACTGCGGCGTGAGCATGGTCTGGCAGGACGTCTGCGCGTTGAATCTGCGTTCAGTCTTGACGGCATGGTGGAGCGGTATGCATTGCTCTATCAGTCTCTGCTTGAGGCAGCGTGTGCGCGCCGCGCGGCGGCCTGAAAAAGGAAAAGAACGATGTGTGGAATAGCTGGCCTCTTTGATATCCCTGGCAAGCGCGAATTCGACCGGACGCTCATGCAGCGGATGAACGATATTCAGTACCACCGTGGCCCCGACGAGGGTGATCTCTATCTTGAGCCTGGGGTCGCGCTGGGTCACCGCCGCCTGTCGATCATTGACCTCGCATCCGGTCAGCAGCCGCTGTTCAACGAGGATGGCTCGGTTGCCGTGGTGTTCAATGGCGAGATCTACAACTATCAGGAGTTGGTGCCCGAGCTGGAAGCACTCGGACATGTGTTTCACACCCGTAGCGACACCGAAGTGATTGTTCATGCCTGGGAGGCGTGGGGCGAAGACTGCGTACAACGCTTTCGCGGGATGTTTGCCTTTGGCCTGTGGGACCGCAACCAGCAGTGCTTCTTCATGGCGCGCGACCGCCTTGGCGTGAAGCCGCTGCATTACGCAATTCTGGACGATGGAACCCTGGTTTTTGGCTCAGAGCTCAAGGTGCTCATGCAGCATCCGGGGCTCGACCGCAGCATCGACCCGCATGCTGTCGAGGAGTACTTCGCACTCGGATATGTGGCCGAGCCGCGCACGATCTTCAAGGGCGCCCGCAAGCTGCAACCGGCTGAAAGCCTGTGCATCCGGCGTGGTCAGCCCGTCCCCGCGCCCAAGATTTACTGGGACGTGCGTTTCTCGCTCGACAATCCCTTGTCTCTCGAAGAGGCCAGCCTCGAACTCACCGAACGTCTGCGTGATTCCGTGCGGCTGCGCATGATCTCCGAAGTGCCTCTGGGCGCTTTCCTCTCGGGCGGGGTCGACTCCAGTGCGGTGGTCGCAACCATGGCAGGGTTGTCGAGCGAGCCCGTCAATACCTGCTCGATTGCTTTCGACGACCCGGCTTTCAACGAGTCAGCCTTCGCAAAAATGGTGGCCGATCGTTACAGGACCAATCACCATGTTGAAACGGTGAAGTCTGACGATTTCGACCTGATCGACACGCTCGCAGCACTTTACGACGAGCCTTACGCCGACAGCTCCGCCATCCCGACCTACAGAGTGTGCCAACTCGCCCGCAAGCATGTGACGGTGGCGCTTTCCGGCGACGGCGGCGACGAGAGCATGGGTGGCTACCGCCGCTACCGCATGCACATGATGGAAGAAAAAATGCGCGCGGCGATGCCTCACGGCGTGCGCAAACCGGTGTTTGGACTGCTGGGGCGGATGTATCCCAAGGCTGATTGGGCACCGAGGGTGTTTCGTGCCAAGACGACCTTTCAGGCGCTGGCACGTGACTCGGTGCAGGCATACTTCCATTCCGTCTCGATCCTGCGGGATGAGATGCGCGCGAGCCTGTTTTCGACGGATTTTCAGCGAAAACTGGGTGGTTACAATGCGATAGAGGTCTTTCGTCGCCACGCCGATGCCGCGCAAACTGACGACCCGCTGGCACTTATCCAGTACATCGACACCAAGACGTATCTTGTAGGTGATATCAATACCAAGGTCGACCGCGCGAGCATGGCGCATTCACTCGAAGTGCGCGAACCCTTGATGGATCACAAGCTGGTCGAGTGGCTCGGGTCATTGCCTTCCGGTCTCAAGATCAAGGGTCAGGAGGGTAAGTACGTGTTCAAGAAGGCGATGGAGCCGCTGTTGCCCAATGATGTGCTCTATCGACCAAAGATGGGTTTTTCGGTACCGCTGGCGCGGTGGTTCAGAGGCCCGCTGAAACAGCGCGTGCGGGATGCGGTGCTTGGTGACACGCTGGCCGCCACCGGCATCTTCAATCGCAGCTACCTGCAGCATCTTGTTGACGCACATCAGTCTGGCGCGCGTGACTACAGTGCATCGCTGTGGACGATCCTGATGTTCGAAGCTTTCTTGCGGAATACGGGCATTGTCGCCTCGGGGTCACTCGCGACCGAAGCAGTGGGTTGATCCATGCGCATCCTTCACATTCTCGATCACTCGCTTCCGCTGCATAGTGGATATACGTTTCGCACGGCCGCGATTCTGCGCGAACAGCATGCGCTCGGCTGGGAGACGTTTCATCTCACGACGCCGAAGCAGGGGCAAACCACAGCTGCTGAGGAAGAGGCCGACGGGCTGCGGTTTTACAGAACAGCGGCGCCCGAAGGCGCCGGACTCGTGGCCCAGATGCGACTTACCGCAGCGCGTATCGATGAACTCGTGGGCACGCTTCGCCCGGACCTCATTCACGCCCATTCTCCGGTGCTCAATGCCCTGCCAAGCCTTTGGGTCGGGCGGCAGCGCAAAGTGCCGGTCGTATATGAGATGCGCGCTTCGTGGGAGGATGCTGCGGTCGATCACGGCACCACGACCGAGGGCAGCCTGCGCTATCGCGTCTCGCGAGCGCTGGAGAGCTTCGCACTCCGTCGGGCGAGCCACGTTACCACCATCTGCGAGGGCTTGCGTGGCGACATCATGGCCCGCGGGCTGGCGCCGGAAGCCATCACTGTCATCCCCAATGCCGTCGATGCCGACGCCTTCCAGTTTGGCGCTGAAGCAGATCCATCTCTGCGCGCCGAACTCGGGCTTGAAGGGAAAACCGTACTGGGCTTTGCGGGCTCGTTTTACGGCTATGAGGGGCTTGATCTGCTGGTTTCTGCGCTTGCCAGCCTGGTTGAGCGATATCCGGACATCCGCTTGCTGCTGGTCGGTGGTGGTGTGCAGGAGCAGGCCCTGCGCGAGCAGGCGGCGCGTGAGGGCGTGGCCGATCGCGTCATCTTCACCGGACGGGTGCCGCATAACCGCGTGCAGAAGTACTACGAGCTCATCGACGTTCTAGCGTATCCACGCCTGCCGATTCGGCTCACCGAACTGGTAACGCCGCTCAAACCGCTGGAGGCGATGGCGCAGGGGCGGATGTTTGTCGCCTCAGACGTTGGCGGTCATCGTGAGTTGGTGAAGCACGGTGAAACCGGCTTTCTGTTCAAGGCCGGCAGCGTCGAGGCGTTGGCGGAGTCGATTGCGCACTTGCTCGATCATCGGGATGTGTGGCCCGCTGTTCGTGCCCAGGCGCGCGCCTTTGTCGAACGCGAGCGGACCTGGGCCAACAGTGTGGCGCGGTATCGCGAGGTTTACCGCAAGGCGTTGGCAACGCGTGGCCGCGAGTCTGTACTTGCCGAGGTGAAATAGGTCATGTGCGGCATTCACGGTTTCTATCGTTTTGACGGCGAGCGCGTCGATCCTGCCCAGCTCACGGCCATGGGGGACGTGACCCGCCATCGTGGCCCCGATGACGAAGGACAGCATATCGACCGCAATGGGCGCTGTGGCATTGCCATGCGACGCCTGTCCATCATCGATCTTGCCGGCGGGCACCAACCGATCTCCAATGCGGACGATACCCTTTGGGTCGTGTGCAATGGCGAGATCTACAATTTCCGCGAGCTCCGTGCCGAACTGCAGGACCGCGGCTATCGCTTCAAGACCGGGTCGGATAGCGAAGTGTTGCTGCATCTCTATGACGAGATGGGCGACGACTTTGTTCATCGACTCGATGGCATGTTCAACTTCGCGCTGTGGGATGCCCGTCGCAAGCGCTTGCTGATCGGGCGCGACCATCTCGGCGTAAAGCCGCTATACGTTCATCAGTCTGCGACCGTGCTGGGTTTCGCTACCGAGGCCAAAGCCCTATTGCAGTTGCCGGGCATGCGTACCGAACTCAATCGCGATGTGCTCGGCGATTACCTGCACCTGGGTTACGTGCCTGCGCCGCACTCGATGTTCAGCGGCATCCGCAAGCTGCCGCCGGCCACCTTGCTGGCGGTGGAGAACGGCGAGGTGCGTGAGTGGCGTTACTGGCGCCTGCCCGCGACGATCGATCGCAGCGTCTCCGAGGCCGAGTGGGTGGATCGCATCCGAAGCGGAATGGAGTCAGCGGTACACCGGCAGATGGTCAGCGATGTGCCAATCGGCGCGTTTCTGTCAGGCGGCGTCGATTCCAGTGCGGTGGTTGCCTACATGGCCAGGCATTCCTCGCACCCGATCCGCACTTATGCGATTGGTTTCGAGGGCGGTGAGGCCGAGCAGCTCTACAACGAGCTGCCCTATGCCCGTCAGGTGGCAAGGCTCTTCGGCACCGAACACCGCGAGATCGTCGTTAAGCCGGATGTGGTCGGTCTGCTGCCAAAGCTGCTGTGGCACATGGATGAGCCGGTCTCCGATTCCGCGTTCATCACCACCTTTCTGGTGTCTGAGTTTGCCCGGCAGGACGTCAAGGTGATTCTTTCGGGGGTTGGCGGCGACGAACTGTTCGGCGGCTACCGACGCTATCTTGGTGGTCACTATGTGCGCAAACTGGAACGCTTGCCGCGCTGGTCGAGAAGGCTGATGTCGCGTGCAGCCGAGCTCATGCCCAGTGACCGTCATTCGAAGGTGCTGAATACCTTGCGTCTGGCCCGGGGCTTTCTCGCCTCGGCCGAGCTTTCGCCGGATGAGCGTTACCGTCACTACCTGCAGGTGCTCGACCACGAGACTGTGTCGGCGCTGACCGGCGGTCGCAACGGGTCCAGCGATGCACTCGCTGCTGCGTTCGCTGCTGCAGGTGACGAGGATGCACTCAACCGGATGTTTGCAGTCGACGCCGAAACCCAGTTGCCTGACGATCTGTTGATGCTTACAGACAAGATGAGCATGGCTGTATCGCTCGAATGCCGCGTGCCGCTGCTCGATCGCGAGCTGGTTGAGTTGGCAGCAGCCATCCCCGAGTCCCTGAAGGTAAAGAACGGCCGTCTCAAGCATCTGATGAAGGATGCGCTCTCCGATGTGCTGCCGCCGGACATTCTCGATCGCAAGAAGCGGGGCTTCGGCACGCCGATGGGAGCCTGGCTCAAGCGTGAGCTTGCCCCAGTGCTGCGCAGGCTGCTCGCAACCGATGTCGTGAGAGACCGTGGCTTGTTCGATCCTGCGGTGGTGTCCCGCCTCATGGCCGATCATGAGTCTGCCCGTATCGATGGCACGGACGCGCTGCTTGCCCTGATGAACCTGGAAATCTGGAGTCGTCTCTACCTTGATGGTCATTCGGTTGATGACGTCACGGCAGAGCTCAAAAGCCATCTCGCATGAAAATTCTCTACGTCTGTCACCGCTTTCCGTTTCCGCCCAAGCGCGGTGGAAAGATCCGCCCCTTCAACATGATCCGGCATCTGTCGCAGAATCATCAGGTCACGGTGTGCTCGCTGGCGCGTTCCGAGGCTGAAGCTGAAGAGGGCAGGGGGATCGCACCGCACTGCGAGCGGTTCGAAATGGGGGTGGTGTCGAACCCGATCCAGATGCTGCGCATGGTGGCGCGATTGCCGACAACCGTGCCCTCGTCAATGGGTTTTTTCTATTCGCCCGACCTGGCGGCCAAGGTCAATGCCCTGCTTGCATCCGAGCAATTCGACCTGATTTTCGTGCATTGCTCATCCGTGGCGCAGTACGTCAGTCACGTTCGTGACATTCCCAAGATTCTCGATTTCGGCGACATGGATTCGCAGAAATGGCTTGAGTACGTCAATTACAAGCCGTTTCCGCTCAAGGCCGGGTACTGGCTCGAAGGCAGCAAGATGGAGCGCGAGGAGAAGCGCCTGGCCCGTCTCTTCAACCTCTGCACCGCCACCACGCGTGCCGAGTGGGAGACGCTGGAGTCCTACTCCACGGGGGTGTCGACCGACTGGTTCCCCAACGGCGTCGATGCTGACTTCTTCAAGCCCGATGGTGAGGGCTATGATCCGGACACCATCAGCTTCATCGGGCGCATGGACTACTATCCCAATCAGGAGGCCATGTTCCGCTTCTGCGAACAGATCTGGCCGCTGCTTCGTGCCAAACGGCCCGAAATGAAGCTGCTGATCGTGGGCGCCGACCCCATCCCCGCAGTCATCAAGCTGGGTGAGTTGCCCGGTGTCACCGTGACCGGATCCGTGCCTGACGTGCGTCCCTACATCCTGCGCTCTGCTGCGATGGTCGCGCCGCTCAATATCGCGCGCGGCACCCAGAACAAGATTCTTGAAGCAATGGCGATGGGCGTGCCCGTGGTGTCGAGCAGCATCGCAGCTGGCGGGGTTGATGCCCAGGGTGAGGAGCATTTCCTCGTCGCCGACACGCCGATGCAGTACGCTGATGCCATTCTTCGCCTGGTTGAGCAGCCTGCCGAGCGCGAGCGGCTGTCCCGGGCGGGGCGTGAGCGCATGCTTTCGCACCACGCATGGCCGCGTTCGATGGAACGCCTTGACGGCATCATTGAGCGCTGCCTGACCGAATTTCGCGGCAACAAGGAAACCAGTCAATGAAGATCAGTATTTTCGGTTTGGGCTATGTTGGTGCAGTGTCGCTCGCCTGTCTTGCACGTGATGGGCATCAGGTCATTGGCGTTGATATCGATGCCGCCAAGCTGGCGCTCATCAAGGCGGGCACCACACCGGTTGTTGAAGAGGGCATGGTCGATCTCATGCTCAGCGTTGCCGCAAGTGGCCGAGTCAGTGTGACGACCGATGTTCGTCAGGCCGTGCTCGACAGCGACATTTCGCTGATTTGTGTCGGAACGCCCTCTGCCACCAATGGCAGTCAGGATCAGGGCGCGGTACTTCGTCTGGCAAAGGATCTTGGCCTTGCGATCGCCGACAAGACCGCTCCGCATGTCCTGGTGTTTCGCTCCACCCTGGTGCCCGGCACAGTTGAAGACGTGCTCAAGCCCATCATCGAGGCCGAGTCCGGCAAGCGCGATGGCGAGGGCTTCCACCTGTGCTTCCAGCCCGAGTTCCTGCGCGAAGGCTCGTCGATTCGCGACTACGACAAGCCGCCATTCACCGTTGTGGGCGCAAATCATCCTTATCCGGCCGACCGCCTGCGCGAACTGTTCGGCCATCTGCCGTGCAAGTTCCTGCAAACCTCGGTTCGCGCAGCCGAGATGATGAAGTACTGCTGCAATAACTTCCACGCCCTCAAGATCACGTTTGCGAACGAAACCGCGCGTCTGTGCGAGGCCCTCGGCGTCGATGCGTTCGAGGTCATGGATCTGGTCTGTCAGGACACCCAGCTCAACATTTCGCCGGCCTACCTCAAGCCGGGATTCGCCTTTGGCGGTTCCTGCCTTCCCAAGGATCTGCGCGCAACCAGCTATCTGGCCAAGACGCACGACGTCGAACTGCCCATGCTCAACGGCATCCTGCAGTCCAACCGCCAGCACATCGACCGTGCCATCGCCAAAGTGCTTGAGTCTGGCTGCCGCAAGGTCGGCATGCTCGGCCTGTCGTTCAAGACCGGTACCGACGATCTGCGCGAAAGCCCGCTGGTTACGCTCGCAGAGCAACTCATCGGCAAGGGTGTGCAGCTGTCCATCTACGATCCCGACGTTCAGCTTTCCCGCCTGCTCGGTGCCAACCGACGTTTTATCGAGACCCAGTTGCCGCACATCGGGGAACTGCTCAAGCCGGATCTCGATGCAATCATCGCGGAATCAGAAATGTTGATCGTGGGCGTCTCGAATCCCGCGATCTTCGATGCAATCGCCACGCATTCGCGTGCTGAGCAACGCATCATCGATCTGGTCAAACTTCCGGCACTGGATGGAATGCGGGCACAGGTGGAAGGGCTCTGCTGGTGAAATCCGGCATGGAGCCCAGCAAGGCCGGGAAGATCGCTGCTACGCTATGGCTGCGTCTTTTCCTGGTGTCGGCGGTGCTGACGCTGATTGCAGCAGGTTCGCTGCTGCCGCATCTGAAGAACTCCGCTGAACTTGTGCGGATGCGCAACGCCTTGCTGCTTCAATCAGAACCCGCGGAGTACGACTGGACTCCGGCGACAAAGCCGAAGAGCTTTGCGGTGGACGACGGCGCGCCAATGCCGCTCTATGCAGACATCGTAGCGAGAAACGAGCTTCGGGTCGAAGGCGATGACTGGGCGACTGCGCTGAAAATCGGACAGCACCTGCTTGTCGACGGGAATCGCACTGGGGGCCCGATTCAATCGGATCTTACGCAGACCTATCGACGGATTACCGAGCTTGGCGAGGGCTACTGTGGCGACTTCGCCGATACCTTCACCGGCTTTGCATCCGCTGCAGGGGTATTCACCCGCCCATGGGCTTTCTCGTTCGACGGTTTTGGTGGGCATGGACACATCTTTAATGAGATCTGGGACGCACAGCAGGCGCGCTGGATCATGATCGATGTGTTCAACAACTTCTATCCGGCAGACGCCACCGGACGCCCATTGTCAGCGATGGCATTTCGCAATGCCCTGCTGACAGGTGTGACGGTCCCGCAGCTGGTGCCGGTTGATGCTCTGGCCAAGCCTGGCTTTAAATACGCTGAAAAAGCGATCGCGTACTACCGTAGCGGGCTTCCCGAGTGGTACATGTGGTGGGGCAGCAACGTGTTCGAGAACGATCAGGCGTTCCTTGTGCGCACGCTTGGCGGCACTCATCGCGCCCTTGAACAGTTGGGCGGTATCGTCGGGGGCACTTATCCGGGTATTCGAATCCTCGAAACGTCGCAGAACCAGCCCCAGCGTGATTCAATGCACTGGCTTCGTTTGCGTCTGATCGTTGCAACCGCTGCCGGGGTGTTTTCCTTGATTTTTTTTGTGGCTTGGCTGGCAACGCGCCGCGGAAGTAAGGAGGCTGCACTACAAGGCCGGCCAACATGACGGCAGCGCAAGCACTGCCGCAGGCTTCTGAAGCGCATTCAGAACACCTGCCGTGCATTGCCATTTTTTCGACGCTGTTTCCAAGCAGTATTCAGCCAAACGCCGGGCTATTCATCCGTGAGCGCATGTTTCGCATGGGGCGTCACGCCCCCTTGATCGTAGTGGCACCCCAGCCCTGGTTTCCACTGCAATCGCTGATTCGCCACTTCAAGCCGGGCTATCGGCCGATGCCTCCCCGGCAGGAGGTTCAGGAAGGCGTGACGGTTCTGTTCCCAAGGTTCCTTGCCGTACCGGGGCTTTTTCGTCGGCTTGACGGCCTGTCAATGGCGCTATGCACCTTTACGTTGATGCGTCGTCTTCGCAAGGAGCGGCAGGTCGGCATCATCGACGCGCATTTTGCATATCCCTGTGGGGATGCTGCGACGAGGCTTGGGCGCTGGTTGAAGCTTCCGGTCACCATCACATTGCGTGGGACAGAGTCGCGCCATCTGGCTGACCCCGCGCTAAAACCTCGCGTGTTGCAGGCGGTGACCGCAGCAACCCGCGTCTTCAGTGTCTCGGACTCTTTAAGGCAGCTGATGATTCGGCAGGGCGTGTCGCCCGAGCACATATCGGTCGTGGGAAATGGTGTGGATCTGGCTAAATTCCGCCCAATTTCAAAGCTTGATGCTCGTCTTCAAATGGCTGTGCCCGACGACGCTCCAATCCTGATTTCGGTAGGTGGGTTGGTCGAACGCAAAGGTTTTCACCGCGTCATTGAGCTTTTGCCTGCGCTACTGAAACATTTTCCCCGACTTCACTACCTCGTCGTAGGCGGCCCGAGCCCTGAGGGAGATATGAGTGTTGCCTTGCGGGAGCAGGTCCGCGGGCTCGGCCTTGAGGCGCACGTCACCTTTACTGGTTCGTTGCCTCCCGACCGTCTCCACGTTCCGCTCAGTGCGGCAGATGTATTTGTGCTGCCAACCCGCAACGAGGGGTGGGCAAACGTGTTTCTTGAAGCCATGGCCTGTGGTCTGCCGGTGGTTACAACTGATGTGGGTGGCAATCCAGAAGTCATCAACTCGCCAGCACTGGGGCAAATTGTCCCGTTCGGGAACGCTTCCGCACTAGAGGCGGCAATCACAGCGGCACTTGAGAACGATTGGGACCGCGAGCGTATTGTTCAGTACGCGCATGACAATACGTGGGACAAGCGCATTGACCTGCTTGTCCGTCATTTTCATCAGGTGCTTGCGGACTACCGCGCACCCAACTGAAGAACAAACGATGTCAATTTACACACGGGTTGCTTCCAGGCTTCTGTTTCCGATTCACGAGAAGCTTAAAGGCCACGGCACGGTGGCGCTTCACCGGCAGCTCGAGCTCAGCCAGTGGTGGGAGCCAGAGGCGCTTCGTCGCCACCGTGTCGAGCGGCTGCGCGCTTTTCTTGTACTCATTGGTACAACGGTCCCTTATTACCGGCAATTGTTTGCTGAGCAGAAGTTCGACCCCGCATCCGTGGATTCGCTCGAGGCCTTGTCTGCACTGCCCCTGCTGACCAAGTCCGATATTCGCGGCAACACGGAAGCGATGAAGGCTGAAGGACATGGCCCACTCAGTCGCTACAACACGGGAGGCTCGTCCGGCGAGCCGCTGATTTTCTATATGGGCAAGTCTCGAAAGAGTCACGATGTCGCCGCAAAATGGCGCGCCACACGCTGGTGGGGGGTCGATATCGGTGATCCGGAGCTTGTCGTTTGGGGCAGCCCGATCGAACTCGGCGCGCAGGACCGCATCCGCCAACTGCGTGACGGGCTCATGCGCAGTCAGCTGCTGCCCGCATTCGAAATGTCTCCGGCCAATCTCGATCGCTTCGTCGAAACCATCCGTAGCGCACGCCCGGCCATGCTGTTCGGCTACCCGTCGAGCCTGTCGCTCATTGCCGGGCACGCCCGAAGCAAAGGCGTGGCCATGGACAAGCTCGGCATCCGGGTGGCGTTCGTAACATCCGAAAAGCTCTACGACGAGCAGCGCCAGACCATAAGCGAGGTCTTCGGCTGTCCGGTCGCAAACGGCTATGGCGCGCGCGACGCAGGCTTCATCGCCCACGAGTGCCCGGCCGGCAGCCTGCACATCAGTGCCGAAGACATCATTGTCGAAACCGTGCTTCCGGATGGCTCGTCCACCACCGCTGGCGAAGCTGGCGAGATCGTGATCACCCACCTCGCGACGCCGGATTTTCCGTTCGTACGCTATCGCACTGGCGACATCGGCGTGTTGTCCGATGCGCCGTGCGCCTGCGGCCGCGGTTTGCCGGTGCTCAAGGAAGTACAGGGGCGGACGACGGACTTTGTTGTTGCCAAGGATGGCACGATCATGCACGGTTTGGCGCTGATCTACACGGTGCGCGACCTTCCCGGCGTGGAGCGCTTCAAGATCGTGCAGGAGTCACTGGACCGGACGGATGTCTTTCTTGTAACCAACTCGGGCTTCAACGCAAATTCGGTGTCACGTATCGTTCACGACTTCAAGGCACGGCTGGGCGAGGGGGTGGAAGTGGCGGTACACTGCGTCGACGAGATTCCCGCCGAGGCCTCGGGCAAGTTCCGCTACGTCGTCAGCAAGGTAGGGCTCCAGAACCGGCAGGAGGCGGTCGCCCATGCGTGATCTGCTTATTACCGCAATCGTGCTGGGGACGCTGCCGTTTGTTTTTCGCCATGCCTGGATCGGGGTGCTGTTATGGACCTGGCTCAGCATCATGAACCCCCATCGCCTCACTTGGGGCTTCGCCTACGACGCTCCGTTCGCCGCAATGGCGGCAGGCGCGACCCTGATCGCGCTCTTCTCCACCAAGGACAAGGTAAGCTTGCCGCGCAGCGCAACCTCGAACACCTTGATACTGTTCATCGTATGGATGTGCATCACCACCGCATTTGCAATGTTCCCCAGCGATTCGCTCGGGCAACTCAACAAGATCATCAAGATCCAGCTGATGACACTGGTTGCGCTGGCGGTGCTGCACCACAAGCTCAGTATCCAGTTGTTCGTCTGGATCAACGCGCTCTCGCTCGGTTTTTACGGGGTCAAGGGCGGTATTTACACGATCCAGACCGCTGGCGCCGGGCGGGTGTGGGGCCCCGGCGGGTTCATCGGCGGCAACAACGAGATCGGGCTAGCAATTCTGGTAGCCATCCCGCTCATGTACTACCTTTACTTGGTGACCGAGCAAAAATGGATACGGCGAGGCTTGATCGGCGCGATGCTGCTGTCTGCAGTGGCTGTGCTGGGTACTCAATCGCGCGGGGCCTTTCTGGCGATTGGGGTCATGTCCGTGGTGCTATGGTGGCGAGCGCCGCGAAAGGCTCTGGTGGGTGCCGGCTTGGTTGCGGCGGGCGTTGCAGTGCTGGCAATCATGCCTTGGTCATTTTCGGACAAAGTCAACTCGATCACGTCTTATGAAGAGGATTCGTCCGCCATGGGGCGGATCAACGCTTGGGAAACCGCGATCAACATCGCCAACGATCGCCCCTTTGGCGCGGGCTTCGAGATGTACAACGGACTGGTCTGGGGGCTCTATGCGCCAAATCCGACTGTCGATAGAGCATCGGACCCGTCCATTGTCCGCGCTGCTCACAGCATTTATTTCCAGGTGTTGGGGGAGCATGGCTGGATCGGGCTTGGGCTGTTCCTGATGATCGGGTGGCTGGTATGGCGGGATGCAGCGCGTTTACGAAAGCGAACGCGGGATAAGCCCGAATTCCAGTGGGTGTTTCACCTCGCCAGCATGACGCAGGTGGCGCTGATTGGCTTCGCCGTGGGGGGCGCCTTCCTGAGCCTTGCCTATTTCGATCTTCCATACAATCTGCTGGTGATCATCGTGGTTCTGCAACGCTGGCTTAACCTGCAGGTATCCGAAAACGCGAACAACCCGGCGCCTGCCGCTCGTGGCGCAGTGGGCAGTCCGCACCCTGTCACCGGATTCGTGGGGGATAGACAATAGTGTTCCTCATCCGATCCCTGAACGCGGTTTTCTCTCCGGGGGGGCGCCATGGGCGGCTTTCCACCCTGATCTTCCATCGCGTGCTGGCGCAGCCAGACCCCTTGTTTCCGGAGGAGCCGGACGCGCGGCGGTTCGACGAGCTGATGTCGTGGGTTGGTGCGTCTTTCAATGTGGTCCCGCTCGACCAGGCGCTTACTCAGCTGCGTGCTGGGACGCTGCCGCCCCGGGCACTGGCGATCACCTTCGATGATGGTTATGCAGACAACTGCGAGATCGCAATGCCGATCCTGCGCCGGCATGGCATGAACGCCACCTTCTTCGTCGCAACGGAGTTTCTCGATGGCGGCCGCATGTGGAACGACACCATCATCGAGGCGATCCGTCGCACCGCCGCGCAGGCGCTGAATCTGTCGGACCTCGGGCTGGGAACGCACGATCTGTCGTCCGTGACCAAACGCCGGCAGGCGATCGACAGGCTACTGCCGGCGATAAAGTACCTTGCACTCGACCAGCGTTGCGCCATGGTGGACGTCCTGGAGCAACGCTGCGCGGTAGCGCTGCCGAACGATCTGATGATGACCAGCGGGCAAGTCTGCGAACTGCGCGACGGCGGCATGTCCATAGGCGGTCACACCTGCAGTCACCCCATACTCGCGCGGCTGGATGAGCGCGCAGCGCGGGACGAGATCGTCGAGAACAAGTCAAGGTTGGAACGAATGCTTGGGCAAGCAATCGAGCTGTTTGCCTACCCCAATGGCAAGCCGGGCGCCGACTACCTCGCCCGCGATGTTGGTCTGGTTCGAGAGGCGGGCTACCGCTTTGCCGTGTCCACCTCCGCAGGCGTGGCAAGGCAGGACTGCGATCCATTCCAGATCCCACGGTTTACCCCATGGGACAGGACGCAGTTTCGCTTCGGCATCCGGATGGCACGCAACATGTTCAGCGCAAGCTCGGTGGCGGCGTGAGGCGCGGCGCGGCGCTCCTGTCTGCCGCCCTATTCCTGGGCCTTGCGTCTACGTCCCATGGCGCGGGCGGGGCAGTGCCCCTGGACGACTCGCCGCAGGGCATGACTTGTCATTTCTATTCGAAGGCGGCTCGGCTGAGCTGGCAGCAGAAAGGCGGTGACTGGCGCGATGCCGCTGGCTCGGCGTACGGCGATCTTTCTTACGTCCGCGATTCGGTTGCCAAAGGCGACGCGCTGCAGACGTTTCGACTCGATGTAAGCCCTCTGGCGAGAGACTGGATTGCGGGAAAGGCGCCGGTGGGCAGCATATTCTTGCGCAACACCGGTGGGGGGCGTGCCGGCATCGTGAACTTCGCGAGTCGCGAACATCCTGATGTCGCCCAGCGCCCCAAACTGACGGTGAGCTGGGATGACGGCGTGAGAGCGGAAGAGAACGCGGTTGCAGACACCCATTTTTCCTGTCCGAACCATCGCAGTTACGGTGGAGAGAAGGTGTTCAAGGTTGGCGGAGGACACAACGCGGTGCTTGTGTTCCCGTTCAAGGCTCGCGCGGGCCGAACGCTGGTATCTGCGCACCTTCAACTGTCCAGTGACAAGCAGTACGGCCCCCAGTCGTCGATCGGAGTGTTTGCCCCCGCGCCTGGTGGCAGCGCGCAGCCGTCGACTTCCGGCGGTCTGGCCGACGGCTTTCCGAATGATGTCGGAATCGCAAGCCATCCCGACGTGATCTTCGCCGACCGCTTCGAAGAGCGGGGATGGCAAGCCTTCTGGTCCGGCATCGATGCGCGCTCCGCCGCAGAGATGATCAGCGAGGACCGGGGCAATGGCTTCGAACCGCTAACCGGGCGTGCGTTGCGCGTGACCCTGGCCAAAGGGGTCAATACCGCCCTGAATGCCCATCTGCGCTTCGCCGCCCTCCGTGACGGTGAACCGGAGGAGGCCTACTTCCGCTACTACCTTCGCCTTGGAGAAAACTGGAATCCGACGATCGACGGTGGAAAGATGCCGGGCTTCTCGGGCACCTACGGCAGGGCGGGATGGGGAATGCGCAAATCTGACGGCGTGAATGGTTGGTCCACGCGCGGCGCGTTCTTTCAACAAACCTCGAGTTCGGGTGTCGCAGCGGCGTTGCGCGGCGTGGGCTCCTACGTCTACCACGCCGATATGGAAGGGCTCTCAGGCGATACCTGGGGCTGGAGCCTCGGCCCCTCGGGGCTGCTGCAGAAGAACCGCTGGTATAGCGTCGAGCAGCGCGTTCGAATGAACTCCCTGGGCAAGGCGGACGGGGTGCTGCAAGCCTGGATCGACGGTCAGCTCGTGTTCGAACGAAAGAACCTCCGCTTCCGTGAAGTTCCGGACCTTAAAATCGAATCGGTGTGGATGAACGTCTATCACGGTGGCGTGAGACCCGCCCCGCACGACATGAGCCTCTACATCGATAACCTGGTCGTGGCGCGGAAGTACATCGGGCCGATGAAGGTGGCCGAATAGCCAGAAAGGAGGCGGGATGCGGCGTTTGAAGGGTTGTGCAGCGCTGCGTGCTCTGCTCTTCGTCGGAGCTCTGTTCATGTTCTGCGTACCATCGCAAAACGTGACCGCAATGGATCTGGCGCCCGATTCTTCGGTGCTGCGACGGATCGAGGCGCTGGAGGAAAACCACGGTCTGCGCCTGGGTTCGGCCCGTGTGCTGGGCGACTTCAATGCTGTGGCCCGGCGCTTCGATCTTCATCGCACCGGTCCAAGGAGCCGAAACTACTCCTTGAAGATGGTGTGGGCACCGGAGCGGCAGCGCGCGTTGTTCGCCGGTGCAAATCATGGCAAACCGCACAGACTTAACGACGTGTGGGAGTTTGATCTGGCGGCGCTGGCCTGGGTGATGCTCTACCCGCCCGACAACCCGCGCAGTTACGACGGCCTTGGCGAGGATGCGAGTGACGTCGTCTTCGAGGATGGACTCCTCATCACCCGGCGCGGTGGCCCGGCCGTGATCGGCCACACCTGGTGGGGCATCACCTACGATCCGGTGAATCGACAGATGCTCTTCATGAACATCTGGCTCACTAAACAAGAGGAAGCCATTCGGCAGTTAGGTGGTGACCCTGCTGCTCGCTATACCGGTCCGCCCCTGTGGTCCTTCAAACCTGAGACGGGACAGTGGGCTCCGCTCAAATCCGTGCCACCCGGTCCCCGTGCGCCCTTTGGCGCAATGCTCGAATACGTACCGGAACTCGAAGGAGCCATTTGGCATATGAACAACTGGCAGATGCGCGCGACTTGGCACTACGAGCCAGTGAAACGGGCTTGGACGCTCCTTCCCCTCAACACGGAAGAAAAAGACTTCAAACAGCAGGCACCATCGCGTGAACTGGTTGGCTACTACGATATGAGGCGGGGTATCGTCGTAGCTCAACAGGGCAAGAGCACTTTTCATCTGGATGTCGTTCGTCGCCGCTGGGAAAAGGTTTTGAATGCCCCAGAAAACTCAGATGCGGTGCCATTCGGTCACGATGCAAAGACATCCTTTTACTATGACGCTGCAAGTGGTGATGGGCTGTTGCTCGACCATGAAAAGAAGGAACTCTGGGCCTACACTCCTGACACGTCGAGTTGGAGAGTTCTGAATCCGTCCGGCGACCCGATGCCTAAAGGGGATCGGCTGCTTGCTTATGCCGATCCAGCGCTAAACGCGTTCGTTGTTATCGATGATCGGATGGTCTGGGTGTATCGACATCGCGGAGTACGAGACTAAACCGGGGGAGTGCCTGGAGAGTTGTCGTCTCAGCTTCCAGGTCGCTGCAAAAGGATTTGTCGCCTCATGCGCGCGCCCGCATTGGCCTTATTGCGCATACTTCTCGGCGAACCAGACGAGCCAGTTATACGACAGGAGCGCTGACCGACGGCGATAGATCGTATCCAGACGAGTCAGGTTCTCATCACCGATTGCAGTTAGCAGACGGTTCAATGAGTACCGCACCCGCGCAAGATGGAAGGCCGGGTCGTGTGGCTGAATGGCACCGTAGGACTGGAGGAACTGTGCCTGCATCCGACTCAATAGCGGGGCGGAATAGGTCCAGTCGCATTTAAGCATCTCGAGTTCGAGCCAGAAGTTGCAAGGATCATAGGCGGTTGACCCGTGATCAAACATGCTGAAATCAATAACCCGAATCTGCCCTTTGTGAGCGATTATGTTATGACTGGCAAAGTCGTTGTGGCGGCCGGAAATCGCGGTCACAAGCGGTCTTGAGGAGGCCGCGGTGGTCTGAACCGCCGAAACAATTCTATTGGAAAGGCTCGAGGATACGTATGGTGCAGGACCCTCCGTAAGCATTTTCAACCTGATGCTGCAATAGTCGAGGAGCTCCCATACATCAAATTTCGCAGGTTCGCAGCTCGTCTTTGATTGAAAATCTTTAAGCCACGCACCACATAACCGCATATATAAATCAAGAACTCCGCGTCGGCGAGGCAGCGAGACCAGTCGGGCGTTTCCACGGTACCAATTTCTTAGTGGCGTCCCTTTTGCTGCGAGCGTGACTATGGTGGGAAACTGATCGTAAAAAGCATATGGGGTCGCTACGCCGATGGGCGAACCTTCCGACTGGGCATTGGAAAGTAGCGCCATTATTTCGTATTCGGACCTTAATCGCGCCGACACGAGCGACGCGTTAGACGCATCCATCTTCGGTGTCTTCACGAAGTACGAAGACTTATGAGTTCCCTTCCGAACTGAAACTATGCAGATGTCAGAATAAGGGCTCGCGATCTCGCTTGTGCCGAATTCGGTCGTCCCGTCAAGGGTCCGAAGATCCTGATCAAGTGAAAATTTAAGTAGCTCAATAGGACCTTTATCGTGCGCACTCATACGGTTATGCCTGATTTCACTTCCCTTTTCTAAGTATCGCTACCGGGCGGGCGATGTCCTAAACTCGTGGATAATAGAAAGTAACTTCTCCGTTCGTTCGCGAAACACGAGTTCGTTCGACAAATAACGTACCCTTCCGTTAATTATTCCATGGAGGACTCTTGTTATCTCAAACCTCTTAAGTCTATATTTCGCAGCGGAGAGTAGCCCGGGCTGTCTGGGCCATATCGGAGGAAGATCCTTGGGTTTGAAGTCAATGCCGATCGAACTGCACCAGTCAGTCCATTTGAACTTATTTGTCATTCCCTCTCTTTCGATGCTATTGGAGCGTATTGGGTACCAAGGAATTCGAAGTGCGTCCGCGATAATGGCTCCATGCATCGCTTCGGAGATGACAAAGTCGCACTGGCTAATTGAATCAAGAAAGTCCGGAACGCTCATGTGCGGCGAAATTAAGGACAATCCCATCTCGTTTGCGATTTCCTGCCAGAAATCGTGGGGAGACGAAAAATATGGGACGACGCCAATTTGAGCGGCTCGTGAGGACGGTCTGACGTAATGATAGGCCAACAACGCTGCTGGGTCAGTTGTGGATTTACATTCGTCGATTCCTAGGGCCTCCGCCGTTAGGGGGCCTCGAACTGCCATGACGTGTAAGTCGTGACGGATCTTTACTCCGTGTGCTGGGCCTCTAGCGCCGCTGCCAATCACATAAGTTGTTCGATGAGAGTTAATGCGTTCGTCGAGAATCGAGCCAATTCCGAATAGAACCGATTCGGGGAAAAGCTGCTCTAGTTCCGGAATTAGCCGTGGCCAGATCCACTCGTTCAGGGCGTCGCCGACATTAGGTGGGGTGGTTTTACACCAGTAAAGATTCATTTTTCCGAGAAACTTTTCGTGGAGTGGGTCAAATCAAACGGAAGGGGATTACTTGTATCCGTTTCGACTGGAGCTTGCTGCAAGTTGGAGACGATCGCCGTCAGCTTATTCTGGATGGCAGTACGGCTGTACAAGTCCAAGACGCGGGACCGTCCGGATGTCGCAAGTTCATCACGACGGATGGGGTCCCGAAGCAGCTCGACGCATGCAGTTGCAAATTTCTCGGGAGAGTCTGCTTGAAGAAGGTCCCGTCCTGGCTCCAAGTCAAGTCCTTCGGCACCGATCGTCGTCGAAACCACAGCCCTCCCGTAAGACAGCGCTTCGAGAATCTTGATTCGCGTTCCGCCTCCAAACCGAATAGGAGCGATAACGAGGTCGGCTTCAGCGTAGTAGGGTTCAACCGAGTCGACGCCTCCGGTGACTATGATTGCGTTCCTCCCCCCCAGCTCCTGAACGCAGGGGCGAGGCCGGCGCCCCACGATTGTTAGGCTCACCCTGTCGCCGAGCTCCCGGCGGATAAGCGGATAGATCGAGTCGCAAAAATGAAGGATCGCATCCTCATTAGGAGGGTAGCTGAGCGCGCCCAAAAACATGATTCTCGCAACTCCTGATTCTGGGCTCGGCGGTAGAGCTGGCTTAAATGGGAACGAGTTTGGAACAACAGCGATTTCTGCGGCGCCCGGGCGGCGGAGCAATTCGCTTCTGTCATGATCAGAGCATACGCTGACAAGGTCGGCCTCGCGCTGAATTCGATGCTCCAGCCTCAGCGTTTCAATGCGCTCAAGCTTCGCGACAATGCTGTTCTCTCGGCCCAGACGCTGCCTCAGGAACGGCAGCTCCCGAGCAAGCGTAATGGACTCAATGTCGTCAAAATCAACATACACGCGCTTCGCTGTGACGCCAGTATGCCGCTGGATCTGTTGCCACACGGGGTAGTTTCGGATGCGGAAACAAAACGCCATGTCGTAGCAAAGCGGGGCGCCCGCTTGGCGAAAACTCTCCAGTTCGTCCTTCGCGACAATGTGGGAATCCTTCCACAGCAGCGAAAGCCTGATCGCAAAAGTAAGCCCAGGTAGTTTTCTTGACGTTAGCTTGGAGCTTGGCGATAACCTGACGATCCGCACGCTGCGGCATTTTGTGCGCAACTCTTCCACGTTGGCGCCTCCGCTCACTTGCTTGGCCGTCATGGCAAGGACAAGGTCGACGTCGCCAATGCTGCACAGCGCGTCGAGGTGCGACCACGCTCTCTGTTCGACGCCGATTCCATCGAACGTGGGGAAAACAGGAGAGATGAACAGAAAGGTGGGTCGTTGTTCTTGGGTCATGACGGTAGTCAAATCTCGGATGGTGTTAGCGCACGCTGATGTCGAGGTTCTTATACACTTCGGCGATGCTGGAGGATACCTGATGCCAGGTAAGATGAGCGACCATGGCTCTGCATCGATCGCGAGCATCTGTGGGGGCGCTAGTCGCAGATTCGATTGCACTCCGGAGCATCGAGCGATTGCTTGGATCGATGAACTGGAGATAGGGTGGGTTAGGTAGAAGCCCCAAGCCATTGGATTTTGTAATGATCGCCGGCGTTCCAGCAGCGAGTGACTCGACTGCGGTAAGTCCAAAGGTCTCGCCTGCACTCGCGAGTACAGTTACCCCGGCAGCAGCATATGCAGATGCCAATAGCGGGTCATCGTGAGCTAGGCTTCCAATGTATACGACGCGCTCCCCGCCTTCCTCCAGGCACTGGGCAAGATAGTCTTTGTTGCTTGGTGGTCCGATCAGGACGACGGGGCGATTGGACTGTCGGATCACGCCCAGCTGATTTTTGTAGGGCGATATCGACCCAACTACGAGAACAAATCCCCCTGGGGTAGGGTGGCGTTCGAGGAATAAGTCCGGCTCTGCTGAGAAGAAGGCGGGGTCAATGCCGTTAGAAATACGCGATATACTGCGCTTATCAACCCCGTATCCGTCTGTAAGGACCTGCTCTTCCTCACTGCTCAAGGCGATCAAGCGATCGCTATATTTCAGCGCCGACTGGATGTTGTCAAAGGTGGTGCGTATGTCGTAGCCAGTGAGTCGCCCGGTGATCCAGCTTGCAATCGCGTAGCGCCTGAACGTCCAGCGGCTTTTCTCTGGTTGGAGAATCGGGCTGAGCACTGTTCTCGCTCCTTGAGCCTGCGCTTCGCGGAGGATTACGTGCGTCCCGTTAATCGCAGAGAATACGTGAACTATATCGTAGTTAGAGAAGCGATCGTTAAGGGTGTCGAACACACGTGCATCAATGCCTTCGGCGCGGAGGTGCTCCACGGTCTTTAGGATCTGGACCTGGAGCCCCCCAGTTCTCTGCCATAGCATTGGGTAAGAGGTGATCGCTACTTTCATATTGTCTCTTGGATCGGCACGTTCATAATCAACTCAAGCCTTGCGGGGTCTTATGGTTCGTAGTATCTGCATTATTTCGAAATTGAGGGGATGTCTAACTAAGAAAATGGAAGCGAGCCACGTTACAGAAAAGAGTATCCCCGAAAGCAGAAGAATGCTGAGGTCTGAGAGATCCCACTGATTATAGTTGTTGAATGCACGGAAGGTGATCGGCAAAGCTAACGTTAGGGGAATTAGCAAATAGCTTCGCCATATGCTCTTAAAAAGTGCTGAGGCTTCAAGGTTGAATGAGTGCTTAAGGCACCGCGCAAACAGGAAGGATGTCGCAATTGCCCATATGGAAAGGAGGAGTACCACGTTCTCAAGTGAAACCCATATTGAGCATAATAGTATGAGTATTCTTAACGACTGCGACGTTATCTGAACCTTAAGGAGCGATCCAACATAGCCTGTTGCAATTAGTGCATTTGCGGCCAGGGAGAAGGGGGCCGTCAGCAGGGAGTAGATGCAAAGCACTGACGCCAGCGGGGCGGACCGAGCCCACTGGTCTCCAAAAAAGAAGAGTATTAGTGGCTCGGACATGAGGGCGATAAAGGCTATGAGTGGGACAGTAACACCTGTCATGTGACCCATGGCTTGCGCGTACATGCGTGAGGGATCGCCGCCACCCCGGAAGTCCTTGGCAAACGCCGGAAGAAATACGTCCTGGATTACACGGATTATCTGCGCCATGATCATGTTAATCAGGCCGGCAGCCCTGCTGTAAAACGCGACAGCGGCAAAGTCCAAAGTACGGCCGATGATGATATCCGGCGCACTCGCGCCCGCCTCGTTCACCAGAGTTGCCGCGCTTGCCTTATATCCGAAGCTGAGGACTTCCCGAAGGCCCTTGAATGTCGGGAGAAGCATGACGTGCGCGGGGCGAAGGAGAAAGAGCAGCGCGATGTTTGTGAGCATCCCCGCGATTGAACCCCAAGCCATGCTCATGTAGCCGAAGCCATTTAGTGCGGTGAGGACCGTCACCGCCGCCTGGACTGCGGTGTTAGTGGTTGAGACCAGTGCCAGTTTGCCGAACAGCATTTCGCGCCGCATTACGGAAAGAATGGGGGCGCCAAACGGGATGATTAGGAAGTTGAAGGAGATCACTCCGATGACTTCGGCTACGCTATCCCGTTGATAGAAGTCGGCGATTGGCCACCGCAGCAGAAATAGCAGCGCAGCAATTGTCCATGAAATAAACAGCATTACCGAGAAAGCGGCGCGCATTCTCTCGCGCGAGACGTCCTTGGCCTGAATCAGGTACTGCCCAACTCCAAAGTCGCGCAGAATATGCGCAATCCCAATCAAGGAGACTGCGACTGAGAAAATTCCGATTTCCTCTGGAGTCAGGAGGCGCGATACAACAATCACGCTTCCGAAGTTGAGGATGAAGTTGATTGCCTGCGTCGCTCCACTAATGCCCAGTGATCTTCTGATTGCCATGGTTCGTGATTTGATCTCGTTTGAGTGCGACGGAAGTCAAGGTGGGTTTCGTGCAGAAGATGTGTGCGTACGTGTCCTAGGATGTGACGGGTTAGAGCGTTAAGCTTAAGCGTATGCTGAATTGGTTATCTGTTGGGCGCTGCGCGGCTTGCTCTAAGGTTGCTGGATTTCTGCGATGACTTTCGCGGGCGGAGGGTCGGGGGTGCGCGCGGTGCCTCGAGCGCGGAGCATCGGCTGTGCGGTTTAGTGTTGGCACAACGGCGGGAGGCATAGAGTCGTAGAGACAAGTCGGACATGGTTCGGCTCAAGCTGTATGCAGGGGGAGACGCCCGGCGCAAGACGCCGACGTCGGAGGCATTGCACTGAGCGCCGCGCGTTGCTTCGTGCGGTCGATCATCGCGACCCCTGCTCCTGTGCGACAGGAGGCGAAAGCTGCAACTGGGGGCGGCGCGCGTGGCTGGTGCAGATGCTGAAGAACGGTGTCTTTCCATGGAACGAAAACTGCGCCGTGCCCAGCACCAGAAAAGTTGCTGTGCCGAGCTGGCGGATGCCGAGCCGGCGATGGGCTGCGAGCGATGCCGGGTTGAACGCGGAAATGCGCGACAGGCTCCACTGCACGCCCTGGGCGGCAAGATGGGCGTTGGCCGCTTCCCATAGCCGCGAAAAACTGCGACCGATACGAAAGTCCGGTTCCACATAAACGTCGAAGTCCCATGCGCACAGCGCGGGGGGGACGAGTTCGTAGCGACAGCGCACTTCGTCTTCTTCATAGGCTCCGCGTGCGAGCCACAGAAACCCGGCGAATCGGTCGCCCATCTCGGCCACGAAGCAGGTCGCGCCGTCGGAAAAGCGCCGGGCAATGACGTGCGGCGGGCGCGGAAAGGCGCTTACCACCGGGTCATGTGCGCCGACGATGCGGATGCGACACTTGCCGGCGGCGCGCGGCGCCGCCGGGGGTGTCTGCGGAACGGGCTGCGCGAAGAACTGATAGCGAACGATGCGGACGCGGTCGCCGCTGAGTCGCTGCAAAAGGCGGCCGACCAGGTACACCGCGCCATTGACGGCGCCGAGTTCTTCGAAGGTGTGCTTGAGATTCGCGGGCAACATGGGCTCAGGCGCGCGCGGTTGCGGTTACATCGTCGAGCATGCGGGCCAGATCGCGTGTTCGGCCGCGACGTGATGCGGCTTCAATGGTGCTGTCGGTGGCCAGGGTGCCCTGGGTGGGGCTGGCGACAAACTGCGCAAGGCATTGGGCGATCGCCTGTGCGCTGTCGAGTGGCGCAATCGCGGTGATGCCGGCATCGCGGCAGGTGAGGCCGGTGTCGCCGGCGGGGTCGGTCAGGGCAAGTATCGGACGGCGGGCGCGGAAATACTCGTACAGCTTTGCCGGAACTTGCGCATTGCAGTTGCTCGCCTGCAGCACGAGCAGTGCGTCGGCGCGGAGCATCTCGGAGAGCGCTTCGCGATAAGCGACTGGCGGCAAGGTCTCGATCGCGTCGGCAACATTGTGCTGCCCGGCCAGCTTATGCAGAAGCTCGTCGTGTACCGCAGCGCGGAATCGGACGCGGAGACCGGCATAGACCTCGGGCGAACGCTCCCGAAGCAGGGCGAGCGCGGCAAAGAGCTGGGTCGGGTCGCGTTCGCTGGGGTAGACGATGCCACTGTGAAGCAGGGTACGTTTGCCGGGGTTCAATGCGTCGCCCCCCCGCGGCGTTGGCAAAGGTCTCCTCGTCGTAGCCGTTCTCGAGCAGTTGCAGGCGGTCGGCGCGCTCGGTGTAGCGCTGGCGGTAGTGCGCCACTGCTGAAGGGGTGGTGAAGGTGCTCAGCGCGGCATGCTTGATCGCGTGCGCTTCGATTCTGGCAAAGCTGCGCCAGGTGGCCGGGTCTTCCGGGTAACCATCCTGGGCCATCGGGTCGCGAAAGTCGGCGATCCAGGGCAGTCCGCTACGGGCATGCAGCGTGGCGCCGATGCGGTGGGCCGTGGCGATCGGATAGGTGGACCAGATCGCTGCCGGTTTGAGCTCGCGGATGAGCTTCATTCCGGCAGGAACGGCACCAAGCCACCACGTCAGCCAGCGGTCCGGGCGGGCAAGAAAGCCGGGATAGCGCCCAGCGATGGACAAGTGGCGGGCGGTGTCCCATGCCTGTGCCCGGACGATCTCGATGCCCGGCGGGATGTCGGCGAGCTGGTCGGTAGCGGTTTGTTCGTAGGCGCGGGGGTGTGCGCTGAGGATGATCGGCTTCCAGCCGAACTCCGGCAGGTAGCGCGCGAAGCGCAGGGTGCGCTGCATGCCACTGCTTCCCTGGATCGGCGGGAAGTGGAAGGCGGTCATCAGGATGCGTTTCATTGGGCGAAGGCTTTGGGTTTGGGGGCAGCGGCTGTGGACAAATCCGTCACGGTCAGACTCGAATGGACGCTTATAATAGCAACCGGATTCCTGCGGCATGGTCGATTTAGTCACCGCCGCACATAAATACCTGTCAGGAGTACAGCGTTGGAAATCAAGAAAGAAGTGCTGGCCATTCTCGATGAAGTGTTGAGCCTGGGGGGGCGGGCAAGCGGATTCGAGCTCGAAACGCCTTTGCTAGGCGCTGTTCCCGAGCTGGATTCGATGGCCGTGGTCGGAGTGATCAATCTGATGGAGGAACGTTTCGGTTTCATTGTCGAGGACGACGAGATTGACGGTGCCTCTTTCGCCACCGTTGGTTCGCTGGTCGAGTTCGTTGAAGGCAAGCTGGCCTGAGCGTGTCAGGGGCAATGCGAGAAGCTTTTTTCCTGGATGCTCCGCGGGGTGGGCGATTTTGTCTTGCGACCCGGCCTGCGGGCACATCGAAGGGCGCAATACTGTTCGTGCCCCCCTTTGCCGAGGAGCTTAACAAGTCGCGGCGGATGGTGGCGCTGGCTGCGGGTGCCTTCGCTCGAGAGGGCTGGACCGTGCTGCAGATGGACTGCTTCGGTTGCGGAGACAGTGCAGGTGATTTTTCCGACGCGAGCTGGAAAGACTGGATTCAGGACCTGGGGTCGGGCTGGGACTGGCTGCAACAGGATGGCACGCAGCGCGCTTCTGCGAAGTTGCCGCTCGTTCTATGGACCCTGCGCAGCGGAAGCTTGTTGGCCGCCGACTGGATGCACGAGCGTGGGGAGTGTCCGCCCTTGCTGATTTGGCAGCCCGTGACCAGTGGCAAACAGCACCTCACCCAGTTCTTGCGTCTCAAGGCCGCCAACGAGATGCTGGCCGAATCGGACGCGCGGCAGGTGATGGCATCGATTCGGGCCGCACTGCAGCGTGGCGAAAATGTCGAGGTCGCGGGCTATGGCCTTTCCCCGGCGCTGGCGTCCGGAATGGACGCCGCGAATTTACGTCTGCCGGCGGGCTATGCGGCGCCCGTTGCGATACTGGAACTCGGAAGTGCAGAGCGAGCCGATTCGTCGCCAGCGGTGGCAAGTCTGACTGCAAAGTGGACCGCTGCGGCCATCAGGGTAAGGTCGGAGGTGGTGGCAGGGCCGGGCTTCTGGCAGACCCAGGAGATCGAGACCGCACCGCTTCTGATCGAGCGCTCGCTGGGCATGCTGGAGTATCTCGCTCAATGACGGTGCGTGAAGCCGCCTTCCTGTTCGAGTGCGAGGGCGACGAACTTGTCGGCATCATCGCTGCGCCCGAAGAAATCAGTTCAGATCTCGGCATTCTGGTGGTGGTGGGCGGTCCGCAATACCGCGTGGGGAGCCATCGGCAGTTCGTACTCATGGCGCGCCGGCTCGCGGCAAATGGTTTTGCCTGCATGCGTTTCGACTACCGTGGCATGGGCGATGCAACTGGCGAGCAGCGCGATTTCGAACATGTCGAGCAGGACATTCGTGCTGCGATCGATGCATTCTGCGCGCGCGCGCCAGCGGTGAAGCGCGTGGTGCTGTGGGGCTTGTGCGACGGCGCGAGCGCAGCGTGTTTTTATGCTGCGGGCGATACGCGCGTGGCTGGCATGGTGCTGCTTAATCCGTGGGTCAAGACCGCTGCAGGCGAAGCAAAGACGTATCTTAAGCATTACTATCTGCAGCGTGTGCTTGAGCCGGCTTTTTGGAAGAAGCTGATGGGTGGTGGCGTTTCGATCGGGAAGTCACTTCGTGGCCTTTTTTCTGCGGTCGAAGTGGCGAGCAGCAAGGCGGGCGTGACAAGCGATGGCGCGGCAAAAGGCGACCTTCCGCAACGAATGGCGGCAGGACTTGTCCGTGCGGGAAAGCCCTTTTGTGTTGTACTGAGTGAGCGCGACTACGTCGCCCGCGAGTTCGAGTCGGTGGTTGGGGCGGGCGGAGCCTGGAAAGGGCTGACGGCGGCGACTTCGCCGACACGCATCGCGAAATCCGACCATACTTTTTCCACTGCCGAGTGGCGGGCGCTCGTCGAGGACTGCACCAAAGCCTGGGTCAGCGGTTTAGGACGCGGCCAACCGAAGGAGAAGCTGTGATTCTGAGGCCTTTAAGCGGTGTGATGATGGTGTTGCTGGCGCTGAGCAGCCACGCCTTGTTTGCTCAGGAAGCTCCAGCCGCGCTGGGCTGCGGAACGCTGCAGAACGCGTATGGGCCGTTCGACTACCGCACGGATAAGGGCCGACTCGGTATCGTCGAGAAGTTCCACTTCGGCCCGGGTCAGGAAACGCTGTCGAATAAGGTGGGGCTGGGCGGCAACATCGACTACACCCTGCGCGCGTTTCCCAACCATCACCGCGCCTTGATGTCGATGATGAAACTCGGGTTCCTCGAGCGCACGTCCAAGCCAAAGGGCGCCGACTATACGATCAAGTGTTACATGGTTCGTGCGGAGGCTTTCAGACCGGATGACGCGATGGTCAAGGTCATCCATGGTCTGTACCTCATTCAGTCGGGCGCAGCACAAGAGGCAGTGGCAAAGCTCGAACAAGCCCGCGAACTCGATTCCTATAACGCGAATGTGCACTACAACCTGGGGTTGGCGTACTTCGACCTGAAGAAGTATGAGCTCGCGCTAGAGAGCGCCCATGTTGCCTACGCCCAGGGTTTTCCGCTGAGGGGTCTGCGGGATAAGCTGAAGCGAGCAGGGAAGTGGCGTGACCCGGTTGCGGGGCGTGCAGGCCTCGTTGCGCCTAATTTGCCTTCGGCGCCCGCAGAAATCGTTCCCGAGTTCGAATCACCAGACAAGGGCACTCCGGAGTCGGCAAGTGAGTCCTAGAGACCGGGTTCCTACTGCCCTGTGTGGCCGACTTTTGTTGGCTACAAGCGTGAGTCCGCGTGCTTGAAAATCCGCCCGTTCAAATGGCCGAAAGCGCAGGCCTATGTCAGCCTCATGCCGCGGATCACTCCGCCGTCACGCCCGCCTGAGCCCCTTGCGTCCCGGCCGGATTCAGACCAGTACCTCGATCACCTCCGGATGCCCCAGAAACCCCTGCGGGCTTGCACTGGCTCCATACGCACCGGATTGATAGATCACCACCAAATCACCAGGTTGCGCCACCGACAGGCTCATTCGGTCTGCGAGCAGGTCTAGCGGGGTGCAAAGCGGACCGACCACCGAGACGTTTTCCTGGCCCTCTGCGCCCATCCGGTTCCCAATGGCTGCGGGGTAGTTTTTGCGGATGACTTGCCCGAAGTTGCCCGAGGCTGAAAGATGGTGGTGCAGGCCTCCGTCGGTGACAAGGTATGTCTGGCCTCGCGAGACCTTCTTGTCAATTACCTTGCTGACGTACAGGCCGGCTTCTCCCACGAAGTAGCGGCCGAGTTCGATGACGATCTCTGCTTGCGGCAGGCTGATTTTCGCCTGCTCGACGATATCGGTGAGGTTGGTGCCAATCTGTGTCAGATCCAGCGGCTGTTCGCCTGGGAAGTACGGAATGCCGAAGCCGCCCCCAAGGTTTAGAAACTTGACGGGTGCGGGCGCGTGTTCGGCGAGCTTGCAGGCAAGGGCAAAGCTTTTCTGTTGCGCCTCGACGATTGATTCTGGCTTGAGGTTTTGCGAACCCGCAAAGAGATGAAAGCCCTCGAAGGCGAGCCCGGCGCGGCCGATTTCAGCGAGCAGCTCAGGCACTTGTTCGGCATCGACACCAAACTGCTTTGGGCCGCCGCCCATCTTCATGCCGGACGACTTGAGCTCGAAATCTGGATTGACCCGGACAGCAACCCTGGCGGGTAAGCCGAGCTCCTGTGCTGCGGCCGCAAGGATAGGGACTTCGCGGAACGATTCAACGTTGATGAGAATGCCCGCCGCAACGGCCTGCCGCAGTTCGGCATCGGTTTTTCCCGGTCCGGCAAAGCTGACTTCCTGTGGGTTGGCGCCCGCGTCGAGCGCAACCATGAGTTCGCCCGCGGAGGCAACATCGATGCCATCGACGAGTCCTGCCATGTGGCAGACCAGCGCCGGCATCGGGTTCGCCTTCATTGCATAGTGAAGCTTGATCGCAGCTGGGAGGGCTGATCGTAGCTGTTTCACGCGCGATGTGAGAAGACTGCGGTCATACACATAGAAGGGGGTGCGGCCGATTCTTGCGGCAATGCGACTGAGCGGTATGCCGTTGACCAGGAGTTCGCCTCCCCGCGCGGGAAACTGATTCATTGGCGTATGGACAGGAGGAGTGCGGACTTCAGTCATGTGTTTGTGCTCTTGGTTCTTGGCGTTGGCAGATGGATGCTAGTCGTCGTTTAGTGAGCCGTTTCGTGCTCTCGCATCCAGAATTCCATCATCATCAGAATCCATACCATTTCGCCATAGTAGCCGGGGTGGGCTGGGAGGTGGATTTTCAGCAGGTCGTCAATAAAGTTCGACTTCACAATGCCGCGACCGCGGAAGCTGCCTAGCGCGTCTGCAGCCATGGCTTTGAGCCCTGCGTGCTGACAGGCCCACACGCCAAAGGGCAAGCCAAAGCCGTGCTTCTTCTTGGCGATGATTTCGTCGGGGAGGAAGCCGCGCAAGGCTTCCTTGAAAAACCAGCGCAACGTAAGGCGTTTGAGCTTCCATTCGGGTGGCAATGAGGTCGAGAATGCCAGTAGTTCATCGCTAAGCAGCGGAAAGGCGACATCGATGCCTGCGAGTTGTGTCGTGCCGATGACCTTTGGAAGGTCGTTGTCGGCAAGGGTGTATTTCCAGTCGTAAGCCAGCATGCGGTTGATGTGCGATTTGGCATTGGTCGCATGCCAGACTTCGCGCTGTTCGCGCTGCGGCCGGTCGGTGTCTATCCTGGCAAGGAAGTCGGGTTCGAAGACGTTACCCATGCCCAGTCGCACAAGCATGTTGTACATATGGATACGGTCTGGCATCGGGACGCGGGCCTGCTCGACGTAACTGACCCCCTTCTTGATCAAGGGAATGCGATCCATGCCGGGAAGGGCAAGGCTGGGCTCAAGCAGGCCGCGGCGAAGTGCGCCGGGAACGCTGTCGTACCAGCCGAATACGCGTTGTTTGGCGTAGCGGGTGTTACCACCAAAAAGTTCATCGCCCCCATCGCCAGCGAGAATCTTGTCAATGCCGTCTTCGCGCGCACGGGAGGCGCAGATCCACGCGGGCACGGCTGAGGAATTGCCAAAGGGTTGGTCGTAGTGGGTGGCTACGCACGGTATGCCGTCGAGGAGATCGTCGGGTGTTACGTAGTACTCGTGATGGTCCGCACCAAAGTGCTTGGCAGCGATACGGGCGTATTCCATTTCGTCGTAGCCACTGGCGTCGAAACCAATGGAATAGCTGCGCGCGGGCACGCCGAGCGTCTTGCACAGCATGCCGGTAACGGTGGAGCTGTCAGTGCCGCCCGAAAGGAAGGTGCCCACGTTGTGCCCAGCGGCTTCATGGGTGACGCCGTCCTGAATGATCTGGAGGAACTGTGCTTTAGCGTCCTCCAGATCCGGCGTATTCTGCTCGTCGAAAATCGGCGTCCACCAGCGAATGCATTGTGCTGCCCCCGCCTGCCATTTGAGCAAGTGCCCTGCCTCAAGGCGCAGCACCCCCTCGAAAATAGTGTCTGGGGCCGGAATCATGTGGAAAAAGAGATACTCGTACACTGCCTGCGACGAGATCTGCCGCTTGGCATCGGGAACGCAGTCGGCGCGATCAGAGAAGGTCAGCATATCGGCTGTGGCCGAATAGCAGATCGGCCAGGTTCCGAATCGGTCTGTGGCAAGCAGGACGTCATTACCGTTGTCGCTGATCAGGACCACACAAAAGCGGCCTTTCACCTCTTGAAGCGCTGCTTCGCCATTCTTGCGCAAGGCGCGCATCCATGCCGCGGATGCGCCTTGTTGCGCGCAAATTTCGCGCAGTGAGGAATCGTTGAAGCGGGGTGTTCCCAGAGCGAGGCAGGTAAGGCCGTCTTCACTGAAAGTGCTTAGCGTGTTGGAGTGGCCGAGTGCTCCATGCGGAAAATCATGACGGGACAGGTGCGATGATAGTGCGGGCTGTGCTGGCGCGCCCGGTGTGCTTTGAAAATGACCGCTGAACTGTTCAGGCACTGCGAACTCCATCAAACGTTTTTGCGAAGGCGGGTGCGGAAGCGGGAAAGACTCGGACTTCCGCACTATTTGAGCTGTCAGGCCCGCCTCGAACTGCCTTATGTCCAAGGACTGAGTGCGCTGGAAAACGATGACCGCGCAGGCTGGCAGTCGGGTTGCCTGAAGTGCAGAAGGTGATAGCTTGCCGCTGGCTCAATGCTGCACCAACTCACTCGCCAGCATCTTGCGATCAATCTTTCCATTCGGATTGCGTGGCAGAGGACCTTCTCGGACTTCAATCCGACTGGGCACCATGTATGCCGGCATGCGGGTGCGGCACTCGGTCTGCAGTGCTGCGAGGTCTATCGCGCCCCCCGGTGCTGGCGTGACGATTGCCACGATGGCCTGGCCCAAGGTTTCGTGGGGCACGCCAAATGCAGCGCACTCGCCAACCATTTGCGTTGCGTAGAGGATTTCTTCAACCTCGGTGGGGCTGACCCTGTAGCCTGAGGTCTTCATCATTTCGTCACGGCGTCCGATGAAGTAAAGAAAACCTTCTTCGTCGCGACGAACGTTGTCACCCGAAAACACTGCAAGTTCGGGAATGACGATTCCGGCCTCTCGCCCACCTGCGCCAGAGGGCAAGGGTTTGTAACGCTCGGCTGTTTTCTCGGGATCGTTCCAGTAGCCCATGCCCACGAGCGCTCCCCGCTGCACCAACTCTCCGGGTTCGTGCGGCGCGCATTCCGAACCATCGTCGCGCAGTACAAGCACTTCTGCATTGGGTATGGCTTTGCCAATAGAGTCGGGCCTGCGGTCGACCTCTTCGGGGGGAGGTAGGTGGCGCGGAAGGCCTCGGTGAGGCCATACATCAGGTATGGTTTTGTCTTCGGGAGCGCCGAGCGCAGCTTGTTCAGGGTCTCCAGTGGCATGCGCCCGCCGGTGTTGGCGATGTAGCGAAGATGATCGGTAATGGTTTCCGGCCATTGCAGCTGGGAAAGCTGAATCCACAGTGGCGGCACGGCTGTGAGGCCGGTGACTTTCTCTTTCTCCATGGCCTTGAGTACATCTCGCGGCATCAGGTAATTGAGCAGGACGGCACGGGCCCCGGCATGAAATGCAGTTGTCAGCTGTGAAAAGCCGGCGTCGAACGAGAGTGGCAGGGCGGCAAGCAAGGTATCGCCAGGGCGATTCTCAAGATATTGAGCGACACTTTTGGCGCCGATGACCATATTGCGGTGCGAGAGCACGACCCCCTTTGGCCTGCCGGTACTGCCCGAGGTGTACAGGATGGCGGCCATGTCCGTGTCGATGATGCGATGGCCAGTAGAGGACGGCCCAGCCGTCAGCTCCGACCACACGTGGACTGAGGCCCCTTGCAGGGTCGGGCGCTCGTCGGGGGTACTGGTAAGAATGACGTGGCGCAGGTCATGGCAGTTTTCGAGGGTGCTCTTGAGCGCGCTCAGACGTTCAGGGCTGGTGACCAGCACCCGAACATTGCAGTCCTGCAGAATGTAGCCGACCTGTTCTGCTTTCAGGATGGGATTCACGGGCACGAACACGCCGCCTGCCGCACTGGTGCCAAATGTTGCAACGACGGTTTCGATGCGCTTGTCGAGATAGAGCGCTACACGTTCGCTGCGGCTGAGACCGATCGAGATCAGTCCGTCGGCAAAAGAGGTAACGCGTTCTGCCAGTTCGAAGTAGCTGAGCGTGTCGGCGCCATGTGTTAGCGCCGCACTGTCGGGCGAGCGTTGTGCAGACGCGGAAATAAGCTGATGCAGGAGGTGGGTCGAGTTCATTGCCAGGCTGCCATATAGTGCTGATTGAATATGCAGGCTGCCGAGTCTAGCCCAAAGCAGCCGCACCGTTTGCGACAAATGTCCGCTGATGACCGGAATGGACGCTGTTGCAGTCCGCTACAAGACTAAACGTCTTGCTCATTTCGGAACGGTGATTGAGGCAAGAGGTGGTTCGGTGCTTTGATATGCACCGGGCGTCCATTGGGTCGTGGGCGGCAGGGAGCGAGTGCCACGTGGAAAGGTAAATTCGGCTTGTGGGGTAAGTGCTGGCGGCTCAGCAGGGGAGGCAAGGCCCCGAAGCCATGATGAGTCTCCGAGCGTTAATTCAAGTGTTGCGGGGTCGAGCGCACCGGGCAGCAGCGGGCAGTTTCCACTGTGGCTGCCAGGCAGCAGAGTGGTGAAGACGCCCAGGCCCACGGTGAGGTTGTTGCGAGTTGTGATTGTGGTGTCAGCAGGCAGCTTTTCTGCCCAGCTGCGCACGAACCAGGCTGGGCGCCAGCCTTGGCTGATCAGGGTGTTGTGGGACATCTGCAGCCGGCTATTTGGCCAGGTCGGACCTTCAGCGCCAAAGGCTACGATGACCGGATTCTGGCTCGCTGCGCTTTGACCGATGATGTTTCCGATCAACAGGGCGTCGCCACCGTTTGGGAGGTCGACCTCGTATGAGGCTTCACCAGCAGGGCCGTCGTAGATGAGGTTGTAGCGAAGGTCTGTGTTGCGTGCGCGGGACTTGATCAGGTGCCCCTTGAAGCCGCTGTGGAAGCGACTGCCCGTGATCGAGACGCGAGTAATTTTCCCGATGTAGAGCAGGTGGTTGAGTGTGGGACCGTCGTGCGGGGCAGTGCTGAAAATGCTGTCGCTGATCAGCAGTTCTGCATCCTCGTAATTGGCGGTGAGCAGTCCCATCTGGTTGTCTTCGAACAGGCAGTTGCTGATCGCAAGTTTTCCGCGTTCAAACCGAATCCCCGCCCCATTTCCGTCGGCCACCCGCGTACCGCGGAACTCGATGTTATCCACTGTGTAGTCGCCATTTCGGAACACCCAGATGGCCTTGCCTTCGGCGCTCTTGCCGTCGGCGATCAGCACGGGGCGTCCGTCAATGCCGCGGATTTCGAGTTGCTTTTGCGTCCACACGGCCACATCGCCGCGGTAGGTGCCGCCCTTGATCAGGACGGTGTCGCCGTCCTGGGCAAGACGTGCCGCAGCAGCAATCGTATCAACCGACTCTCCGGGGCCGACCGTAATGACGGCCGCGCTTGCGCCAGTTGTCGTCAGGGCGAGGAGGAGGGCCGCGCGGCGCAGGAGCATGAGGGGCGTGAGGAGCGTGGAGGAGTTGTTCCAGGCAAAAAAACGGAGGCCGTAGCCCCCGTCGTCGTGATTACTTGCTCTTGATCATCGTCCCCACCCCGTGATCGGTGAGGATTTCCAGCAGCAGGCAGTGTTCCACCCGGCCGTCGATGATGTGCACCGACTTCACGCCATTGCGTGCTGCGTCCAGCGCAGATCCGATCTTGGGCAGCATGCCGCCTGACAGGGTGCCGTCGGCGACGAGGTCGTCGATCTGGCGCGGGGTGAGGCCGGTAAGCAGGTTGCCGGCCTTGTCGAGGACGCCCGGGGTGTTGGTGAGCAGCATCAGCTTCTCGGCCTTCAGGATCTCGGCGAGCTTGCCGGCGACGACGTCGGCATTGATGTTGTAGGTCTCGCCTTCTTCGCCGACGCCGATGGGGGCGATCACCGGGATGAAGTCGCCCTTGTCGAGGAAGGAGATCAGGCTGGGGTCGATGCTGGTGATCTCGCCGACCTGACCGACGTCAACGAGGTCGCCGAGCGGGGCGTCGAGCTTTTGCATCATCAGCTTCTTGGCGCGGATGAAGCTGGCGTCCTTGCCCGTGAGGCCGACGGCCTTGCCGCCGTGCTTGTTGATCAGGTTGACGATTTCCTTGTTGACCTGACCGCCGAGCACCATCTCGACCACTTCCATGGTTTCGGCATCGGTGACGCGCATGCCCTGGATGAACTCGCCTTTCTTGCCGACGCGGGCCAGCAGGTTCTCGATCTGCGGGCCGCCGCCGTGCACCACGACCGGGTTCAGGCCGACGAGCTTGAGCAGGACGACATCGCGCGCGAAGCAGTCCTTCAGCTTGGGGTCGGTCATGGCGTTGCCGCCGTATTTGATGACGATCGTCTTGTCGAAGAAGCGCTTGATGTAAGGCAGCGCTTCGGCAAGGATCTCGGCCTTGAGGGCGGGAGGGGTGGATGCGGTGATGCTGGCAGCGGACATCGGGTTTCTCCGGAAACGATGCCCCGATTGTAGTGGCCGCAGGTGTAAACAAAAAGCGGAAGACCGTGGTCTTCCGCTACTGAAAGGCGATCAGGTTCGCAAATCAGTCGATTGTCAGGCGCTTGGCTTGCGCGGCAAGCTTCTTCGGCAGCGTGAGTTCCAGCACGCCATCGTTGAACTTGGCCACGGCCTTGGCTTCATCGACATCCTGGCCGAGCTGGAAGCTGCGCGAGACCTTGCCGAAGTAACGTTCGGTGCGAAGGACGCGCTCGCCATCCTTGACCTCTTTTTCCTGCTTGCGCTCGGCGCTGATTGACACCACCGGGCCATCGATATGGACGTGGATGTCTTCCTTCTTCATGCCCGGGAGTTCGGCGTGGACCTCGTAGCCTTCGGTGTTCTCCTTGACGTCGACGCGCATCTGCGGCGCTTCGGTGTTGGCGACATTGCCGAAATCCACCGGGCGGACGAAGAAGCCGCGGAAAAGATCGTCGAGGGGGTCACGGCGGGAAAGGTTGCTCATGTTCGCTCTCCTTGTCTTGATGTTTGCCGGTGAATCCTCCGGCTTCAAGACAAATATAGGGTCTGGTCGAACAGTTTCAAGTCCCCAGTCGAACCTGTCGGAAAGCGATGTTGATCAATGGGATGGAAACTGCGCGGCCGGCCGGCCGGTTCAGCCGGCGTCGGGGCCTGAGAGGTCGACGAAGGCCCAGAAGGCAAGCTGCTCGCCAGCCCAAAGGGCGGCGCTTTCGCGCAGGATGGCAAGCAGGGTTTCGAAGTCTTCGGTGTGGCGCTCGCGAAAGCTGCCGGCGTGTTCCAGTAACAGGACATGGCCCTTGGCTGGATGCCAGCCGAGGTCGCCGAGGCAGTCGGCAAGGGCGTCCCAGTTGTGACCGAACCAGCGCGGAAACGCGAGTGCAGTGGCGATGCGGGCCAGCAGTGCGGCCTTGTCCTCGCAGTCACCCAGGTCGATGCGTGCGCAACTGAAACCGATCTGCGATGCGGCGGCGGCCAGGCGCTCGGCGCTGCCCGGCGGCAGGGGGCGTACGCCTGCGCGGGAGAGGTCTGCGAGGAGTGCGGTCAGTGGCCGGGGGGCGGTGGATGTGCTCATGGGCGGGGCTCGATGCGGCGGAAGCTGCGGTAATGGTCTGCAGTGTAGTAGAACACTTCGGGGGGCTTGCCGCCGGTCACAATGCGTCTGGCGCCCCGGTCTCGCGCGCCTGGAGTGGGGACGGTGTACTCACGATAGTAGCCGCGCGGGCGATCGGGCAGCAGGCGTTCGCGGTTCTGGAAGACCGTGCCGTCCTTGCGATAGGGGAAGGGGCCGCCATTCTGGATGAGACTCAGGGTGTCGATGGCTTCGGGCGGGAGCCCCGACGCGTCGGTGTTCGACCCGGCTGGTGTGCAGGCTGCGAGCAGGAACAGCAGCGGCAGGATGCGCGCGGCACGCTGCAGTGTGCTCAGGAATGGGGTAAGCGTCATTTGCGGGCGTTGGCTCTGCGGAAAAGGGCCGCCTTGTCGGCGCTGTCCATGACCCGTTCCGGCCGGATGCCATAGCGCTTGATCAGTCCGTGCATGAACTCGGTGATCGCAGACAGGCGGTTGCTGGTGGGCGCGAGCTTGCGTGCGCGCTCGATCAGTGCCCGCGCCTGCCTGGCGAAGGCCTCGTTCCAGCCCCGGTGCTCGATGTGACGCAACAGGGCGAGCGCTGCGTTGAACAGCACATGCGGGTTGCCGGGCATCTTGCGTGCCGCGTTCATCATCTCTGCCACAGCACCGTCGAAGTCACCGGCGTGGGCCTTCTCTGCTCCGACCGAAATCAACTCCTTCACTTCGGTCTGAATGCGTTGCTCGATTTCCTTCGACAGCTTCTCAAGCCCTCGGGATTTCATCAGCGTGCGGGTGGTTTCCACCGTGCGCTCGTCGGCCGAGGTGCGCAGGATATTCATCACCATCTCGCCGCCGGCATCGCCGAGCTGATGATCGAAGCAGGCCTTGATGAGCTCCTGCTTCAGGCCGACCGACATGTTTGCCGCGCCCGGGGCAGCCTTGGCCGCGCCGAGCAGAGCTTCACGGGCGCGTGCAGCCTCGCCGGTGTGGCTGTGCAGCATGGCGGTCGACAATGCCTTGCACAGATCCGCCTTGGGCTGCCCGCCCATGCTGCGGTCAAGGTCGGTGATGGTCGCGCTGGCAGCGTCCACACGGTTCAGCGCAAGCTGCGCCTGCACCAACCGGACGTGATCTTCCGGATCGCGAAAGTCCGAGTACTTGCCCTTGCGCACGACTTCCGCCAGGGCTTCTTCGGCTACCCCCGGGTCGTTTACCGCCAGGGCCAGCGCTCCCACGTGGCGCAGGCGGGTTACCCGATAGGGCGAGCGTTCGCTTGCGGTGCGCAGGACGTCGAGCGCGGCTTCGGGGCGGCCGGTGTCTTCGCGCACCCGGGCCAGCAGGTCATAAGCGGCAATGAAGCGATCATTCTCGGCGATCAGTTCGCTCAGGATGCGGTCGGCTTCATCGTACTGCTTGCTCAGGAACAGCGTGCGGGCCAGGCCGAGGCGCGCCCAGGGAATGTACTTTCCACTGAGAACCTCACGGTAGACCGCCTCGGCTTCGGCCATCTGGCCCGCGGATACGTGCAGCTCAGCCTGCAGGCGCATGAAGTCGACAATGTGCTGCGGATAGCTGTCGACAGCCTCCTTGCAATAGGCGATTGCTTCCGGTGTGTCGCCGATGGCCATCAGGTGCCACGCAGGAAGGAAGGCGTCGCGTTTGTCGAGCGCACGCATCAGTCGTGCGCGCAAGGCTTCGGCTGCAAGTGGCTTGAGAATGTAGTCGTTGGGCGACAGCTCGGCGGTGCTCACCACCCGCTCGTAGTTGCGTTCGCCCGTGATCATGACGAACAGCGTGTCGAGCGGAATGATCTCGTGGGTACGCAGGTCTTCCAGCAGGTGTTGCCCGTCCTGGCCGTCCCCCAGGTTGTATTCGCACAGGATCAGGTCGTAGCGACGCTCACGCAGGCGCCGCACCGCCATGCCCGCAGAAACCGCGAACTGCACCTCGGCAAGGCCGATCGAGGACAGCATGGTCCTGAGCTGCGCACGCATGGTGGGCTGGCTTTCGATGACGAGTACGCTGAGCTGATCCAGTGAGGCCATGAATGGCGGGGCGTGATGCGCCCCGGGTCCGTTGATATGCGCTTGGAAATGTTACGGCATTCCGGCGCAAAAGCTTGAGCGAATTGCGACGGAACTGACCTTGATCGGACCGTAGCGCCCGTCCCGACGGTGGCGACGATGCGCGTCGTGCGTCTTCAACCGGTCTCGCTTACGACCTTCAGGATGTCTTCACCGTAGGCTTCGAGCTTGCGGTCGCCAATGCCGGTGATGCCACCCAGAGCGGCCATGCTGTCGGGCCGGGCGAGGGCGATCTCACGCAAGGTGGCATCGTGAAAGATCACGTAGGCGGGCACGTTGCGTTCTTTGGCCAGCGCTGCGCGCCACGCCCGCAGGCTGTCGAACAGGGTGGTCGGGATGCCGCCCGGGATGTCCAGGCGGGCGGCGCTGCGTCGGCTGCGGCTGCGGGTTTTCTCGGTCGATACCCGCAGCAGGAACTCGGCCTCGCCGCGCAGCAGCGGACGGGCGAGGTCGGTCAGGGTGAGTGCGTTGTAGCGCTCGTGATCCACCGCGACCAGTTCGCGCGCAACCAGCTGGCGGAAGACCGTGCGCCAGCGCTTTTCGTCGAGGTCGCTGCCGATGCCGAAGGTGCTGATGTCGGCGTGGCCGCGCTCCACCACTTTCTCGGTGCTCTCACCACGCAGCACGTCGATCAGGTGACCGGCGCCGTAGCGCTGGCCGGTGCGATAGACGCAGGACAAAGCCTTGCGTGCGGCGTCGGTGGCATCCCAGGTCTGGGGCGGACTGATGCAGTTGTCGCAATTGCCGCAGGGGGCCGAGCTTTCGCCAAAATAGGCCAGCAGGTGCTGGCGCCGGCAGGTGGTGGCTTCGACCAGTCCGACCAGCACCTCGAGCCGGTTGCGTCCCAGGCGCTTGAACTCTTCGCTGCCCTCGGATTCGTCGATCATGCGCCGCTGCTGCACCACATCCTGCGCACCCCAGGCCATCCAGGCCTGCGCCGGCAGGCCGTCGCGCCCGGCGCGTCCGGTTTCCTGGTAATAGCCTTCGATCGAGCGTGGCAGGTCGAGGTGGGCGACGAAGCGCACATCGGGCTTGTCGATGCCCATGCCGAAGGCGATGGTGGCCACCATTACGATGCTGTCTTCACGCAGGAAGCGGTTCTGGTGTTCGGCACGCACTTCCTGCGGCAGGCCGGCGTGGTAGGGCAGGGCGTTGACGCCCTGTTCCTGCAGCCAGGCTGCGGTTTCCTCCACCTTGCGCCGCGAGAGGCAGTAGATGATGCCGGCGTCCGAGGGGTATTCCTCGCGGATGAAGCCGATCAGCTGGCGGCGCGGGTCGTCCTTCTCGACGATGGTGTAGCGGATGTTGGGCCGGTCGAAGCTCGAGATGAAGCGCCGTGCCTCGCCCAGCCGCAGCCGGGTGGCGATCTCTTCGCGCGTCTGGCGGTCGGCGGTCGCGGTGAGGGCGATGCGCGGGATCGACGGGTAGCGCTCGGGCAGGATGGAGAGCTGCAGGTATTCCGGGCGGAAGTCATGCCCCCACTGCGATACGCAATGCGCTTCGTCGATGGCGAACAGTGCAAGCCGGTTGGTGTCGCGCAGGTGGTCGAGCTGATCGAGAAAGCGCGGCGTCATCAGACGCTCTGGCGCCACGTAGAGCAGATCGAGGCTGCCGTCGTAGAGCGCCCGCTCCACCGCGCGCGCCGACTCGGCGTCGAGGCTGGAGTTGAGGAAGGCCGCATTGACGCCGGCCTCCACCAGTGCACTCACCTGGTCGTGCATCAGCGCAATCAGCGGTGACACCACGATGGCCGTGCCTTCGCGCATCAGGGCCGGCACCTGGTAGCACAGCGACTTGCCGCCGCCAGTGGGCATCAGCACCAGTGCATCGCCGCCGCTGGCCACGTGCCCGACGATGGCTTCCTGCTCGCCGCGGAAGGCGGTATAGCCGAAAACGTGTTCGAGGATGTGCAGTGCGGAGGCGGATTTAGCGGGCATCGGGGGGCATTCTAGCTGCAAGGTGGGCGAGGTGCTGCGTCTGTTTGGCGCCTGCAGCGTGCATCCGGCTCACCCGCCGTCGCGGATGCGACCGATCAGCGCCGTCGTGGAGCGATCAACCTCGAATGGAATCGAATGCACCGTGCCGCCCCAGGCAAGCACCTCGGGGGCGCCGACGATGGCTTCGGGCGCCCAGTCGCCGCCCTTCACCAGAATGGCGGGGTGCGCCGCGAGGATGCGCTCGATCGGCGTGTCTTCGTCGAACCAGGTGACAAGATCGACGCTCTCAAGTGCGGCCATGACGGCCATCCTGTCTTCCAGCGGGTTGAGCGGACGGTCATCGCCCTTGCCCAGGCGCTTGACTGACGCGTCGGTGTTGAGCGCCACCACCATCGCCGCACCCAGTGCGCGTGCCTGCGCAAGATAGGTCACGTGGCCGCGGTGCAGGATGTCGAAGCAGCCGTTGGTAAAGACCAGTGGTTGCGGCAACTGCGCGCAGCGCGATGCCAGTGCGTCGGGCGGGCACAGTTTGGATTCGAAAGCGGGGCGGCTGTAGCTCATGGGTGTCTGGCGTGGGAAAGCAGGGTGTCGATTGTAAGCGATTGGCGCTATGCGGACGGGCCCGGGTGACCAGGGCCGGTGGATGAGGGGCCGCCCGACGTGCGCCGATCGACTAGAATCCTGTGCCCGGGATCGCGGCCTGCGGTCCTGCCACGGTGTTTGCGGACGAGGGAGTGAGCAGAGTGAAAGGCTGGATGCGCGGAGTGAGACGGATCGTGTCCCCGAATTTCGACGCCCGCCCGGCGGGCGAGCGTATTTCGCTGGTCGTCATCCACGCCATCAGCCTGCCGCCCGAGCGTTTCGGCGGGCCCGGCGTGATTCAACTGTTTACCAATTCACTGGATCCGCACGAAGACCCGTATTACGCAACCATCAGTCACTTGCGGGTGTCGGCGCATTTTTTCATCCGCCGTGACGGCGAGCTGATCCAGTTCGTTCCCACCGAGGCCAGGGCCTGGCACGCGGGGGTGTCCACCTGGCGCGGACGAGAACGCTGCAACGATTTTTCGATCGGAATCGAGCTTGAGGGCTGCGACAATCAGGCGTTTGAAAGTGTGCAATACGATGTGCTTGCTGCGCTCCTGAAGCGCCTGCGACGGCGTTATCCCGGGGTCGAAATCGCCGGCCATTCGGACATCGCGCCCGGGCGCAAGACCGACCCGGGGCCTTGCTTTGACTGGGTTCGGGCCGGTGCTGTGGCGCCACTGCAACAGGTCGGTTTTGACAAAAGTCAATCAGATCAATAGACTCCGCGCACATTGCATTGCAGCATTGTTTTAAACCAATCAATTTTCGGTGCGTTGCCGGGGCTCGCTAAAGCGACACGGCACTTCAGTCATGGACGTGCGCACCGCGGGACCGGAGTCTGGTTGCGGCTCCTGTCTTACACCTACTGGCGACCGAACATCTCGCACGGCTTCCTGGCTTACCGGCCATCAAGCCGCCCCCACACCGGGTGACCTTCCCGGTTCCGTCATGGCTCCTACCTGAGTCTGGCAGCGATGTGTTCCGGCCACAGCACGGAGGACACCATGAATCACGCAACGTCTTTTGAACGCGTCTGGCGCTCAGCCAGTTCCGGTCTGTTTCGAATGGCGCACGGCAGTTTGCTGGCGCTTGGTCTGGTAGCAGTCGTATTCATCGGCTCCGGCCGTCTCGACGGCGAACAGGCCACTTCCTTCAACGCATTGGTTTCCGAAGCCAATGCAGCAGAAACCCCCGTTGTAGCCGCAGCGCCTGCCGCCAAAAAGGTCAGCGCCAAGGTTGTCGAAGAAGATGTCACGCTGTCGCGCGAAATGGCCCGCGTACGTGACTGGGTTTCGAGGCGCTACAAAGTGTCGACCGTCGCCCTCGAGCCCGTGCTGCTGGCGGCAGAGGAGTCGGGGCGGCATGTCGGCATCGATCCGCTGCTGATCGTGGCGGTCATGGCGATCGAGTCAAGCTTCAACCCCTTTGCCGAGAGCTCCATGGGCGCGCAGGGCCTGATGCAGGTCATCCCGCGCTTCCACATGGACAAGATCGGTGACGAGCGGGGCGAGGATGCGCTGTTCGATCCCGAACTGAACGTGCGTGTCGGCACCCTGGTGCTGCAGGAAGGCCTGCGCCGCTATGGCAGCATGAAGTCCGCGCTGCAGTACTACGGTGGCGCCCTGAGTGATCCCGCTGCTGCCTATGCCCGCAAGGTCATGGCCATGCAGCAGCGTCTGACCACTGCCGCTGGCCGCAAGTCCGACGGCGCTGCCTGAGTCTGCAGGCGGGTTCGCCCCGTCTGAGGCTGCGGTCTTGGCCGCTTAAAGAACCGTACGCATGCGAGCGACTGCTTCAAGCAGTCGCTCGCTTCGCGTTGTATAGGCGATGCGCAGGTGCTGGCGCGGGCGGTGATGGCCGAAGTCCAGTCCCGGCGTCGCGGCCACGCCTGCCTCTTCAATCAGGCGGCGCGCCAGTTGCTCGCTGTCCGAGGTCAGCGCGGATACGTCCGCATAAATGTAGAACGCCCCCTGAGGCTCGGTGGCGATATTGAAGCCGAGTTCCCGCAAAGCCGGCACCAGGGCGTCGCGACGACGTCCGAATTCAAGCCGGCGCGCCTCCAGAATTTCCAGTGTCGCGGGTTCGAATGCCGCCAGTGCAGCGTGCTGTGCCGGGGTCGAGGCCGAGATGAAGAAATGCTGCGCGAGCTTCTCGATCTCCCGCACATAGGCCTGCGGTGCCACCATCCAGCCCAGACGCCAGCCCGTCATCCCGAAATACTTCGAAAAGCTGTTCACCACGAACACGTTGTTCGCCTCGGCCAGTTCCGCCTGTGCCAGCGCGGTTGAACTGTCGACGCCGTAGGTCAGCCCCTGATAGATCTCGTCGACCAGCAGCAGACCGCCGTGCGCCGTGGTGCTGCGATGAAGCGCGACCAGTTCGGCGCCGGTCAGCAGGGTGCCGGTGGGGTTGGACGGGCTCGCAACCATGAGTCCCCGGCTACGGGGTCCCCAGGCCGTGTCGATCTGTTCGGGCGTCGGCTGATAGCGGGTGGCGGCATCGACCGGCAAGCTCGTTGCCACGCCCTCGAACGCTCTCACCAGGTGGCGGTTCGACGGGTAGCCGGGGTCTGGCAGCAGCCATTCGTCGCCGGGGTCGGTTGTTGCTGCCAGCGCCAGCATCAGGGCGCCTGAGGCGCCTGCGGTGATGATGATGCGCTCGGGCGGGACCTCTGCATTGAATTGAGTGCGGTAGAAGCTGGAAATGGCTTCCCGCAGGCGGGGCTGTCCGAGGCTGGCCGTGTAGTGCACGTCGCCGCCGGCAATGAATCGACTGGCCGCGTCAATGATCGGTTGAGGGGTGGGGAAGTCGGGCTCGCCGACCTCCATGTGGATGATGTCCCGTCCCGCGGCTTCCAGTTCGCGTGCGCGGCGCAGCAACTCCATGACATGGAAGGGCTGGATGTCGGACATTCGGCGGGCGAGTTGCGGGGGCGTCATCGTTTGTTCCTTGAAAAGAAAAAAGCGCCGACGGATCGGCGCTTTGTCGTCCGTGCCGGCCGTGACGGCCGGGATGGAATCAGTCTGCGTTCATCGCGAGTTCAAACAGTTCGCGCTTGAGCATGAACTGCTTCGGCAGGCGGTCCTCGAGTTTGTCGAACCACTCCTTGTGCAGCGCAAGTTCCTGCTTCCACGCGGCGGTGTCCACTTCGGTCAGTGCGTCGAACTCGGCCTTGCTGACGTCGGCATCGGTCCAGTCGAGGTCCTCGAAGCGCGGCATCCAGCCCAGCGCGGTTTCCTTGGCGGCGATGCGGCCCTTGCAGCGGTCGACGATCCACTTCAGAACGCGCATGTTCTCGCCGAAGCCGGGCCACATGAATTCGCCCTTCTCGTTCATGCGGAACCAGTTCACGCAGAAGATCTTCGGTGTGTTCTCCACCGTGTGACCCATCTTCAGCCAGTGGTTGAAGTAGTCGCCCATGTGGTAACCGCAGAACGGCAGCATGGCGAAGGGGTCGCGACGCACCACGCCCTGTGCGCCGAAGGCTGCAGCGGTGGTTTCGGAGCCGAGGGTCGCGGCCATGTACACGCCGAAGTTCCAGTTGAAGGCCTGGTAGACCAGCGGCACCGTGGTGGCGCGACGACCACCGAAGATGAACGCCGAGATCGGCACACCCTCAGGGTTCTCCCAGTTGTCGTCGATCGAGGGGCACTGGCCGGCCGGCGCGGTGAAGCGCGAGTTCGGGTGAGCGGCCTTGCGACCGGTTTCCTTGGCGATTTCCGGCGTCCAGTCCTTGCCCTGCCAGTCGATCAGGTGTGCAGGGGCTTCCTTGCTCATGCCTTCCCACCATACGTCACCGTCGTCGGTCAGTGCGACGTTGGTGAAGATGATGTTTTCCTTCAGGGTCGCCATGGCGTTGAAGTTGGTCTTCTCGGACGTGCCCGGGGCCACGCCGAAGAAGCCGGCTTCGGGGTTGATGGCGTAGAACTTGCCATCCTTGCCCGGCTTGATCCAGGCGATATCGTCGCCGACGGTGGTGATCTTCCAGCCGTTGAAGCTCTTGGGCGGGATCAGCATGGCAAAGTTGGTCTTGCCGCAGGCCGACGGGAAGGCCGCTGCAACATAGGTCTTCTCGCCTTCTGGGCTTTCCACGCCGAGGATCAGCATGTGTTCGGCCAGCCAGCCTTCGTCGCGCGCCATGGTCGAGGCAATGCGCAGGGCGAAGCACTTCTTGCCCAGCAGGGCGTTGCCGCCGTAGCCCGAACCGTAGGACCAGATCTCGCGCGTTTCCGGGAAGTGAACGATGTACTTGGTGGTCGGGTTGCACGGCCAGCGGCTGTCCTTCTCGCCGTGGGCGATGGGGGCGCCCACCGAGTGCACGCAGGGCACGAACTCGCCGTTGGTGCCGAGTACGTCGAAAACGCCCTTGCCCATGCGCGTCATGGTGCGCATGTTGGTGACGACGTAGGGGCTGTCGGAGATCTCGATGCCGATATGTGCGATCGGCGAACCGAGCGGGCCCATCGAGAACGGCACCACGTACATGGTGCGGCCATGCATCGAACCCTTGAACAGTTCGTTCAGGGTGCCGCGCATCTTGGACGGCTCTTCCCAGTTGTTGGTGGGGCCGGCATCGCCCTCGTCCTTGGAGCAGATGAAGGTGCGATCTTCAACCCGCGCCACGTCCGACGGATCGGAGAAAGCGAGATAGGAGTTCTTGCGCTTTTCGGGGTTGAGCTTGATCAGCATGCCCGATTCGACCATTTCGGCGCACAGGCGGTCGTATTCTTCCTGGGAGCCGTCGCACCATACGACCTGGTCGGGCTCGGTCAGGGTGGCGATCTCCGCGACCCATTTCTTCAGGCCTTCGTGACGGACATAATCGGGTGCTGCAGCCAGGGCTGCGTCGGCGAAGCGTTGACTCATGGCGAAAAGCTCTCCAGTTTGCTGAAGCGAAACCGTTCCCCGTCGGTCGAGCCCGATCAGTCTCGAAAGGCCTTGCGGCCGGCGGGCGTCAGGCCTGCACAGTCTTGGCCGCAGCGGGCCTCGCTATGCATCCTGCAAAACGACTTGCGGAAAATACTAGGATAGTCCGCAGCCGATGAAAGCCTAACATTATGCCACGGGTCCCATTTTCCGGAAAACGCCAGTGACTGAAAATGCTTTTCGCAATGTGAAAACGCGTTTCACAGGTGTATGCTTGAAAGCTTGCGGCCCGCGCAGTGACCGAAGCTGGATGTTTTTCCGGTGTCGGGCGCTGCACGCGAGAAACCACAAGAACCACAATACAGACGAGACGGAAGACACTCATGGATGAACTGATTCGCGCTGCGGCGCTCGATTACCATCGCTACCCGCGTCCCGGAAAGATCTCGGTTACGCCCACCAAGGTGCTGTCCAACCAGCGCGACCTCTCGCTGGCGTATTCGCCGGGCGTAGCGGCCGCCTGCGATGCCATCGTCGAGGATCCGGCCGAAGCGGCCAACCTCACCTCGCGCAGCAACCTGATCGGCGTCATCACCAACGGGACTGCCGTCCTCGGTCTGGGGAACATCGGCCCGCTCGCAGCCAAGCCAGTGATGGAAGGCAAGGGCGTGCTGTTCAAGAAATTCGCCGGGATCGACGTGTTCGACCTCGAGATCAACGAGCCCGACGCCGACAAGCTGATCGACATGATCGCAGCGCTTGAGCCGACCTTCGGCGGCATCAACCTCGAAGACATCAAGGCGCCGGAGTGCTTCTACATCGAGAGCAAGCTGCGCGAGCGGATGAAGATCCCGGTTTTCCATGATGACCAGCACGGCACCGCAATCGTCGTCGGCGCGGCCATCCTCAACGGCCTCAAGATGCAGGGCAAGGCGCTCGACAAGGTCAAGCTCGTCACCTCGGGTGCGGGCGCGGCTGCGCTCGCCTGCCTCGACCTGCTGGTGATGCTGGGCATCCCGGTCGAGAACATCTGGGTGACCGACATTGAGGGCGTGGTGTACGAAGGCCGCACCACGCTGATGGACCCGATCAAGGCGCGCTACGCCAAGAAGACCGACGCGCGCAAGCTGGCCGAGATCATCGAGGGCGCGGACGTCGTGCTCGGCCTGTCGGCCGGCGGCGTGATCAAGCGCGAGATGGTGGCGAAGATGGCGCCGAAGCCCTTGATCCTGGCGCTCGCCAACCCGATCCCGGAGATCCTGCCGGAAGAAGTGCTGGCAGTACGCGACGATGCGATCATCGCCACCGGCCGCTCGGATTACCCGAACCAGGTCAATAATGTGCTGTGCTTCCCCTTCATCTTCCGTGGTGCGCTCGATGTCGGTGCCACCACCATTACGGACGAGATGAAGCTCGCGGCTGTGAAGGCGATCGCCGAGCTGGCGCGTGCAGAGCAGAGCGATATCGTCGCCGCGGCCTATGGCGAGAAGGTGTCGGGCTTTGGCACCGAATACATCATTCCGCGTCCGTTCGACCCCCGTCTGATCGTCAAGATCGCACCGGCCGTAGCGGAAGCCGCGATGACGTCCGGCGTGGCGACCCGTCCGATCACCGACTGGGACGCCTATCGCGCCCAGCTGAACAACTTCGTGTGGCACTCCGGTCTGATCATGAAGCCGGTGTTCGCTGCGGCAAAGCGTGCGCCCAAGCGCATCATCTTCTCCGAGGGTGAGTCCGAGAAGGTGTTGCGTGCGGTGCAGACGGTGGTCGACGAGGGGCTTGCGCACCCGATCCTGATCGGCCGCCCCGACGTGGTGATGAACAACATCAAGCGTTTTGGTCTGCGTATCGAGGCAGAGCGTGACTTCGAGCTGGTCAACCCCGACTCCGACCCGCGCTTCCATGAGCTGTGGGAGCACTACCATTCGCTGATGGAGCGCAAGGGTGTGTCGGTCGAATACGCGAAGAAGGAAGTGCGTCGTCGCACCACGCTGATCGGGTCGCTGCTGCTCAAGTTCGGCTATGGCGACGGCCTCATCTGCGGCACCTATGGCATGCACCGCCTGCACCTCGACTTCGTCGAAGCCGTGCTCGGGCGTCGTGCGGATGCCAAGCATTGCTATACGCTCAATCTGCTCAATCTGCCGGGTCGCACCTTGTTCCTGGCCGATACCTACGTCAATTACGACCCGACGCCCGAGCAGGTGGTCGAGATGACGCGCCTGGCGGCGGAAGAAATGGTGCGTTTCGGTGTCGAGCCGCGCATTGCGCTGCTGTCGCACTCGTCCTTCGGTTCGGCCGACTCGCCGACGGCCGAGAAGATGCGCATCGCGCTGCGCATGCTGCATGAACAGCACCCCGAACTGCAGGTCGAGGGGGAGATGCACGGTGACTCGGCGCTCGATGCCAAGCACCGACTGCAGGTCTTCCCCAACGCGCGCATGCGTGAAGATGCCAACCTGCTGATCTTCCCCACGCTCGATGCGGCCAACATTGCCTTCAACCTGCTCAAGAGTTCTGCTGGCGAAGGCATGACGGTCGGCCCCATCCTGCTCGGCGCAGCCAAGCCGGTGCATATCCTGACGCCATCGGCGACCGTGCGCCGGATCATCAACATGACCGCGCTTACCGTGGTCGAAGCGGGTCAGGAGGACTGACGCCGTCCGGACCTGTTTTCTCGTCTTCGCGCCTGTGCCATGATGGATTCAGGGGAGGTCGGGCATGGATGAGAAAACAGGGCGGGCAGCGCTCGTATTGACGGGTGGCGGCGCACGGGCGGCCTATCAGGTCGGCGTGCTGCAGGCCATTCGTCACATTCGCGGACCACGTCCGGGAAACCCCTTTCCGATTCTCTGCGGCACCTCCGCCGGTGGCATCAACGCCACTGCGCTGGCGGTGTATTCGGCCGATTTCAATGCTGCAGTCCGCAAGCTGTCGTGGATCTGGCGCAATTTCTGTGCGAGTCAGGTCTATCGCACCGATGCGGCCGCGCTGCTGGGCTCCGGGCTGCGGTGGGGCTCGGCGCTTTTCGCCGGCTGGGCGGTCAGGCAGACGCCGCGATCCCTCCTCGACAACAGCCCTCTGCGCGCACTGCTCGAGCGCACGCTCGATTTCAACGCCATCGATCAGTCCATCGACGCCGGGCACCTGCACGCCGTGAGTGTGACGGTTTCCGGGTATACCTCGGGCGAGAGTCTGGCGTTCTTTTCGGGACATCCGTCCATACAGCCCTGGCGCCGCGCTCAGCGCATCGGCACGCGCGCACGCCTCGGGGTGGATCATCTGCTGGCGTCGAGCGCCATTCCCTTCGTCTTTCCCGCCGCACGCATCAATCGCGAGTATTTCGGCGATGGTTCCATGCGCCAGCTGGCACCGGTCAGTCCGGCGATCCACCTTGGGGCCGACCGCATTCTGGTGATCGGGTCGGGGCGGCTGGCGGAGGAGGGGCGGCAGAGGACCGACAGTTATCCGTCGCCGGCGCAGATCGCCGGACATACCTTGTCGAGCATCTTCCTGGATGGGCTCGCAGTCGATCTGGAGCGCATGGAACGCATCAACGAGACGCTTGGCTGCCTGAGTGAAGCACAGCGTGCCGCAGCGGGCATCCGCCTGAGACCGATCGAAACCCTGGTGATCTCACCGTCGCAGCGCCTCGACGCGATTGCCGGCCACCATCGCGAGTCCCTGCCGCCGCTGCTGCGTGCCGTCTTGCGCGGGGTTGGGGCCATGCGCCGCGAGGGGTCGACGCTGTTGAGCTATCTGCTGTTCGAGCAGAGCTTTACCCGTGCGCTGATGGATCTTGGCTACCAGGACACCCTCGCAAGGCGCGATGAAGTCGCGGCATTCCTGCGCCTCGATGCTTCGGTCTGAGCGATGTCGTTGTGACGGCGGGGCGATAATCTGCACTCAGATTGCGTCATCTCAATGCGGTGTTCGAGCGTTGATGTAACAATCAATTAGGCTTTTTTCACAAGCCACTTCAAAAAAGCTTGATATCTCCCTATTTTCGTTAAGAATTAACGTACACGTCGTTTTCGTTCAGAGCCCCACGATGAAGCCCAGAATTCTCTTTGCCGCGTTACTGTCCCTGGTGCTGGTCCAAGGCGGACTGAGTCCGGCGCTGGCCGCGTCATCGAAGACCACTTCGAAAGCGACAACGTCGGCTTCGAACAAGGCAAGTCAGAAAAAGGCGGTCGCGAAAACGTCGACCCGCAAGGCGAAGCAGTCGACCGCGAAACGTGCGACCAAGAAAGTTGTGGCGAAACGCAGCGCGCCGGCGGCAGAGGAGTCTGCGGAGCTGGCGCTGGACAGCAAGGGCAATCCCCTGCTCAAGTCTTCCGCCTTCTACGTGGCCAACCAGGCGACCGGAGAGGTGCTGCTGGAGAAGAATGGTGGCGCGGTCGTGCCGATTGCGTCGATCACCAAGCTGATGACTGCCATGGTCGTCCTTGAAGCCAGCCCCAGCCTGTCCGAAGAGCTGACCATCGACGAGGAAGATATCGATCAGCTCAAGGGTACGGGCTCGCGCCTGTCCCTTGGCACGCGCATGACGCGCGAGGAACTGCTTAGGCTCGCCCTGATGTCGTCGGAGAACCGAGCGGCGTCGACGCTCGCACGCCATTATCCGGGCGGGCTGACGGCCTTCGTGAATGCGATGAACATCAAGGCGCGTCTGCTGAGCATGACCGATACCCGGTTTCACGACAGCACCGGGCTGAACCCGGCCAACGTCTCCAGTCCGCGAGATCTGGCACGCCTGGTTGCGGCCGCGTCGCGCTATCCCCTGATCCGCGAGTTCTCGACCACCGCTGAGCGCTATGTCGAGGTGCGCGGGCGTCAACTGCGTTTCGGCAACACCAACTCGCTGGTGAAGAACCCGGACTGGGAGATCAGCGTTTCGAAAACGGGTTATATCTCGGAAGCCGGGCGCTGTCTGGTCATGCAGGCCTGGATCAACCAGCAGCCGGTGGTCATCGTGCTGATGGATTCGGTCGGGCGCTATACCCGCACGGCGGACGCACAGCGTGTGCGCAAGTGGATCGACAGCCGGTCGGCAGAGCGTGTTGCAGCTGCGCCCAAGGCGAAGCAGGGCTGAGGCCGCTAGCCCGCCTGGGTCTCAGACGGGCGCATGCTTACTTTGCGATGTAGCCCAGCGACCTGGAAATCTCGTTGGCGGTTTCACGCACCAGCGGGGCCCAGTCCGGATTGAAGCGCTCCGAGGGGGTCGATAGCGACAGGCCGGCGATGAGCTCGCCGCTGTCGTCGCGAATGCCTGCAGCAATGCAGCGCACGCCGGCTTCGACTTCGTCGAGGTCGAAGGCCACCGCATGGCGACGGACCTTGTCGAGTTCCTTCTCCAGCGCCGGCATTGTTGTCAGCGACTCCGGGGTGGACGGGGGCAGGCCGGTGCGGCGGGCATAGTCGCGTACCTTGTCGATCCCGTCCTCGACCAGAAAGAGCTTGCCGGTGGCGGTGGTGTGCAAGGGCGCCCGTGCGCCGACGATGTGCACCACGCGCACCGAGGAGCGTCCGCTCGAGGTGCGCTCCACGTAGACGATCTCGTCACCTGCGCGGATACCGAGGTTCACGCTCTCGCCGGTTGCTGCATGCAGCTTGAGCATTGCCGGCATGGCAGTCTCCCGCAGCGAAATCCGCGACTTGACCAGGCTACCCAGTTCCAGCAGGCGAATCCCGAGGCGATAGACGCCAGGGTCGGAGCGATCGACGAACCCGCTTTGTGTCATCGCACCCAGAATGCGGTGTGCCGTCGACGGATGCAGACCGGTTTCCAGTGCAAGCAGCTTGAGCGGCACGGGGTCGGCGTGCTCGGCAAGCGTGTCGAGCAGTTTCATCATGCGCTCGATCACCTGGATGGGGTTCTTGGCCTCCGCCGGTGCGGGGGCGTCGTCGATTTTTCTTGCGGACACGTTGACCTGCAGAGTTGCGTAACGCGTGAATGGTAACTGCGGGACGCAATTTCGCCTAGTGAAATGAAACAGCAAAAACTGATAAACAGGCGCTTCGTGTGTGCTGCAGGGGTGAAGGGCCGTCGCGGCGGTTCGGGCCCGTGCAGCGTGACTGGCGCGGGGAAGTCGGTGTCGCGCGTCGGCTCGAGGGCTGCCGCATGGAGTCCCTCTGTTGGCACCGGCGCGAATGCGCGGGGGGGCGTGACGAGGCCCACTTGAAACGCAATCTGCAGGTCGCCGGGGAGCCGCAATGCACGCCCGGGGGGCATTTGCGCTCCCGCCATCTGGAAGCTGCGTTTACCTGCAGATATACTTTTGCTCAATAATGCCCGGCCGGACCGGGTTGTTTTTTGCCCTCGTCATCCGCCCCGTAGTGGAACCGAAGTGATTTTCCTGGAACCGGAATGAGTCTTCTCCTTATCGTGCTCTTGCCCTTCATCGGTGCGCTGCTGCCTGCGCTGATGATCCGCGCCGGGCGCAATGCCTGTGCGACGGGCACCTTCGTCACCACGCTGCTCGCCTTCGTGGGGCTCATGTCTCACGCGCCGGCGCTGTTTCGCGGTGACGTGATTCATGCCAGCTGGGAGTGGCTTCCCGGCCTCGGGCTCAACGTCAATTTCTTCCTCGACGGGCTGGGCTTCTTCTTTGCCGGGCTGATTCTCGGCATCGGCCTGCTGATCATCGTCTATGCACGCTACTACCTGTCGAAAGACGACCCGATGGGCAGTTTCTATACCTACCTGCTGCTCTTCCAGGGGGCGATGGTGGGCATCGTGCTGTCGGACAACATCCTGCTCCTGCTCATTTTCTGGGAGCTGACCAGTCTGTCGTCCTTCCTCCTGATCGGGTACTGGAAGCATCTGCCTGAGGGGCGGCAGGGCGCGCGAATGGCCCTGACGGTGACGGGCGGCGGCGGTCTGGCGATGATTGCCGGCATGCTGATCCTCGGCGATATCGCGGGGTCCTACGACCTGACGGTGATTCTCCAGAGCGGCGAGCAGATTCAGGCGTCTCCGTACTATCTGACGGCGCTGGTGCTGATTCTGGTGGGATGCTTTACCAAGTCGGCCCAGTTCCCGTTCCATTTCTGGCTGCCGCATGCCATGGCTGCGCCCACGCCGGTGTCGGCCTATCTGCATTCGGCAACGATGGTGAAGGCCGGCCTGTTCCTGATGGCTCGCTTGTGGCCGGTGCTGTCCGGCACGGACGAGTGGTTCTACATCGTTGCGACCACGGGACTGGTGACGATGCTGCTGGGTGCGTTCATCGCCTTGTTCAAGGATGACCTCAAGGGGCTGCTCGCGTATTCGACCGTCAGTCATCTCGGACTGGTGACGATGCTGTTTGGCTTCGGCACGCCGATGGCCGCGACCGCGGCAGTTTTCCACATCCTCAATCACGCGACCTTCAAGGCTGCCTTGTTCATGAACGCCGGCATCGTGGACCATGAGGCCGGTACCCGTGATATTCGTCGTCTTGGCGGGCTGATGAACCTGATGCCAGTCACGGCGACGCTGGCGATGATTGCATCCGCATCCATGGCCGGTCTGCCCTTGCTCAACGGCTTCCTGTCCAAGGAAATGATGCTGCACGAGGCCGCGCACACTGAATGGGCCGGGCAGGGCTGGGTGCTGGCAAGTATTGCGACCCTGGCCGCCTGTTTCTCGGTGGCGTATTCGTTCCGCTACGTTGCTCATGTGTTCTGGGGCAAGGTCCGTGATGACTATCCCCATCGGCCGCACGACCCGCCTGTGGGCATGTGGCTGCCCCCCGCGGTGCTGGTGGCGCTCGTCATCCTCATCGGGCTGTTCCCCGATACGCTGGCAGGCCCGATCGTTGCATTGGTGTCCCGGGCGGTCACGGGTGGGCAGGTGCTCGATTACCATCTCGCTCAGTGGCATGGCTTCACTGCCGCGCTGGGGATGAGCGTGATCGCGATCGGTGTCGGCACGCTGATGATCCGCGCCTACCCGAAGGTTCGCGCCTTGTGGCAGGCGGGCCCGCATCCGCAGGCCAAGCGCGTGTTTGACGAACTCATCACCGCCATCGTCGGTCTGGCGCAAGGCATCACGCACGGCTTGCACAATGGTTCCATGCAGCGCTATCTGGCCCTGATGCTGGCCGCGATGCTGCTTGTCGGTTTCGCCGTCTTCCACGGCAGTACCCATGCGCTTGGTGAGCGAGTTCTGGTGCCGGCAACGCCGGTCGCGGTCGTTGGCTGGATCCTGCTGATGGGTTCGTGTGCGGCCGTCGTGGTGATGCACCAGCGCCGACTGCAGGCGCTGGTGGTCGTGGGCGTGATCGGACTCATCGTGTCGATCGGCTTCGTCTATCTTTCCGCCCCCGACCTCGCGCTCACGCAGATTTCAGTCGAAGTGGTGACGGTCATCCTGATGTTGCTGGCCTTGAACTTCCTTCCCAAGCGTTCGCCGCGCGAGTCGGCGGCGCCCAGGCGCTGGCGTGATGCGCTGCTCGCGCTGGCTGCCGGTGGCGGTGTGGGCGGGGCCGCATGGGCCGTGCTCACGCGCGATGCGGAGACCCTGTCGGGCTACTATCTCGAGCAGGCGGTCCCCGGTGGCGGTGGAACCAACGTGGTGAACGTCATTTTGGTCGATTTCCGGGGCTTCGATACCTTTGGCGAGATCATCGTGCTGGGGATTGCCGCGCTCGCGATCTTTGCCCTGCTCGATGGCTTGATGACCAGCGCTGCAGGTCATCGCCTGCAGGCCTGGCAGCCCGATCAGGCGCGAGCCGCGGACCGGCATCCGATGATGCTGGCGGTCGCGACGCGGGTGATGCTCCCGCTGGCGCTGATGGTCGGTTTCTATGTCTTCCTGCGCGGGCACAATGTGCCTGGCGGCGGCTTCATTGCCGGCCTGGTGGTCGCGGTGGCGCTGATCGTGCAGTACATGGCCAGTGGTTTTGGCTGGGCTGCACAACGAATGAAGGTGGACTATCACGCACTGATCGGGGTTGGGGTGCTGATCGCGGCGGCAACCGGGCTGGGCTCGCTGGTGGTGGGCTACCCGTTCCTGACCAGCACGGCGTGGCACCTGGACCTGCCCCTGATTGGTGAGTTGCACATCGCCTCTGCAATGTTCTTCGATACCGGGGTGTTTCTGGTTGTCGTAGGTGCAACCATGCTCGCGCTCGCCAATCTTTCGCGCGTGGGCCGTTATGCCGAACACTTGCTGGTCAATCGCGAGCCGATGGACGTCGATCCTTCGCGCGTCGTGCCTGCCACTGGAGAGCACTGAAATGGAATTTCTTGTGGCGAGTGCCATTGGTGGCCTGACCACTGCTGGTGTTTATCTGCTGTTGCGGGCGCGCACGTTTTCTGTCGTGCTCGGTATCGCGCTGTTGTCGTATGCGACCAACGTGTTCCTGTTCGCGATGGGGCGTCTTGCGCCCAACGCACCCCCGGTGATTTCGAGTCTGGCCGTGTCATACACGGACCCCTTGCCTCAGGCACTGGTGCTGACTGCCATCGTCATTTCATTTGGGATGACGGCGGTTCTGGTGGTCATGGCGCTGTGCAGCTATCTCGAGAATGATTCTGATCATATCGATGGTGCGGTTCTGTCCCATCCAGGCCAGGGGGAGTCCGCGGTGCTGCCGGTGGAAGTGTCGGAGGGCGGACGGTGACCCAGTGGATCGTCTTCGCCATCCTGCTGCCGGCCCTGATGGGGCCGCTGCTCGTACTGGTCGCGCGCTACGACATCGTGCTGGCGCGTGTCCTGTCGGTGGCAACCTGCACCCTTCAGCTTGTTCTCGCAGTCGCGCTGATGCTCTCGGCGTCGTCCGAGCCGCCGCAGATGTACGCGCTGGGCGACTGGCCAGCGCCTTTTGGCATCGTGCTTGTGCTCGATCGCCTGTCCGCGCTGATGCTGCTCCTGACCGCGCTGCTGTCGCTGCTGGTGCTGCTTTATGCGATTGGCGGCTGGGACTCGAAGGGGCGTCATTTTCATGCGCTGTGGCAGTTTCAGGTCATGGGGATCAACGGCGCGTTCCTGACCGGCGACTTTTTCAATCTCTTCGTATTCTTCGAGATCCTGCTGATCGCGTCCTACGGTCTCATGGTCCATGGCGGCGGTCGCGACCGCATGAGCGCCGGGGTGCAGTATGTGGTTGTCAATCTGGTCGGCTCGACGCTGTTCCTGATTTCCGTGGGCCTCATTTACAGTGTGACCGGTACGCTGAATATGGCGGATCTTGCGCTCAAGGTGCCGGAGCTTGCACAGGGCGATCGCGCGATTCTCAATACGGGCGCGCTGCTCCTGCTCATGGTGTTCGGCATCAAGGCTGCGCTGGTGCCACTGCACTTCTGGCTGCCTGGTGCCTACTCCAACGCGCCAGCGCCGGTCGCAGCCCTGTTTGCGATCATGACCAAGGTGGGGGCGTATTCCATCCTGCGGCTGTTTCCGCTGGCCTTCGGCGACGGGGCGGGGATGTCGTCCGGGCTTGCCGAACCCTGGCTGCTGCCGGCGGCGCTGATTACGCTGGCTTTGGGCATGATCGGTGTACTGGCGGCGCGCAGCCTGACCCAGCTTGCCAGCTTCGCGGTGATCGGCTCCACCGGAACCCTGATGACTGCGGTGGGGCTGTTTTCGCCACAGGCCACCGGCGCGGCCTTGTACTACCTGATGCACTCGACGCTCGCCGCAGCGGTGCTGTTCCTGATCGCGGGAGAGGTCGCTGTGCGGCGTGCCTGCGCCGACAGGCTGTCGCCGGGTGCCGAGTTCGCCGACCGCGGGTTGCTGGCGGTGTTCTTCTTCATCGCGGCAATCGCGCTGTGCGGCATGCCGCCGCTGTCCGGCTTCATCGGCAAACTGATGATTCTCGACAGCGCACGCGCAGCACCCAATGCAGTGTTGATCTGGGCGGTGATCCTGGTGTCTTCCCTGCTGTGCATTATCGGCTTCGGACGTGCAGGCAGTGCGGTGTTCTGGAAGAACTCGCCGGGTGCGCAGGTGCTGGCGGAGGATTCGCCGCTCTCGGAGCGTCGATCGGTGCTGCCACTGGTGTCGATTGGCACCCTGCTGGCGGCGCTGGTGTTGTTGACCGCATTCGCCGGGCCTATGATGCTCTGGATCGAACAGGCTGCGGAGCAGATCTATCATCCCGCGTACTACATCGATGCGGTGATGGGTGAGGCCGGAGGGTACGAATAATGGAGCATGAGACGCAGGTTCACCAGCCTCGGACGCATCAGGCGAAAACGTTCAACTGGCTTCCGCACCCGTTGATGACCTTGTTGCTGATCCTGATCTGGGTGCTGCTGCAGAACAGCCTCAGCCTAGGCAATGTGGTGCTCGGCGTCTTCCTTGGGGTGTTATTCCCGCTGCTGACGTCCGGCTTCTGGCCCGACCGGCCGCGTGTGCGCAATTATCGAAAGGCAGTCGGCTATTTCCTGATCGTGATGGGCGACATCGTGGTCGCCAATATCGAGGTCGCGCGCCTGATCGTGTTCGCCAAGGTGTCGTCGTTGCGGCCGCGCTGGATCTCCGTGCCCTTGGCGCTGACCCAGCCGGAGGCGATCACGCTGCTCGCCGGCACCGTCACGATGACGCCGGGCACCGTCAGTTGCGACCTGTCCGCAGACGGTCGCCACCTTCTGGTTCATTGCCTGGACGAGCCTGATCCGGACGCCGCCGTGCAGCGTATCAAGACGCGCTATGAGGCGCGGCTGTTGGAGATATTCGAATGATCGAGCATGCCCTGACCTTTGCATTCGGCGCAATTTCGCTCGCCCTGCTGATGAACCTGTGGTCGGTCGTGCGCGGACCCAGCATTCTGGATCGTGTGCTGGTGGTCGACACCATGGTGATCAACGTCATTGCCCTGATCATTCTGTATGGCATCAGTGAAACGACCCCGGTGTATTTCGAGGCGGCGCTGATCTTTGCCATGTACGGCTTCGTATCCACCGTTGCCTACGCCAAGTTCGTCTTGCGCGGCAACATCATCGAATAAGGAGTGACAGCGAGATGCCCATTCTGGCTGAAGTCGTTATTTCTGCGCTGATCGTCATCGGTGCGGTGTTTCTGCTTGTGGGGTCGTGGGGCATGATTCGCATGCCTGAACTGATGACCCGTCTGCATGCGCCGACCAAGGCCACCACGCTTGGTGTGGGCGGGACCCTGCTGGCATCGATCGCTTACTTTCTGGCTGCAGAGGGCAATTTTTCGGTCCACGAACTGCTGATTTCGATGTTCCTGTTTCTGTCTGCACCGATTACCGCTCATTTTCTGGCCAAGGCACACATGCATAGCCGGCTGAGTGCTGCCCTGTTGCCGAAGCCTGAGGGCAAGGGCTGGAGCACCTACGACAAGTCCGATGCAGCGGAACCCGGCGAGGCGTCCGCGCGCGAGTCCTCCTGAGTCATTCCCCGCCTGCCGGCGGTGTGCTGCGCCCCGCCTTGTCATCGGCGAGGGCGTCCCCAAGGGGGCCGGTTCGAGGTTTGTGGCCAGCACGGTGGGCAGATCTGGAGACGGCATGTGCTGCCAGCGGCGCAGTGGCGAGCAGCACCAGCACCGCAAACACGGCCTCGAGCGCCATCTCCCCGCTGCTGGCTGCCGCGACGCCCACGAGTACCAGGGCGGCCCCCAGCGAACCCGCCTTGCTTGCAGAATGTATGCGGCTGTAGCAGTCGGGAAGCCTCACCAGGCCAATCGCGCCGATCAGGCAAAGCAGCGCACCGGCCAAGATGAGGCCGCTTGCCAGAATGCCGAGCAGTGTCTGAGTCATTGGTCGCGCTCCTCCTTGATCGATGCCGCTGGTGGCGACTCGGCTTCGCGTGTCCTGAACATCAGCATGAAGGCGGTGGTGCTGATAAAGGACACCAGCGCCAGAACGACGGCGGCGTCGAGCATCACCGCCTGGCGGGAGTGGAGCGCGAACAGCCCCAGCGCGGCGGTGCCGAGCAGGGTCAGCGCATCGATTGCCACCACGCGGTCGGGGCCGGTGGGGCCTCGAAGCAGGCGCGCCAGTATCAGCGCAGCGCTGACACCCTGCAGGGCGAATGCGAGTGGGATCACCCAGGCTGCACCGGCCAGCTCAAAGCTCATGCTCCATCCTCCGTTGCAGATCCCGCGTCGATCCATCTCAGCAGCCGGAATTCGATCCTGCGCACGCCCCGCTCGACCGCGTCATGCGAATCGGCGTCGAGCGCATGTACGTACATGAACTGGCCGTCGCGGTCGTAGTCGAGCGCAAGGGTACCGGGCGTCAGAGTCACCAGTGCGCCTATCAGCGTGGCGATGCCGTCGTCAGCACGCTTCAGTCTGATCGCGACCACGGCCGGCCGGGTGTTCATCCTTCGGCGCAATACAAGGCGAGCAACATCGAAACTGGCCTTGAATATCTCGCCGATGAACCAGATCACGAAACGGACGCCGTACTCGACCCGAAGAGCGTAACGACGGATGCCAAAGAGGTCGCCGGAGAGTCGCAGTACGCCGAACACGATCATGAAGGTGGCCAGCACCCCGAGCGGGCTCAGCATGTCGGCGAAGGCTGCCAGTCCGAAGGCGAGGGCAAGGTGAAGAAGCGCCATGATTACCTTCCTGGCGCGCCGAGCACGGCGCTGATGTAGTGTGCGGGGTGGGCAAGCTGTTCTGCGGCGGCGCTGGCGAAGTCCATCACCGGTCCCGCGCCGATGCCGATACCGACCGTGATCGCGGCCAGGCCAGCTGCGGCCCACCATGCCGGAGCCTGTCCGGTTAGCGTGCGGCTGCCTGCCGCACCCAGCGGATGTGCCTTGAGGAAGGCCTCATTCCAGATCTTGCTCATCGACAGCAGGGTGAAGATGCCCGTCAGCAGCGCGATACCAACTGCGATCCAGGCGCCGGTCTCAAGCCCCGCCCGCACCAGAACGAACTTTGCCCAGAAGCCCGACAGCGGCGGAATGCCGGCCAGGGAGAGTGCGGGGATGGCAAACATCAGGGCCAGCCATGGTGCGCGGGCATAGAGTCCGCCCATTGCGGGGAGGCGTTCGGAGCCCGTCATGCGGGCGGCGATGCCGCCGATGAAGAACAGGTTTGCCTTCACGACGATGTGATGGATCAGGTAGAACACCGCACCGGCCAGCGCCAGCGGTGTAGCCAGCGCCAGACCGAGCACCATGTAGCCGACCTGGCTGACGATGTGAAAGGAGAGGATGCGCCTGACCTCGGTCTGGGCCGCAGCGCCGAGCACCCCAATCAGCATGGTGGCGCACGCCACCCATAGCAGCACCTCATGCACCAGTCCGGCATCCGGCCACAACAGGGTGACCAGCCGAATCAGCGCATACACGCCGACCTTGGTCAGCAGCCCGGCAAAAAGCGCGGATACCGGCGTCCACGCAACATGGTAGGACGCGGGCAGCCAGCCGAAGACCGGAAACAGTGCGGCCTTGATGGAAAAGGCGAGCAGCATCAGCACCAAGGGCGCCTGCACGCCTGGCGGGGTGTCGCCAGCCGCGAACAATGCCGCCAGTTCGGCCATGTTGAGGGTGCCGGCGCTGCCGTACACAAGGCCGGCAGCGAGCAGGAACATCAGGGTGGCGATCAGGTTGAGAATCACGTAGACCACGGTCCCCGCCAATCGACGCCTGTCACCGCCGAGGGCGATCAGCGCAAACGAGCCGACCAGCAGCACTTCAAACCAGACGTAAAGGTTGAACACATCTCCGGTGATGAAGGCGCCGCAGACGCCAACCAGCAGGCCGTGAGTCAGCAGGTGAAAGTCGCGGCCGCGTGCAGGGTCGGTGTCATGAGCGAGCGAATAGAGCACGGTAGCCGTCGCGATCACCCCGGTAATCGTCACCATCGCTGCCGACAGCCGGTCCACCACCAGCGTGATGCCGTAAGGGGCTGCCCAGCCGCCCATCTGACTGACCAGGATGTCGCCCCGGCCGGCGTATGCGACCAGTGCCAGTCCGACCGCCATCAGTCCGGCCGCACCGAGCAGACTCAGCCCGGCGCAGGCTCGGTGGTTGCCACGGGTCAGCAGACAGGCGATCAGCGTGCCCAGCGGCAGGAGCAGGGGGGCAACAAGCAGCAGGTGAGGAGACGGGGTCATCGCGACGCCTTCTCGTCCAGGTCGGGTGAGGGGCCTTCAGCAACTTCAGTGACGCGGTCAGTCGCGGTGCTGCCATGCAGCTCCCAGGTGCGCCGCAGCACTGCGAGGGCGAAGACAAAGAGGGCAAAGCCGATGACGATCGCGGTCAGCACCAGGGCCTGGGGCAGCGGATTGGCGGCCAGTTCGGGCACGCCGTTGGAAGTGACAAAAGCGGCCGTACGGTTGCCAAGCCTGCCTGCGGTCAGCACGGCAATATTGATGCTGTTGCCGAGCAGCACGATACCCAGGACGACCCGGACCAGATTGCGGTCGAGCAACAGCCACACTCCAATGGCGGCGAGCAGGCCGGCGGTGATCGCAGCGACGATTTCCATCTCAAACCTCCTTTTCCATCAGTCTGAACAGCATGTGGGTGACAGCACCGAACACCGTGAGGAATACGCCGACATCGAACAGCAGCGGGCTGCCCAGAGGAAGCCCTCCCGGGAACAGCCAGGCGCTGGCAAGGAAGGGCCGGCCGTCGGCGAGACCGAACAGGCCGGCGCCCGCGGCAAGCGCCAGGCCGGATCCGGTGATGACGCTGGGTTGAACGTGCAGCAGGCGGCGCGTGCCACCGACCCCGTAACCCAGGGCGAGGAGGACGGCGGCACAGACTGCAACCAGCCCGCCGATGAAGCCGCCGCCAGGCAGATTGTGACCACGCCACAGCAGCACGAGGGAAATCAGCAGCAGCAGGCCCGCGAGCGGGCGCAGCCCCTGACGCAGCATCACGCTGCCGAACTCCGGGTTGCCCTCGTCGCCGCCGCGCTGCACATCCTTGTCAGGGCGCAGCAGCAGTGCGGCAGCCAGCGCAGCGAGCGCCACCACGAGGATTTCACCCAGCGTGTCGAAGGCGCGAAAATCGACCAGGATGACATTCACGACGTTGGCGCCGTGACCACCCGGCAGGCTGTTTGCAAGGTACCAGTCGGCGAGACCTCCGGGCAGTGGCTGGCCGATGGCTGTCAGGATGATCAGCGTCACCGCGATGCCGAAGCCTGCGGCGACGATCAGGTGCAGGCGGCGCCGTCGTGAATTGCGCCAGCCGATGATCTGTACTGCTGGCAGACCATTCAGCACCAGCGCCAGGAAGATCACGGTCAGGGTTTCGACCATGATCTGTGTGATCGCAACGTCCGGCGCGCCCACCGCCAGAAAGAACAGTCCAATGCCCAGTCCGCTGGCGCCGAGCGCAGTGATCAGCGCGATGCGGTCGCGCATCGCCGCGGCGCCTGCCGCGCCGAGCACCGCCAGTACGCAGCCGGCAGTCGCCAGCCAGGACAGTTCGCTTGTGGCGGGCAGGCGCGCACCGTGGTCGCTGGCGAGCACGGTGCCGAGCAGGGCGAACACTGCAGTCACGAGGGCCAGAAGGGCGATGTGCTGACGCAATGAGCCATGCTGGAAGCGGTCGGCGACTTTTCCGGCGACGATGAAGATGCGCTTCAGCAGGCGATCCCACAGCAAATCGCCACTGATCAGCCACACACGTCGCCAGCGCGCCAGCCAGTGACGAACCATGCGACGCTGCAGGTAGATGAAGGCGCCGAGGCAGACCGTGATCACGCTGGCGACGACCGCCGGGGTGGTGCCGCCCCACAAGTACAGCTTGACCGGAACCGCGTCGCGGGCCACCGCCTGTACTGCGCTGTCAATCAGCCACACCTCTGCGATACCGTTGAAGGCGCCGAGCAGGAAGCCACCGATCGCCAGCAGCATCGGGCCCAGCCACATCAGCAGGCTTACCTCGTGCGGGGCGCGAGGATAAGCACCCTGGCGGCCAAGGAAGGTGCGGATGAACACCAGGCCCGCGGCGGCCAGCAGCAGCGCATTGCTGACAATCATCACTGCTGTGCTTGCCCAGCCCAGCGGGCCCATCTCGATCAACCCGGTGTATTTGAACTCTTTTGCGATGAAGCCGAAAAAGGGCGGCAGGCCGGCGTTGGAGAAGGCTGCCAGTGCGACCGCGGCGCCGGTCAGCGGCATGAACCTGATCAGTCCGCCCAGACGTCCCAGTTCGCGGGTGCCTGTTGCATGGTCGACGGCACCGACCGCCATGAACAGGGCGCCCTTGTAAAGCGAATGCGCCAGCAGGTAGATGGCGAATGCCTGAAGGCCGTAGGTGGTGTTGGTGCCGATCAGCATGGTGAGCTGACCGAGGACCGTGACCGTGGTGTAGGCGAGGATGCGCTTGAGGTCGGTCTGGCGCAGCGCAAGTACGGCACCGACGAGGGAGGTGGCAGCGCCGACCACGACCAGGATGGTGCCCCAGCCGTCCTCGCCGCCCATCACCGGGTTCAGTCGCGCAAGCAGATACACGCCTGCTTTGACCATTGTGGCCGAATGCAGGTAGGCAGAAACGGGTGTCGGCGCCTCCATCGCGTTCGGAAGCCACAGGTGGAAGGGGACTTGAGCGGATTTGGTGAAGCAGCCCAGCAGCACCAGCACCAGGATGGCCGGGTAGAACGCATGTCCCTCGATCGCCGCCGCCGACAGGGCCGAGAATTGCCAGGCGTCTCCTGCGAGGCCGAGCAGGATCAAGCCGGCGAGCAGCGCGAGCCCGCCGCCGCCGGTAATCAGCAGGGCCTGCAGCGCGGCGCGGCGAGAGGCTGCACGTTCGTGCTGAAAGCTGATCAGCAGGTAGGAGCTGACGCTGGTGAGCTCCCAGAACACGAACATCGCGATCAGATCGTCGGCCAGCACCAGGCCGAGCATGGCGGCCATGAACACAAGCAGGAAAGCGTAGAAGCGGCCGAGGTGATGATGGTCGGACAGGTAGCTGCCGGCATAAAGAACAATCAGCGTGCCGATCCCTGTTACCAGCAGGCCGAACAGCATCGACAGGCCATCGAGACGGAAGGACAGGGCGACGTCGAGCGCAGGGATCCAGGCGACGGATGCGAGCACGGAATTGCCGCTGGAGACTGACGCGATCTGGCTCAGCAGCCAGCCGAATCCGTAAAGCGGCGCAAGCGCCAGCAGCCAGCCGGCGCGCGTGCCAAGCACCCTGCCCAGCCAGGGGGCAAGAAGCGCAGTCAGACCGATCAGGGCAAGCGCGGTGAGCATTGAGGCTCCATGAGTGGGCAGTCTTCTGCATCGGGCGCGACGTCCGTGGGCCGCAGGTCACGCCGTTGATTGTAGTGTTGGTGAATGACCCAAGACGATCGCGAGAGGTTCCCGCTATCGCGAGGGATGTGTCACCGGGCCTTTGGGCAGGCGTCACATCTGCTTGCGGTGTGGGCGGGCTCTCATGCGGCGGTTCCCTAAAACCTGCTAAAATACGAGGCTTTTTTCAACATAGACCGGAGCTGTCCCCATGGCCATTGAACGCACCCTTTCCATTATCAAGCCCGACGCAGTTGCCAAGAACGTGATCGGCCAGATTTACGCCCGCTTCGAAGAAGCCGGCCTGAAGATTGTCGCAGCAAAGATGGTTCACCTGTCCGAGCTCGAGGCCGGCCAATTCTACGCCGTCCACAAAGAGCGTCCCTTCTTCAAGGATCTGGTGTCCTTCATGGTTTCCGGCCCGGTGATGATCCAGGCCCTGGAAGGCGAGAACGCCATTGCCAAGAACCGTGAGCTGATGGGCGCCACCGACCCGAAGAAGGCCGACAAGGGCACCATCCGCGCCGATTTCGCCGATTCGATCGACGCCAATGCCGTGCACGGTTCCGACGCTCCGGAAACGGCTGCGAACGAAATCGCCTTCTTCTTCCCGGGCATGAACGTTTACTCCCGCTAAGCGGTCCATGCTTCTGGCCCGCTTCGCCCGCTTCGCGGTGATGCGCCGCGAACCGCGCGTGCGGGCCGTTTGCATTGGAGGTAATGATGAATAAACCGGTCAATCTGCTCGATTTCGATGTCGATGGTCTCGTCGCCTGGTTTTCCGGGATGGGCGAGAAGCCGTTTCGCGCGCGCCAGGTGATGCGCTGGATGCATCATGAAGGCTGCGACGACTTCGACGCGATGACCGACGTGGCGAAATCGCTGCGGGCGAAACTCAAGGATGTTGCCCTGATCCAGCCGCCGGTGCCGGTACGCGATTCGGTATCGACCGACGGTACGCGCAAGTGGCTGCTCGATGTCGGTAACGCCAATGCGGTGGAGACGGTGTTCATTCCCGAAACCAGCCGCGGCACGCTGTGCATTTCCTCGCAGGCAGGCTGTGCGCTCGATTGCGCCTTCTGCTCCACGGGAAAGCAGGGCTTCAACCGCAACCTGAACGCGGCCGAGATCATCGGCCAACTGTGGCTTGCGAACAAGTTGCTGGGGGCTGCGCGCGACGAGGCGGCCGACCTCGAGTCGGGCGAGAAGGACAATGGCCGCATCATCAGCAACGTGGTTATGATGGGCATGGGCGAGCCGCTCGCCAATTTCGACAACGTGGTGACCGCACTGCGCCTGATGCTCGACGATCACGCTTACGGGCTCTCGCGCCGGCGGGTGACGGTGTCGACCTCAGGCATCGTGCCCGCGATGGACCGCTTGCGCGACGAATGTCCGGTTGCGCTGGCCGTATCGCTGCATGCGTCCAATGACGCGCTGCGTGACCGTCTGGTGCCGATCAACCAGAAGTACCCGCTGCGTGAGTTGATGGCTGCTTGCGTACGCTATCTCGATCGTGCGCCGCGTGACTTTGTCACCTTCGAATACGTCATGCTCGAAGGCGTCAATGACAGTGATGCGCATGCGCACGAACTGGTTGCGCTGGTGCGTGACGTGCCATGCAAGTTCAATCTGATTCCCTTCAACCCCTTCCCCAATTCGGGTTTCCTGCGCTCCCCTGCGGACCGTATTCGGCGCTTTGCAGGTATCCTGATCGATGCCGGTATCGTGACCACGACGCGCAAGACGCGTGGTGACGATGTCGATGCTGCCTGCGGCCAGTTGGCCGGTCAGGTTCAGGACAAAACCCGGCGCACGGTGGTGCGCCTGAAGCAGTCGACGGAGGTTCGCTGATGACGTTCAGGATGTTGCCGCTGGTGTTGCTGGTTTCGGTGCTTGGCCTGGGGGGCTGCGTCACGGCGCCGACTTCCAGCATCAGCGGCGATGCGGTCGGCGTATCGCGTCCGATGTCGGATGTTCAGCCGGCGGCCGGGCCTGATGCTCGCGCTCGCGTCCATGTGGATCTCGGTCAGGCCTATTTCGAGATCGGGCGCTATGACGTCGCGCTCGACGAGGGCAGGCTCGCCCTGGCTGAAAGCCCGTCTTATGCGCCGGCCTTTCATCTCCTCGGGCTGACCTACATGATGATCGACGAGAACGGCTCGGCTGGGGAGTACTTTACCCGGGCTCTCAATGCCGCGCCTGGCGATCCCGACTTCAACAACAGTTACGGCTGGTTTCTGTGCCTGCAGGGGCGTGAGACCGAGGGGCTGGAGCGCTTTGCCCGCGCTGCCCGTAACCCTTACTATCGTTATCCGACGCGCCCGTACACCAATGCAGGCCTGTGCAATCTGCGGCTGAGCAGGGACGCGGAGGCGCAGCAGCAGTTCATGCTCGCGATACAGGCCGATCCGGCCAATGGCGAGGCGCTCTATCAACTGGCTGCAATCGCGTATCGGCGGGGCGACTTTCAGACTGCGCACGAACAGCTCAACCGTTTGCATCAGCAGCTCAGGCCAACGGCTGCATCGGTCTGGCTCGGCTTGCGTACCGCGCGCAAGCTGGGAGAGCGCAATGCCGAGGCCAGTTATGCCGAACAGTTGCGTAGCCGGTTTGCCGATTCCGCAGAACATGTCTTGATGATGCAAGGGAAGTACGAGTGAGTAGCACGCAGTCCGAGACCGTCACGATGACGGAAACCGCACAGACGCCTGCCGGTACCATGCTGCGCAAGGCGCGCGAAGTGCGTGGCGAGTCGCTTGAAGAGGTCGCTCAGGCATTGAAGCTTTCGATGCGACAGCTGGTCGCGATCGAGAGCGGGCATTACGAGATCCTGCCGGGGCCGGCATTCGTGCGCGGCTTCGTGCGCAATTACGCCCGGCATCTGGGTCTGGACCCGGAGGTGGTGCTGGCTGCGGTTGGGGCCGAAGCGTCCGCAGCAGTCGACCTGACGCCGGTTTCGAACGCCGAAGGCGACATGCCCGCCAATCGCGGATTCAAGTTCAACGTTGTGCCGGCGGCGGTGGTTGCAGGCCTGCTGCTGGTGCTGATTTCGGCCGGCGGGTACTTCGGCTGGTTCGAGGCGCCGACGCAGTCCGAAGTCGACGTCATCGAGCCAGGCGTGGCGCCCATGACGCAGAGCGAGGCGGAAGAAGCGCTGGCTGCGTCTGCGCCGGTCGAGGTTGAGCTTGATCAGCCGCTTGCCGAGCCCGCCGCAGCGCTCGTGGCTGTGCCGGAATCTGCAACGCCTCCGGCGCCTGCTGCCGCGGCTGCGCCGGTCGTGCCGCCAGTGGCCGATCCCGCCGTCTCTGCTGGTGTACCGGTCGATGCAGCAGCGCCTGCCGCCGATGCTGCAGCGCCTGCCGCCGATGCGCCACCGCCGCTACGCTTCGTGTTCTCCGGTGAGTCCTGGGTCGAAGTGAAGGACGCATCTGGCGCAATCCTGTTCTCGGGCATCGGCGTTCCCGGAAGCTCGCGGACCGTTCAGGGGGCGCCGCCGTTTGCGCTCGTGATCGGCAATGCGCGCAGCGTCCGGCTCGAATTCAACGGTAAACCTGTAGACCTTGTGCCTCACACCAAGGTTTCGGTCGCACGTCTCACGGTTCAATGACATGACGCAATCCAGCCCGATTTCCGCGCCCTCCCCACGCCGCTGCACGCGCCTGGTCCGTATCGGACAGGTTGCCGTGGGCGCAGGGGCTCCGGTGGTGGTGCAGTCGATGACCAACACCGACACCGCCGACGTTCTCGGTACCGCGATGCAGGTGGCCGAACTCGCCCGCGCCGGCTCCGAGATGGTTCGCATCACGGTAAACAACGAAGAGGCCGCACGTGCGGTGCCGCATATCCGCGACCGCTTGCTGGCGCTGAACATGGATGTGCCGCTGGTGGGCGATTTCCACTACAACGGCCATACGCTGCTGTCGAAGCACCCCGCCTGCGCCGAGGCGCTGGCCAAGCTGCGTATCAACCCCGGCAACGTTGGTGCGGGCAGCAAGCGCGATCCGCAGTTCGCTGCCATCGTCGAGATTGCGTGCAAGTACGACAAGCCGGTGCGCATCGGCGTCAACTGGGGCAGTCTCGACCAGTCAGTGCTGGCGCGGATCATGGACGAGAACGCGACGCGTGCCGAGCCGCGCGACGCTGGTGCGGTCATGCGCGAGGCGCTCGTGGTGTCTGCGCTCGAATCGGCCGCGAAGGCCGAGGAATATGGTCTGGCGGGCGATCGCATCATTCTGTCGGCCAAGGTGTCGAGCGTGCAGGACCTCATTGCCGTGTATCGCGACCTCGCCGTGCGCTGCGACTATCCGCTGCACCTCGGGCTGACCGAGGCCGGCATGGGGAGCAAGGGCATCGTTGGCTCCACCGCCGCGCTGGCCGTGCTGCTGCAGGAAGGTATCGGCGACACCATCCGCATCTCGCTCACCCCCGAGCCCGGCGGCAGCCGCACCCAGGAAGTGGTGGTGGCGCAGGAGATCCTGCAGACCATGGGTCTGCGTGCGTTCACGCCGATGGTCACGGCCTGTCCCGGCTGCGGACGTACGACCAGCACCTTCTTCCAGGAGCTGGCATCAGGCATTCAGAACTACGTGCGCGAACAGATGCCGACCTGGCGTGACCAGTACGACGGCGTCGAGAACATGACGCTCGCGGTGATGGGCTGCGTGGTCAATGGTCCGGGCGAAAGCAAGCATGCCAACATCGGTATCTCGCTGCCCGGTACCGGTGAAACGCCGGCTGCTCCGGTCTTTGTTGACGGGCAGAAGACGGTTACCCTGCGTGGCGACAATATCGCCGCCGAATTCAAGGCGATCGTGGACGATTACGTCGCCACCCGCTACACCCGCAAGGCCGGTTGAACGCCGGCCCCGACAAGAACAAGACAACGACAAGCAGAATCATCAATGAGTCAGACCTTGCAGGCCGTACGCGGGATGAACGACATCCTGCCCGACGAGGCCGAAATCTGGGAACACTTCGAAGACATCGTGCGCGACTGGTTGCGCAGCTACGGCTACCGCCCGATCCGCATGCCGATCGTCGAGCCGACGCCGCTGTTCAAGCGCGCCATCGGCGAAGTGACCGATATCGTCGAGAAGGAAATGTATTCGTTCGAGGACGCGCTCAACGGGGAACACCTCACGCTGCGCCCCGAGGGCACCGCGTCCTGCGTGCGTGCCGCGATCCAGCACAACCTGGTGGCGTCTGGCGGCCCGCAGCGCCTGTACTACCACGGCCCGATGTTCCGTCACGAACGTCCGCAGAAAGGCCGTTACCGGCAGTTTCACCAGATCGGCATCGAAGCCCTCGGCTTTGCCGGTCCGGATATCGATGCCGAGCACATCATCATGTGTGCCCGCTTGTGGGACGATCTCGGGCTCGAAGATGTCCGGCTCGAGATCAACTCGCTGGGCTCGGCAGAAGAGCGTGCCCTGCACCGTGCGGCGCTGATCACGTATCTGGAACAGCATCAGGATCGCCTGGACGAGGATGGCAAGCGTCGCCTGTACTCCAATCCGCTGCGCATCCTCGATACCAAGAATCCCGACCTGCAGGACATCGTCGAGGCCGCGCCGAAGCTGGCTGACTATCTCGGCGACGAGTCGCGCGAGCACTTCGAAGCCGTGCAGGTGCTGCTCAAGGACGCCGGTATTCCGTACCGGATCAATCATCGGCTGGTACGGGGCCTCGATTACTACAACCGCACCGTGTTCGAGTGGGTCACTACCCGGCTGGGCGCGCAGGGCACCATCTGTGCCGGTGGCCGCTACGACGGACTGGTCAGCCAGCTCGGCGGAAAGCCCCAGCCTGCAGCCGGTTTTGCCATGGGGGTCGAGCGCCTGCTCGCCTTGTGGAAGGAATGCGGCGGCGAGGCCGAGCGCGTGGTGCCCGATGTTTACGTCGTGCACATGGGTGACGAAGCGCGGCGCCTGGCCTTCCGCGCTGCCGAGGCGCTGCGTGGTCACGGCTTTGCGGCGACGCTGCACTGTGGTGGCGGCAGCTTCAAGTCGCAGATGAAAAAGGCCGACGGCAGCGGTGCTGCGGTCGCGCTCGTGATCGGTGAGGACGAGGCTGCGGCGGGTGAAGTGGGCGTTAAGCCCTTGCGCGGACGCGGTGCGCAGCAACGTGTAGCACTGGACCTGCTGGCTGAGACAGTGGCAGAGGTCCTGTTTAACGAACAAGGCGACGAAGGGGCTGACAATGGCGGTGTATGACCTGGAAGAGCAGGAGCAGATTTCCGAACTGAAGGCCTGGTGGGCGCAGTATGGCAAGCTGGTGACGACGATTGCGGTGGTGGCTGCGCTGGCATCGGTCGGCTGGCAGGCTTGGCAGTGGTACTCCAACAAGACTGCGGCTGAAGCCGGTGCCGTCTACTACAGCCTGCAGCAGGCCGCGGCCGAGCAGGATGCGCAGAAGGCACGTGATGCAGCCGGACGTCTGATCGGCGACTACGGCGGCACCGCCTACGCTCAGCTCGGCGCCTTGCTTTCCGCCTCGGTGCAGTTTGCCAAGGGCGATCTGGACAATGCCCGCTCGCAGCTCGAGTGGGCCGCGGATGAAGGCAAGGACCCCGCATTGCGTGAGCTTGCGCGTCTGCGTCTCGCAGCCGTGCTGTTGCAGCAGGACGCGGCCGACAAGGCCCTGGCGCGGCTGCAGCCGGTTCCTGACAGTGCGTACAAGGCCCGTTTCGAAGATCTGCGCGGTGATGCGCTTGCCGCCCAGGGCAAGCCGGCCGAGGCCCGCGTTGCCTATCAGGCCGCGATCGATGCGCTGGCTACCGCTGGCGAAGAGGCGGTGACCCTGCGCGAGGTGGTGCGCATCAAACTTGAATCGCTGGAAGGTTGAGCCATGAAATTTTCATCCCTGCGCACCGTGCCGCTGTTGGGCGCATTTGTGTTGCTTGCCGGTTGTTCTTCGCTGAATCCTTTCGCAAGCAGCGCGCCCAAGCCCGCGGAGCTCGTCGACTTCAAGCCGACTGCCGGACTGCGTGTGGTCTGGCAAGCGAGTATTGGTGAGTCCGGTCCCTATGTGTTCCATCCCGCCGTCGTGGGTGACAGTGTCTATGCGGCTGCCACCGATGGTGATGTTGCCCGCTTCGAGGCAGGGCGGGCAGTGTGGCGTGCCGACGCCGACACCGACCTGTCTGCCGGCGTCGGCAGCGACGGCAAGCTTGCCGTGGTGGTGACGGTTTCGGGTGTGGCAATTGCCTACGATGCGGCCAACGGTTCGGAGCGCTGGCGCGCACCGATTGGTGCCGAAGTGCTGGCGCCGCCGGCGGTCAACGACGATGTGGTGGTGTTGCGTGGTTCCGATCACCGTCTGATCGCGCTCAATGCGCGTGACGGCAGCAAGCGCTGGGTCTATCAGCGCAACAACCCGCCGCTTGCCCTGCGCTCCTACGCGGGCGTGGTGCTCGAGGGCGGCGTGGCTCTCGCCGGCTTCCCGGGCGGCAAGATGGTCGCGGTGAACCTCGCCAACGGCGGCGCGCTGTGGGAGTTGAGCGTGGCTTCGCCGCGTGGCTCAACCGAACTCGAGCGCGTTGCTGACGTGGCCGGAACGCCAGTCATCGGCCGGCGCGAAGTGTGCGCAGTGACCTATCAGGGGCGGGCCGCCTGCTTTGACGGCAGCAACGGCAATGCCCTGTGGTCGCGCGAGTTCTCGAGCAGCGTCGGCATGGATCGCGACGCCCGCTTCGCGATCATTACGGATGACCACGATGCGGTGAACGCGCTCGATGTCTATAGTGGTGCAAGCATGTGGAAGCAGGATGCACTGCTTCGGCGGGCGGTGTCGCGCCCCCTCATCGTCGGCGACTATGTCGTTGTCGGCGATGGCCAAGGATATATCCATCTGCTCAGTCGTGAGGACGGTGCCTTTGTGGCCCGTGACCGCGCCGACAGCAGCCCGGTGGTCGCTGATCTGCGACTGCTGGGCAGTGGTTTTGTGGTTCAGACGCGCGATGGCGATATTGTCGCCTACGACGTGCGTTAAGTCGGAATACGCTCAGTGAAACCTACCATCGTCCTCGTCGGCCGTCCCAATGTGGGCAAGTCGACCCTGTTCAACCGGCTGACCCGCACGCGTGATGCGCTGGTGGCCGATCAGCCCGGCCTCACCCGCGATCGCCACTACGGCATCGGGCGCGTCGGCGATCGTGACTACCTCGTCGTCGATACGGCCGGTTTCGATCCGGTCGCCAAGGACGGCATCATGCACGAAATGGCACGGCAGGCCGAGCAGGCAATCGCTGAGGCCGACGTGCTCCTGTTCCTGGTGGACGGTCGCGCAGGGCGTACGCCCCACGACGAGCAGATCGCGGCGCGCCTGCGCCGCTCCGGGCGTCCGGTGCACCTCGTGGTCAACAAGGCCGAAGGTCTGGAGCGCTCGCTCGCGTCGGCGGATTTTCACGCGCTTGGCTTTGGCGCGCCCTTGCCTGTGTCCGCGGCTCATGGCGATGGCATCAAGCAGCTCATCGATCTCGTGCTCGCGCCCTTTCCGCTGGACGATGATCCCCAGTCAAGCGAGGACAGTGGACCGGCGGTCGCCATCGTCGGCCGTCCCAACGTCGGCAAGTCCACGCTGGTCAATACCCTGATCGGGGAAGAGCGCGTGATCGCGTTCGACTTGCCGGGCACGACCCGTGACGCAATCGCGATACCGTTCGAGCGCGGTGGCAAGAACTACACCCTGATCGATACCGCAGGTCTGCGCCGTCGTGGCCGCGTGTTCGAAGCGGTTGAAAAGTTCTCGGTGATCAAGACCTTGCAAGCCATCCAGGAGGCGAACGTCGCCGTGCTGGTGCTGGATGCATCGCAGGATATTTCGGACCAGGATGCGCATATCGCCGGTTTCGTGCTGGAAGCAGGGCGGGCGCTCGTTGTTGCGATCAACAAGTGGGATGCCGTCGACGATTATCAGCGCGACCAGCTCAAGCAGGAGATCACGCGCAAGCTGGGCTTCCTGTCGTTCGCCCGCTTTCACCAGATCTCCGCGCTCAGGTCCGATGGCGTGGGCGGGCTGCTGAAGTCGGTCGATGCTGCATATGCCGCGGCGATGTCGAATCTGTCGACGCCGCAGCTGACCCGGATCATGCAGGCCGCCATCGCCAAGCAGGCGCCGCCGCGACATGGCACGTCGCGCCCGAAGCTGCGCTATGCCCACCAGGGCGGCATGAACCCGCCGATCATCGTGATCCACGGAAATTCGCTGGAGAATCTGCCAACGTCATATGTGCGCTACCTTGAGCGTGCCTTCATGGAAGCATTCAAGCTGCAGGGTACCCCCTTGCGCATCCAGTTCCGTACTGCGCACAATCCGTATGCGACCAAGGCCTGACTGGCAAAATCCTTGTATCCACACCTGGATTTGGCCGCATACTGTCATGTGGCGGTGCAGCAATAAATCCTATACATTCTTATAAACACAAAATATCGAGGTTCCACAATGAGTAATAAAGGGCAACTTCTACAAGACCCGTTCCTGAACACCCTGCGCCGTGAGCATGTCCCGGTTTCGATCTATCTCGTGAACGGCATCAAGCTGCAGGGCCAGATCGAATCCTTCGATCAGTACGTCGTACTGCTCAAGAATACCGTCACGCAGATGGTTTACAAGCACGCCATCTCCACCGTCGTACCCGCCCGTCCGGTGACCATTCAGCAGCAGGAGCCGGGCGAGGGCGCCAACTGATTTCCCTCCCGTTTTTGCTGAAGGGCCTGAACCTGTCCGCTGGGGTTGCGCACGATGTTTGAGCGTCCCGGAAGTGGCGAGCGGGCCGTTCTCGTTCAGCTCGACCTGCGCCAGGGGGCGTTCGACGAGCGCCTGTCCGAGCTGAAGCTGTTGGCAATGAGTGCTGGCGCCAGCGTGGAGGCGGTCGTCACCGGCCGTCGTGCCGCACCGGATCCGGCGCTGTTTGCCGGGCGCGGCAAGGTCGAGGAGATCGCCGAGGCGCTGCGTGCGAATGAGGCCGATCTCGTCATCTTCAATCACGCCCTGTCGCCCGGCCAGCAAAGAAACCTTGAGCGTGCGCTGCAGCATCGCGTCGTCGATCGCACTGCGCTGATCCTCGACATCTTTGCCATGCGCGCGCGCAGTCACGAGGGCAAGCTGCAGGTCGAGCTCGCCCAGCTCAGCCATCTCGCGACCCGTCTGGTGCGGGGCTGGACCCACCTTGAGCGGCAAAAGGGCGGTATCGGTTTGCGTGGACCAGGGGAGACGCAGCTCGAAACCGACCGTCGCCTGCTCGGTACCCGCGTGAAAATGCTCAAGCTGCGCTTGAAGCAGATCGAGAAGCAGCGTCGTACCCGTCGCCGTGCGCGCGATCGCCGGGATGTACTGTCGGTGTCCCTGGTGGGGTACACGAACGCGGGAAAGTCCACGCTTTTCAATGCATTGACCAAGGCTGGCGGCTATGCCGCAGACCAGCTTTTCGCCACGCTCGACACCACTTCGCGCAGACTTTTTGTCGGCACGGGGAACGTCGTGCTGTCGGATACGGTCGGATTCATCCGTGACCTGCCGCATGCGCTTGTTGCTGCGTTCAAGGCGACACTCGAGGAAACGGCCCAGGCAGACCTTCTGCTTCATGTGGTCGATTCGGCGAGTGAAGACCGTGACGCGCAGATTGCGGCAGTAAACGACGTGCTGTCGGAGATCGGCGCTGCTGAAGTGCCGCAGATTCTGGTGTGGAACAAGATTGATCTGACCCACGCCGGGGCGGCAGTCGAGCGGGATGACTGTGATAGAATCAGGCGCGTTTTTTTGAGCGCAAGAACCGGCGAAGGGCTGGATCTGATTCGCGCTGCGCTGGCCGAGGCCGCGCAAGAGGCAGTTGCACCCGAACTAGAACAGCAAGCTGACTCCGTCAATAACTTTCCATTGCAACAGTGATAACAGGCATTCTCATGTCACTCAACGATCCACGCTGGGGTAACCGCGGAAACGACGGTGATCGCGGCGAAGGCAATCGCGGCGGTAACCAGGGACCTCCTGATCTAGAGGAAGTCTGGCGCGATTTCAATCAACGTCTTTCCGGCATGTTCGGCGGCAAACGCAACGGGCGCAACAACGGCTCGGGCGGTGGCGGCGATGGTGGCGGCGGCGACGGCCCGCAGCTCCCAAATTTCTCCTTCAAGCAGTTCGGCGGCGGCATCGGTGCCTTGCTGGCGCTGGTCGTGGTCGTATGGCTTGCGAGCGGCTTCTACACCGTGGATGCCAACCAGCGCGGCGTGGTCCTGCGTCTGGGCAAGTTCACCGAAACTACCGATCCTGGTCTGCGCTGGCGTTTGCCGGCACCGATCGAGACGCACGAGATCGTCGACTTGACCGGCGTGCGTACGGTGGAGGTCGGCTATCGCGGCTCCGAACGTAACAAGGCGCTGCGCGAAGCACTGATGCTGACCGATGACGAAAACATCATCAGCATCCAGTTCGCGGTCCAGTACGTGCTCAAGAGCCCCGAGAACTACGTCTTCAACAACCGCTTCCCGGACGAGGCTGTCGCTCAGGTTGCCGAAACCGGCATGCGCGAGATCGTCGGCAAGAGCCGCATGGACTTCGTGCTGTACGAGGGGCGTGAAGAGATCGCTGCGACGGCGCAGGAGCTGATGCAGGGCATTCTCGACCGCTACGAGACCGGCATCCAGATCAGCCGTGTGACAATGCAGAACGCTCAGCCGCCCGAGCAGGTTCAGGCTTCGTTCGACGATGCCGTCAAGGCCGGTCAGGACCGCGAGCGCCAGAAGAACGAAGGTGAGGCCTACGCCAACGACGTCATTCCGCGTGCCCGTGGTACTGCCTCGCGTTTGCTGGAAGAGGCTGATGCCTACCGCGAGCGTGTCATCGCAAACGCCGAGGGTGAGGCGAGTCGCTTTGATCAGGTGTTTACCGAGTTCAAGCGTGCGCCCGAAGTGACGCGTGAGCGCATGTACCTCGAAACGATGCAGCAGGTGCTGGCCAGTACCAGCAAGGTCATGATCGATGCCAAGGGCAACGGGAACATGCTGTTCCTGCCGCTGGACAAGATCATGCAGCAGGCTGGCACGATCGCGCCTGCTGTTGTGAATGACCCGCAGGTGACCCTGCCTGCAGCAACCAATGCACCGGCCGGCAGCCTGGACCCGCGTAGTCGCGACCTGCTGCGCAGCCGTGAGCGGGGAGAGCGTTGATGCGTGACAAGATGTCTCTGATTGGCGGCGTGCTGCTGTTCCTCGCAGCCGTTGCCTCGATGTCGCTCTTTACGGTCGATCAGCGTCAGTTCGCGATCGTGTTCCAGCTTGGTGAAGTGAAGGACGTCATCAGCGAGCCCGGCCTGAACGTGAAGTTGCCGCTGATCCAGAACGTGCGTTACTTCGACAAGCGCATCCTGACCATGGATACGCCCGAGCCCGAGCGTTTCATTACGTCCGAGAAGAAGAACGTGCTGGTCGATCACTTCGTGAAATGGCGCATCATCGATCCGCGTCTGTACTACGAGTCGGTGGCGGGCGATGAAGCGCGTGCGCGCATTCGACTGACACAGACCGTCAATGCGGGTTTGCGTGAAGAGTTCGGTAAGCGCACGGTGCACGACGTGGTGTCCGGTGCGCGTGACCAGATCATGGAAGACATGCGGGCCAAGGCAGACCAGGATGCGCGCAAGATCGGCGCCCAGATCATCGACGTGCGTCTGAAGCGGGTCGATCTGCCGTCGGAAGTGTCCGAGTCGGTCTATCGCCGGATGGAAGCGGAGCGGAAGCGGGTTGCCAACGAACTGCGTTCGCAGGGTGCCGCCGAAGCCGAGAAGATCCGTGCAGATGCAGACCGTCAGCGTGAGGTGATCATCGCCGAAGCCTATCGTGATGCGCAGCGGACCAAGGGTGCAGGTGATGCCAAGGCGACGGCGATCTATGCCGAAGCCTTTGGTCAGAGTCCGGAGTTCTACTCCTTCTACCGCAGTCTGGAGGCCTACCGCGCCAGCTTCTCGGGCAAGGATGACGTGATGGTTGTCGATCCGAGTTCGGACTTCTTCAAGTTCATGAAGAACTCCAAGGGGACCGGGCGGAACTGATCTCCAATGGGTGCTACCCTGCTGACGGCCTTCGCGCTGATGTTGATCATCGAAGGCATCGTCCCTTTCGTCGCGCCAGCAACCTGGCGCGAAACCTTTTTACGTCTCGCCCGCATGGCTGACGGTCAGATCCGCTTTATCGGTCTGTCGTCGATGCTGGCGGGGCTGATCCTGTTGTACGTCTTTGGTTGAGCCTTTCATGCGCTGGGTATTGCCCGATCACATACAGGACGCGTTGCCGTCCGAAGCCGACAAGCTAGAAGGCCTGCGCCGCAAGCTGCTCGACGCTTTCCGCCTGCGCGGTTACCAGCAGGTCATGCCGCCGCTGCTTGAGTATCTCGATTCGCTTACCACCGGCGCCGGCCGCGACCTGCGTCTGCGTACCTATCAGCTGGTCGACCAGTTGTCGGGCAGAACGATGGGGGTGCGCGCGGACATGACGCCTCAGGTCACGCGTATCGACTCCCATCTGCTCAATCGTCAGGGTGTGACGCGCCTGTGTTACTGCGGCAGCGTGCTGCATACCTTGCCGTCGACGTTGACCGCGACCCGCGAGCCGCTGCAACTCGGCGCCGAGCTTTACGGTCACGCCGGAATGGAAGCCGACATCGAGGTGTTGCGCCTGCTGGCCGAGGTGATGCGCCTGGCCGACGTGCCTGCGACTCGCATCGACATCGGGCATGTGGGCCTGTTCCATGCGCTTGCCGGGCGTGCCGGACTGGTGCCGGGGCGCGAGGAGATGCTGTTCGATCTCCTGCAGAGCAAGGATGTCCCCGGGCTGCGCGAGATGCTGGTCGATGTTGCCGAGCCGGTGCGCAGCGCACTGCTGATGCTGCCCGAGCTCTATGGCGGGCCGGAAGTGATTGAGCTGGCTGCTGCCCGTCTGCCCAAGGATGCCGAGATTGCTGCCGCGCTCGACGATCTGCGTCAGTTGGCGGTTGCGCTTGCCGATCTGCCGATCAGTTTCGATCTGGCCGATTTGCGTGGCTATCATTACCACAGCGGTGTCGTGTTCGCGGCCTACGGTGGTGGATCGCCTGCAGCGCTGGCGCTGGGCGGGCGGTATGACCGTGTGGCGGAAGCCTTCGGGCGCGCCCGGCCGGCGACCGGATTCAGTCTCGATCTGCGCGAGCTGGCCTTGCGTCTGCCTGACCCCGAAGCGATCGGTGCCATTCTTGCGCCACATGCGCAGGATGCGGCGCTGCTGACCGAAATTGCCGTCCTGCGAGAGCAGGGCGAAATCGTCGTGACCACATTGCCGGGTCACGATGGAACCTGGAACGAAGCCGGATGCGACCGGCAGCTTGTGATGCGGGGAGGCCGGTGGACGGTCGAGCCGCTTCAGGGAGAGTAAATAGATGTCGAAGAACGTGGTGGTTGTCGGTACCCAGTGGGGCGACGAGGGCAAGGGCAAGATCGTTGACTGGCTGACCGATCACGCCCAGGGCGTGGTCCGCTTTCAGGGCGGGCACAATGCCGGTCACACCTTGGTGATCGGTGAAAAGGAATACAAGCTCAACCTGGTGCCGTCGGGCATCGTGCGCGAGGGCGTGGCCTGTTATATCGGCAATGGTGTGGTGCTGGACGTTCACCACCTGCTGTCCGAGATCGCAACGCTCGAGGCGGGTGGCATCAAGGTGCGTGAGCGCCTGCGCATCAGCCCGGGATGCCCGCTGATTCTTGGTTATCACTCGGCGCTGGATCGCGCCCGTGAGGCAAGGAAATCCGCGTGCGACAAGATCGGCACGACTGGCAAGGGTATCGGGCCGACCTATGAAGACAAGGTCGCACGCCGCGCACTGCGGGTGTATGACCTGTTCGATCGTGAGCGTTTCGCCGAGAAGCTCAAGAGCAACCTCGAATATCACAACTTCGTGCTGACCCAGCATCTCGGCGCCGATGCGGTCGATTTTCAGACCGTCTTCGACGAAGCGATGCGCGACGCAGAGAAGATCCTGCCGATGGTCGCCGACGTCTCGGCCGAGCTGTATGCGGTCAACAAGAATGGTGGCAGCCTGCTGTTCGAAGGGGCCCAGGGTACGCTGCTCGACATCGATCACGGGACTTACCCGTTCGTGACCTCGAGCAACTGCGTGGCCGGCCAGGCAGCAGCGGGTTCCGGCGTGGGTCCGGGCCGTCTGCACTATGTGCTGGGTATTACCAAGGCCTATTGCACCCGCGTCGGTGGCGGTCCGTTCCCGACCGAGCTCGATATCGACACCAAGGGTGTGCCGGGCGAGCAGATGTCGACCAAGGGGCGTGAGTTCGGCACCGTGACCGGGCGCAAGCGCCGCTGCGGCTGGCTCGATCTGGCTGCCCTCAAGCGTTCGATCATCATCAACGGCGTGACGGGTCTGTGCATCACCAAGCTCGACGTGCTCGACGGTCTGCCGGAGCTCAAGCTGTGTACCGGTTACATGCTTGACGGAAAGCGTATCGATCTGCTGCCAATGGGTTCCGAAGAGGTGACCAGCTGCGAGCCGATCTACGAAACCATGGCAGGGTGGAGTGGCACGACTTTTGGTGCTCAGAGCTGGGATGCGCTGCCGCAGGAGGCACGTGCCTATCTGCACCGCATCGAAGAGATCTGCGAAGTGCCGATCGACGTGATTTCGACCGGTCCCGAGCGTGACGAGACCATTCTGCGTCGTCATCCCTTTGGTGCCTGAAAGTACTGAGCGTGAAGCTGGCCGCAAGGCTGGCTTCACCGGATGTTTGCTTCCGGTGCGCAGAAAAGAAAAAAGCCGACACAAGGTCGGCTTTTCTTTGAAACTGGTGCCCAGAAGAGGACTCGAACCTCCACGCCTCGCAGCGCTAGTACCTGAAACTAGTGCGTCTACCAATTCCGCCATCTGGGCAGGGAGGCGCATTATAGCCGGGTCTTTTCATGGATGGAAGGCCAGCGTCGAAAATTTTTCCCGGGTCGTGAATTCGACGAAGAAGACTGCACGTCGAGGCGGACTGGCAAAGCTGCCAGTCGATTTTCCCGTACGCGCTTGCGTACAATACAAACAAAAAAGCCGCTCCGAAGAGCGGCTTTCCTGCGAAACTGGTGCCCAGAAGAGGACTCGAACCTCCACGCCTCGCAGCGCTAGTACCTGAAACTAGTGCGTCTACCAATTCCGCCATCTGGGCAAGAGCCGCGCATTATAAGCACTTAAAGAAGAAAGTCAATGACCAGAAACACCAAAAAAACCAATGCCGTTCCCGAAGCCGCTGTTGAAGCACCCAAGGCCGGGCGACGCAGAAGCAGCCGTGCCAAGGGGCCGAGCGCAATTCGTCGTGCCGACCCGTTCTTCGAGCGCGAATCGCTCAAATACGAGCTCCCCTTGCCCAGCCGCGAATACATCGAACAGATCCTGGTTGATCAGGGCGTGCCGATGTCTTTCGACGATCTCGCCCGTGCGCTCGACATCACCGCCGACGAGCTGGAGCATTTCGACCGCCGTCTGCGCGCGATGCAGCGTGACGGCCAGCTGGTGCGCAACCGGCGCGACGCCTATCTGATCCCGGACAAGGCCGACCTGATCCGCGGCAAGGTGGAGGGTCACCCGGACGGCTTCGGTTTCCTGCGCCGTGATGACGGCGGCCCCGACATCTTCCTCGGGCCTAAGGACATGCGCGAGGTGCTGCACGGCGACCGCGTGATTGTCCGCATTGCCGGGCAGGACCGCCGCGGCAGGCCAGAGGGCAAGATTGTCGAGATCCTTGAGCGCGCCAACGCGCGCGTCGTCGGACGTGTGCTGAATGAGCATGGTGTCCTCCTGGTGGTGCCGGAGAACAAGCGTCTCGCTCAGGACATCCTGGTGGCGCCAGGCGGCAAGAAGCCGACGCCGGGCCAGGTGGTGACGGTCGAACTGATCGAACAGCCGACCAAGTTTGCGCAGCCCATCGGTCGCGTGGTCGAGGTGCTCGGGAACTATGCCGACCCCGGCATGGAGATCGAGATCGCCTTGCGCAAGCACGACCTGCCCTATGAATTCTCGTCCGAGACCAAGGCGGAGACGCGCAAGCTGCCGCTCAAGGTGCGCAAGAAGGATTGGGTTGGCAGGGAGGACATCACCGGCCTGCCGCTTGTCACCATCGATGGCGAGACTGCGCGCGACTTCGACGACGCGGTGTATTGCGAACGCCAGGGGCGCGGCTTCCGGCTGATCGTGGCGATTGCCGACGTTTCCGCCTACGTCGAAACCGGCAGCGCGCTCGACAAGGACGCCTACGACCGTGGCAACTCGGTCTACTTCCCGCGCCGCGTCATCCCGATGCTGCCGGAGAAGCTTTCCAACGGACTGTGCTCGCTCAACCCCCAGGTCGAGCGTCTGTGCATGGTCGCGGACATGAGCATCTCGATGACCGGGGTGGTGAAGGCCTACCGCTTCTATCCGGCCGTGATGTTCTCTCACGCGCGCCTGACCTACACCAAGGTCGCTGCGGCGCTGTACGAACAGGACGCTGCGGCGCTGGAAGAGGTCGGTGGCTTGCTGCCCCAGTTGCAGAACCTCGACAAGCTGTTCCGGGTGCTGCTCAAGGCGCGCGCCAAGCGCGGTGCGATCGACTTCGAGACCACCGAGACACGGATGATCTTCGACGAGGGCGGCAAGATCGAGCGCATCGTGCCCGAGGTGCGCAACGACGCCCACCGCCTGATCGAGGAATGCATGCTCGCGGCCAACGTCTGCGCGTCCGATTTTCTGCAGGAGCGCAACCAGGCCGCACTGTATCGGGTGCATGAAGGCCCCACGCCGGAAAAGCTCGAAAAGCTGCGCGGATTCCTGTCCGAGTTCGGCATGGGCATTGGTGGCGGGGACGAACCTCGCGCCAAGGATTACGCAGCGCTGCTGGACAAGGTCAAGGAACGGCCGGATGCCCAGCTGCTGCAGACCGTGATGCTGCGCTCGCTGCGTCAGGCGGTGTACAGCCCGGACAATCTCGGTCACTTTGGCCTCGCCTACGACGCCTACACCCACTTCACGTCGCCCATCCGGCGCTATCCGGACCTGCTGGTGCACCGTGCCATCAAGGCCGCGCTCAAGAGCGACAGCTACCAGCCCGGCGACTGGGACGAGATTGGTGCGCACTGCTCGAGCACCGAGCGCCGTGCCGACGAGGCGACCCGCGATGTCGTGTCCTGGCTCAAGTGCTATTACATGCAGGATCGCGTCGGCGAGGAATTTTCCGGGAGCGTATCGGCAGTGGTACCCTTCGGCCTCTTCGTCGCGCTGGACGATATCTTCATCGAGGGCCTGGTGCACATCTCGGACCTCGGTAGTGATTACTTCCACTTCGACGAGACGCGTCACGAGCTGGCGGGAGAGCGCACCAACGCGCGCTTCAGGCTGTCGGACAGGGTGCGGGTACAGCTGGTGCGGGTGGATCTGGAAACCAACAAGATCGACTTCCGCCTGATCGAAGGCGTAAGCCGGCCGACCGAGCGCAGCGGCAAGACCGCCCGTGACCATGCGCCTGTGGATGCGGGGTCTGCAGCACCGACCCGGCGCAAGGGGCGCAGTGCTTCCGAGCCGGCGCCGCGCCCGGCCGCCGAGCGTGCCCCGGCTTCACGTGCAGGGCGTGGCAGCAAGCCCAAGGCAGCGGTCCGCACCGAAGCACCCGCAGCACGTAAATCAAAACCGAAGGCCGCAGCAGCGGCGGCAACATCAAAGAAGAAAGGCAAGCGTCGTGGCTAAACCCCCCTCCCGTTCCGGCTCCCGATCACGTCCCAGCGAGGACGGCGCGCGCGCCGCACGCCCGCCAGTGCGCGGCGAGCACAGGCCGAAGCCGAAACGTCACGAAACCGCAGTGGTCGTCGAAGCCGTCGCAGCGGACGTCAGCGCCGATGCAGGGCGTCCCGCGTCGCGTCTGATCTATGGATTTCATGCCGTGCTCGGCAAGCTGAAGCGCGACCCGGAAGCGGTGTTCGAGCTCTATCTGTCGAGTCAGCGCCAGGACATTCGCGCGCGCGAAGTACAGCAGCTCGCCGAAGCCCAGGGTGTGCGCCTGATCCCGAGCGAATCGGACCGCCTCGACGGCATGGTTGGCACCCGTCGTCATCAGGGCGTGATCGCCCGTATCGACGGGCGGCATCGCGAACTCAAGCTGGCCGACGTGCTCGAGTCACTCGATGAGCCCGCCTTGCTGCTGGTACTCGACGGTGTGCAGGATCCGCATAATCTCGGCGCCTGCCTGCGGGTTGCGGACGCGGTTGGTGCGCACGCGGTGATTGCGCCCAAGGATCGCGCAGTCGGGCTCAATGCCACTGCGGTGAAGGTCGCCAGCGGCGCAGCCGATACCGTGCCCTATATCACCGTCACCAATCTTGCCCGCGCACTGCGCGAAATGCAGGAAGCGGGGGTCTGGATCATCGGGGCGGCCGGCGAAGCCGAGCAATCGGTGTTCGATGTCGATCAGAAGGGGCCGGTGGCCTGGGTGCTGGGGGCAGAAGGCGACGGACTGCGCCGGCTGACTCGCGATACCTGCGACGTGCTGGCGAAAATCCCAATGCTGGGGTCGGTGGAGAGCCTCAACGTCTCGGTGGCCAGTGGCATCTGCCTGTTCGAGGCAAGGCGTCAGCGCGGTGCCTGAGTCGGCTTGCGCGGTGTTTCCGCGGTGTTGCATGTGGTAGCGGGGTCAGGCGAATAGGGCGTCCGTGGAGGAGATGGGATGAAGTCTGCGCTGGGTTTTCTGGTGGCGGCCAAACGCTGCGAGATTCATGGCCTGGAGCAGCTTGAGATCACCAGTGGTCTCGTGAAGGGCGTGAGTGAGCTCGTGCACATGCTGCAGAAGGAGCGTGGCGTGTCCAACGTCTATCTGGCGTCGGCCGGGCGTCGGTTTGCCGCACAGCGGCTGGAGCGGGTCGAGGCCAGCGTGGCGGCAGAAGCCGCTGCGCGCGAACGCTTCGTCCAGCTCGATACTGACTCCGGACGTATGGCGGGTGGCGTGCGACTGTTCAGTCGCATCGCCTACGTGCTGCACGGCCTCGATGCGCTTCCGGCCTTGCGCAGCCGGGTGGCGGGGCGCACGCTCGGCGTCGAAGAGGCCACCCGCAGCTTTACCGAACTGATCGCTGGTCTCATGGCGGTGGTTTTCGAGGCTGCAGATATCGCCGCAGACCCGGCGGTGTCGCGGGCGCTGGTCGCCCTGTTCAACTTCATGCAGGGCAAGGAACTGGCCGGGCAGGAGCGTGCGGCCGGCGCAGCCGGTTTTGCAGCCGGTCGCTTCGAAGCCACGGAGCAGCAGCGGCTCGCGCACCTGATTGATGCCCAGGACCGCTGTTTCCAGATCTTTGTCGAGTTTGCCGATCCCACCTTGCGCACGATCTGGCGCAATGCCCAGACTTCACCCGCGATTGCCGAGGTGGAACGGATGCGTCGCATCGCCTGCGCTGCGTCGAGTGCCCCCGTGGCAGCCGAGGCCAGCGAGCGCTGGTTCGAATGCACCACCTCACGGATCGACGCGATGCGCCAGGTCGAAGACTGTGCGACCAATGCGCTGCTGCATCTGTGTGAGGCCAAGCTGCTCGAGGCGCGCTCCGATCTGCACGATCACAAGCGCTTCCTCGATGCACTGTCGGCGCTCGGCGGACAGAGTGCGGCGCCGCTGGCGGTTTTTTTCGACAAGTCAGCCACCTCGGCGCCGCCCGCTGAGGGCGACGCAGCCGGGCTGGTGGAGGCGGACGGACTCAGTCCCAAGCTCGGGCGCTCGGTGCTCGATCTCATGCAGCTGCAGTCGCAGCGACTGCAGGACATGAGCGATGAACTCAATACCGCGCGTGCTGCGCTCAATGAACGCAAGCTGGTCGAGCGCGCCAAGGGCCTGCTGATGTCCAGGCGCGGTCTGAGCGAAGACGAGGCCTACAAATTGTTGCGACAAACCGCAATGGATCAGCATCGTCGCCTTGTCGATGTCGCCGAGGCGACGCTCTCGCTCGCTGAGTTCCTCAAGCCTGACTGAGCCGCAGCCGCCTGTGGCGGCCTCGAAAAGGGGCGGGAGCCCGCGCTTCACTGCGGCCTTCAGACGGATTTCTCCATGCCCCGGACGCTGCAGATCGCCCCGCAGTCGGCGGGGGGCTGAGCGCGCACGTCTGCACTAAGCCTGTGCAGATGCGGTGACATTGCACTGCAGCAGTGCGTCGGGTTCATCGCACCTGATACCGAAAATTTCCCTTGGTTCCAGTGTTTCCGCGGGCTGTGGCCTCATGCGCGTAGCTGGCACGCTTACTGCATTGGAAAACGCAAAGCCGGATCAACGATGGTCCGGCGGTTGACACAATCCCGAACACTGGACAAAGGCGTCCATTCCCTCCGCGCTGCAAGCGCCGAGCAGGAATGGACGCCTTTTTTGCATTTCAGAATTCAATCAAGGAGTTCACGATGACCAAGCAGACGATCAAAACCCCCGAGTTGACCCGTCGCGGTTTCATCAAGGCCGGTGCTGCAGCAGGCACCGCAGCGATGCTGTCCGGTCTTTTTCCCGGCGGCGTCTGGGCTGCTGGCTCGGAAGGGCTGGAGAAGACCACGCTGAAGTTCGGCATCATCCCGCTCACCGACTGTGCGCCGATCGTGATCGCCAGGGAAAAGGGCTTCTTCAAGAAGCACGGCCTCGATGTCGAGGTGTCGAAGGAGGCGTCGTGGGCCAACATCCGCGACAAGGTTTCGCTGGGCGAGCTGGACGGCGCCCATATGCTGGCCGGCATGCCGCTGGCGGCCACGCTCGGGGTCGGCGCCAACCAGCAGGAAACCGTCACCGCCTTTTCGATGGATCTCAACGGCAACGGCATCACCGTGTCGAATGAACTCTACGAGCGCATGCTCGCCGCCGACCCGGCCGCGATGCAGGGGCGCCCGACCTCGGCGCTGGCGCTGAAGAAAGTGATCGAGGAGGACAAGAAGGCGGGCAGGGAGCCGATGACCTTCGCCATGGTGTTCCCGGTCTCCACCCACAACTACGAGATCCGCTACTGGATGGCCTCGGCCGGCATCGATCCCGACCAGGACGTGCGCCTGATCGTGATTCCGCCGCCGCAGATGGTGGCCAACCTGCAGTCGAAGAACATCGTCGGCTACTGCGTGGGCGAGCCGTGGAACCAGCGCGCAGTGGAGATGGGCATTGGCCGCTCGATCATCACCAACTACGAGATCTGGAACAACAATCCGGAGAAGGTCTTCGGCGTCACCCGCGAGTGGGCCGACAAGAATCCGAACACGCACAAGGCTGCGGTGCGCGCGCTGATCGAGGCCGCGCAGTGGATGGACAAGCCCGAGAACCGCGATGAGGTGGTGAAGATCATCTCCGCCAAGTCCTACGTCAATGCACCGGCGTCGGTGGTCGAGAACTCGATGACCGGGACCTGGATGTACACCAAGGCCGAGGGCCCGCAGAAGATGCCGGACTTCAACGTTTTCTACCGCTACGCGGCGACCTTCCCGTGGCGTTCGCATGCGGTGTGGTTCCTTACGCAGATGGTGCGCTGGGGCCAGATCGAGAGCGCGATCAACTTCAGGAAAGTGGCTGAACAGGTCTATCGCAGCGACATCTACCGCGACGCCGCCAAGGATCTGGGTATCGCCATCCCGACCATCGACTACAAGACCGAAGGCTCGCACGCAGCGGGGTGGACGCTGGACAAGGCCACGTCGCCGATCGCGATGGGGCCGGATCGCTTCTTCGACGGCATGAGCTTCGACCCGTCCAGGCCGGTGGATTACCTCAAGGGCTTCAAGGTACATGCGATGAAGGTCAGCCTTGATGCACTTGCCAAGGCCAACGCCTGATTCCGTGCATGACGACTGAAAAGGACAAGGACATGACTGCGATTTCAGTGACTGTCGGCCGGCCTGTTGCCGAGCCGACCGAAAGCAGGGCAGGGACTGCGGATACCGCGGCTCGTGCGGTGGTACATCCGGTTGTCGCCGAGTCGGAAGCGCCCGGGCTGATGGAGCGACTTCGCCCGATGGCGTCCGGGTTAGCGCGCAGCCTGGTGGCCATGGCCGCCGGCATGGGGCTGCTGCTCGCGATCTGGTGGGCGGTGTCGAGCCGGATCGACATCTTTCCGGGGCCGCTGGTGACCTGGGATGCAGCAGTCGAGCTGCTGGCCGACCCGTTCTATGACAACGGCCCCAACGACATGGGCATCGGCTGGAATGTGCTGTATTCGCTGGGGCGGGTCGGTGTCGGTTTCGGCCTTGCCGCCGTGGTCGGCATCCCGCTGGGTTTCATTGTTGGTCGCTTCAAGTTCATGAACATGGCCACCGAACCCGTCATCGGCCTGCTGCGTCCGGTGTCGCCGCTGGCCTGGCTGCCGATCGGTCTGCTGGTGTTTCAGGAGGCCAATCTTGCCGCGATCTGGGTGATCTTCATCTGCTCGATCTGGCCGATGATCATGAACACCGCGGCGGGCGTGCGCTCGGTGCCACAGGACTACCTGAACGTTGCCCGGGTACTGAACCTGTCTGAATGGAAGGTGGTCACCCGAATCCTCTTCCCCGCAGTCCTGCCCAACATCCTCACCGGCGTGCGCCTGGCCATCGGTACCGCCTGGCTGGTGATCGTCGCCGCGGAAATGCTCACTGGCGGCGTCGGCATCGGCTTCTGGGTATGGGATGAATGGAACAACCTCAAGGTCGAGCACATCATCATCGCCATCTTCATCATCGGCATCGTCGGCCTGATTCTCGAGCAGGCCCTGATGATGGTGGCCCGCCATTTCAGCTACGAAAGCCGCTAAGGAGATCGTCATGACCAAACGTATCGTACAGATCGAAAGTGTCGGTCAGTCCTTCGACACCAAGAAGGGGCCGTTCGTCGCACTGCGCGACGTCAATCTGGAGATCCGCGAAGGTGAGAGCATCTCCCTGATCGGTCACTCCGGCTGCGGCAAATCGACGCTGCTCAATCTCATCGCCGGACTCACCCTGCCCAGCAGTGGCGTGATGCTGTGCGACGGCCGCGAGATCGCAGGCCCCGGGCCGGAGCGGGCGGTGGTGTTCCAGAACCACTCCCTGCTGCCGTGGCTGACCTGCTTCGACAACGTCTACCTTGCGGTCGAGCGCGTGTTTTCGGCCAGGGAAGGCAAGGCGAAGCTCAGGGAGCGTACTCACGAGGCACTTGAACTCGTCGGCCTGGCGCACGCCGAGAACAAGTATCCGAACGAGATCTCGGGTGGCATGAAGCAGCGTGTCGGCATTGCCCGCGCGCTGTCGATGCAGCCAAGAATCCTGCTGATGGACGAGCCCTTCGGCGCGCTCGACGCGCTGACCCGCGCCAATCTGCAGGATGAACTGATGAAGATCCTCGCGGCCACCAGGGCGACCATGGTGATGGTGACGCACGATGTCGACGAGGCCGTGCTGCTGTCCGACCGCGTGGTCATGCTCACCAACGGCCCGTCGGCGACCATCGGCGAGATCCTCGAGGTGAACATCGAGCGCCCGCGCGAACGGCTCGCCCTGGCCCACGATCATCACTTCGCCGAGTGCCGCGCGGCGATCATGGAGTTCCTCTACAACAAGCAGCTCAAACGCGCAGCCTGACCCGGAGACGGACATGTCAAAAGTGTATCTGATCGGTGCCGGACCGGGTGCCGCGGACCTGCTCACGCTGCGCGCGGCCCGGCTGCTCGCGGAGAAGGCGGAAATCGTGCTTGCCGACGACCTTGTTTCCGACGAGATCCTCGCCATGGTGAGGCCTGACGCGCGGGTGCTGAAAGTGGGCAAGCGTGGCGGCAAGGCATCCACGGCGCAGGGTTTCATTCATCGGCTGATGGTTCGCTATGCGCGTCGCGGAAAGTGCGTGCTGCGGCTCAAGGGGGGAGACCCCTTCGTGTTCGGGCGTGGCGGTGAAGAAGTCGAAGCACTTGCCGCAGCCGGTATCGAAGCCGAAGTCGTGCCGGGGCTGACCGCAGGGATCTCGGTGCCGGCCGCGGTCGGCATTCCGGTGACGCACCGCGCCTACACCCAGGGCGTGACGCTGGTGACCGGTACCTCCGGCGAGGGCTGCGACGAGCCCAACTGGCGTGCGCTGGCCCAAGGCGGCACGACCCTGGTGATCTACATGGGGCTGTCCCGCGTGCTCAATATCGTGGCACGCCTGATTGCCGCTGGTCTGCCCCCCGACACGCCTGCCGCAGCGATCGCATCGGGCACCTTGCCCGGCCAGCGCCACGTCAAGGCCACGCTCGCCGACCTGCCTGCGCGCGTCAGTGCGGAAGGGCTGGCCTCGCCGGCGATCATCGTTGTGGGCGAAGTCGCCGCGCTCGCAGTGGCGACGGTTTCCTCCCCGGACATTTCGGCCCGAATCCTCGCGGCCTGAAGGAGTACATCATGCAGAAACAGAAACTGGTCATGGTTGGTAACGGCATGGCAGGGGTGAAAACCCTGGAGGAGTTGCTCAAGCACGCCCCCGACTGCTTCGACATCACCGTGTTCGGCGCTGAGCCGCACGGCAACTACAACCGCATCCTGCTGTCGCCGGTGCTGGCCGGGGAAATGACCCTGCCCGACATCATGCTCAACGATCTCGACTGGTATCGCGACAACGGCATCACCCTGCACGCCGGGCGCAAGGTGGTCGAGATCAATCGTGCGCGGCGCACGGTGCGTGCCGATGATGGCACCGAGGTCGCATACGACCGCCTGCTGCTGGCGACCGGTTCGGTGCCGTTCATCCTGCCGGTACCGGGCAAGGATCTGCCGGGAGTCATTGCCTACCGCGACATCGCCGATACCGAAGCCATGATCGACGCGGCACGGCATCACCGCCACGCGGTGGTGATCGGTGCCGGCCTGCTCGGTCTTGAAGCGGCCAACGGCCTGATTCTGCGCGGCATGGAGGTGACCGTGGTGCACCTCGGCGGCTGGATCATGGAACGCCAGCTCGACAAATCGGCGGCGGACATGCTGCAGGCCTCGCTCGAAGCCAAAGGCATGAAGTTCTGCCTGCAGGCGCAGACTGCGGAGCTGGTGGCGGCAGATAGCGGTCGCGTGGGCGCCGTTCGGCTCAAGGATGGCACCGAGCTGGCTGCCGACCTGGTGGTGATGGCGGCGGGCATTCGCCCCAGCACCAGCCTGGCCGAGTCGGCCCGTCTGCTCTGCGACCGTGGCATCGTCGTCACCGACACCCTGCAGACGGTCACCGATCCGCGTGTCTATGCGGTGGGCGAGTGCGCAAACCATCGCGGCACCGCTTACGGGCTGGTGGCCCCCTTGTTCGATCAGGCGAAGGTGTGCGCGAACCATCTGGCGGGCTTCGGAATCGGTCGCTACGAAGGCTCGGTGACTTCGACCAAGCTCAAGGTCACAGGCGTGGATGTGTTCTCCGCTGGCGACTTCCAGGGTGGTGCCGACTGTGACGAGATCGTGCTGCATGACCGGGCCGGTGGCGTCTACAAGAAGCTGGTGCTCAAGGACGACAAGCTCGCGGGCGCGGTGATGGTGGGCGACACCGCCGACGGCGCCTGGTACTTCCAGCTCGTACGCGAGGGCAAGGACGTGTCGGAGATGCGCGACCACCTGATGTTCGGTCAGAGCTTCACCCAGTCACAGCTTGGCGACGCTGGCCATCAGGGGCAGAGCCAGGCCGCACTCCTGCCGGACAGTGCCGAGATCTGCGGCTGCAACGGGGTGTGCAAGGGCACCATCGTCAAGACGATCCGCGAGAAGGGCCTGTTCACGCTCGAAGAGGTGAAGAAGCACACCAAGGCGTCGTCCTCCTGCGGCTCATGCACCGGACTGGTGGAGCAGATTCTCGCCTCGACCGTCGGCGGCGCCTATCAATCCACCGACAAGTATGCGAAGCCGGTGTGCGGGTGCACCGAGCATACGCATGGCGAAGTGCGCGAGGCGATCCGTCAGCACAAGCTGCTCAGCATTCCCGACACCATGCGGGCGCTGGAATGGAGCACGCCGAACGGCTGCGCAACCTGCCGTCCTGCGCTCAACTACTACCTGATCTCCACCTGGCCGTTCGAGGCCGAGGACGACCCGCAGAGCCGCTTCATCAACGAACGTGCCCACGCCAACATCCAGAAGGACGGCACCTACTCGGTGGTGCCGCGGATGTGGGGCGGGCTGACCACGCCGGACGAACTGCGTGCGATCGCAGACGCGGCCGAGAAGTACAAGGTGCCGACGGTCAAGGTCACCGGTGGCCAGCGCATCGACCTGCTCGGCGTGAAGAAGGCCGACCTGCCGCTGATCTGGTCCGACCTCAACGCAGCCGGCATGGTCTCCGGTCACGCCTACGGCAAGAGCCTGCGCACGGTGAAGACCTGCGTCGGCATGGAGCACTGCCGCTTCGGCACGCAGCTGGCGATGGATCTCGGCGTCAAGCTGGAGAAGATGCTGTTCGGCATGTGGAGTCCGCACAAGGTGAAGCTGGCGGTGTCGGGCTGCCCGCGCAACTGCGCCGAATCCGGGATCAAGGACGTCGGCATCATCGGCGTTGATTCCGGCTACGAACTCTATGTGGCCGGCAACGGCGGCATCAAGACCGAGGTTGCGCAGTTCTTCTGCAAGGTCGGCAGCGACGAGGAGGTGATGGAGTACGGCGGCGCCTTCCTGCAGCTTTACCGCGAGGAGGCCTATTACCTTGAGCGCACCTGCCACTACATCGAGCGTGTCGGTCTCGAGCATGCGAAGAAGCGTGTCGTCGAAGACGTCGCCAACCGCAAGGCGCTGTACGAGCGCCTGCTGTTTGCACTGAAGGACGCGCCCGATCCCTGGGCCGAGCAGCGTACCGCGCCCCTGGTGCGCAACTACCAGACTATTGACCTGAACAACAGCAGCGGAGATCGCCATGGCCTGGCAGAAACTGTGTCCTCTTGAAGAAATCCCGGCACTCGGTGCGCGCGTCGTCGCGCATGCCGATGGCGACATCGCGGTGTTCCGTGCCGAAGGCGACAGCGTGTTCGCGATTGCCGATGCCTGCCCGCACAAGGGCGGCCCCCTGTCGCAGGGCATCGTGCATGGGCAGAAGGTGACCTGCCCGCTGCACAACTGGAACATCGAACTCGATTCCGGCCATGCGTGTGCGCCGGACGAGGGCTGTGTGCGCAACTATCCGGTGCGGATCGAAGCCGGGGAAGTGTGGCTGGAGACCTGATGCTGCGCCGGTCAGCGTGCCGTTGTCTTCAGGACCAGAGTGCGCTGACCGGGGCCTCAGGTGAGAAGCGGTGGGCGATCTGCGCCTGCAGCAACTCGGCGGAGGCGAGCGCGTCGGTCAGTGCATGGTGTGGCCGGTAGCGCGGCAGTCCGTAGCGGCTGCGGCTTGCGGCAAGCCGGATGGAGCGCTGTTTGTGGCCGAACAGACGTGCAAACAGCCCAAGACGCTTCTTGCGGTGAAGGCGGGCCTCGAGCTCCATGGTGTCGATCACCGGGAACTCGATCTTCTCGCCGATGCGTGGTCGCAGCGCGCCGTTGAGAAACTGGCGCTCGATCGCACTGCAATGCACCACCAGCACATGGCCTGCCATGTGCTGCAGCACTTCGTCGAGGATCTCGATCAGGTCGGGTGCGGTATCGACCTGCGAGTCGGTGATGCCATGAATCGTCACCGACTCCTCACCCAGCGCCGTACGCGGCTTCAGAATCCAGTGCCGCGACTGGCTGGCGAGGATGCGGTCGAGGCGCATCGGCACCAGTCCGATGCTGACAATCCCGTCGCGCACCGGATCGAGGCCGGTGGTCTCGACATCAAGCGCCATCAAGGGCACCGCCGACAGCGGTGTGTCGCCGGCGACCGCGCCCGCCGCGTAGAAGCGCTTCAGCCGCTCGTCGTGCGCCGCCGCTGCCAGTTCGGCAAAGCGCTGCGGCCAGTCGTGCACTGTTGTGCCGGATGTGGCGCCGGGCTGTTTCTGCTGCAGTGAGCCTAGATGTAGCACGATGGGACCCTCAAGCGCTGCGGCCGGGCTGGTAGCGGAACTTCAGGTATTTCTGCGCGTTGCTCAGGATGAGGAAGGCATCGCGCAGACTCTTGCGCTCGAAGTCGGAGAGGCTCTCCGGTTCGATGCTGTTGTCGGGCTCGTTGCCCACGGCGAGGTCGCCCGCCTGATTGCGGATGCGCACCATGGACACGAATTCGAGCGCGTCGTGGAGGTCTTGCCCGCGTCCGCGCGGCAGGATGTCGGCTTCGATGATGTCGCGCAGGCGTTCGAAGGAGTTCAGTGCAACCGATCCCACGGCCAGCGAATGCACCCGAATCAGGTCGGCGAGCGGGGCCGTGCCGCGTCGCTTGAGATTGATCGCGCGGCTGTGTCGTCCGTCGGACTCCACCACGAAATCCTTGAAGAAGCCCAGCGGCGGGGTGCGCAGGAGCGCATTGCGTGCCATGCACGCGAGAAAGCGCGAGTTGCCCTTGGCCTTGCGCGAGATGAGGCGGCGCAGCCCATCGATCCATTCGGTCTTGCCCCAGACGCCATCGAGGTCGAAAAAGATGCCGCTGTTGAGCAGCGATTCCGGCGTCGGCTTCTCGATCCAGTCGGTGAAGTAACGCTCCCACTCGCGCAGCGGCTGTCGCCACTTTGCATTGGTCGCCATCACCCCGCCGGTGCAGTAGGTGTAGCCGCAGCGCGCCAGGCCGTCGCTGACGAAGGCGGCCAGCGACTTGAAGTAGTCGTCGTGGCGTGCGGGATCGAAACTGTTGTCGAGCACCAGCGCGTTGTCCTGATCGGTGACGATGAGCTGTTCCTGTCTCGCCATCGAACCCAGTGCCAGAAAGCAGTAGGGGACGGGCGGCGGTCCAAGATGCTCCTCCGCAAGTTCGAGCAGCCGCTGCTTGAAGCTGCGCCCGATCACGGCCATTGCGCTGCCGATCATGCGCGAGCTCGCATCCTCGGTCACCATGCGCGCGAAGCAGGCGTGGACGTCGGCGGTGAGCGCCGCGAGTTCATCGACGCTGTGCTGGCGGAAAATGCTGCTGACCACGAACAGGCTGTTGCGCGACTCGTAGCGGATGATGTCGGACAGCGCGACTACACCGATCGGGCGATGATTCTTGAGCACCGGCAGATGGTGCACGTTGTTGCGCAGCATCTGCAGCATCGCTTCGAAGACGAGCTGGTTGTGTTCCACCCAGACCAGCTCCGACGACATGATGTCGGTGACCGGCGTGTCGTAATTAAGGCCTTGCGACACCAGCCGCACGCGGATGTCACGGTCGGTGATGATGCCGACCATGCTCGGCGTCGACGATGCCGCATCCGGTTCGTCGACAATCAGGAGTGAAGAGACGCCCTCGTCGGTCATGCAACGCGCCGCATCCATCGCGGTCGAGCCGCGCCCGAGCATGACCGGCTCGCGACTGATCAGCACATCGACGGTCGCCGACATCAGCTGATTTGCGTCTTCGCGGCGGGACACGACCTGGCGCAGGCGGGTGCGGTCCTCGACCTCGACCAGATCGGCGAACTGCTCGTTGTTCTCGAACAGGTCGGTGAATACCGGCTCCGGGATCAGATAGACAAGGGTGTCTTCGAGCGCCGCAGCCGGAAAGCGCACCTGTTTGCGATGCAGTAGGCCGAACTCGCCGAAGTAGCCGCCTTCTGTCAGGCGGTTATAGAGCGTGCCGTTGCGGCGGAAGACTTCCACCGCGCCGCTGCGCACCACATACCAGGCAAGCGCCTCCTCGCCGAACTCGAGGATGCGGGCGCCGGCCTTGAAGTAGCGCACGTCCACCGACTGTGCGACGACGTGCAGGGTCTCTTCCGGCAGTTCCTGGAACGGCGGATAACGGCGCAGAAAATCAAGGATCTCTAGCTGTTCGTCCTGCATCTGGGTGGCCACGGTGAAGGTGAAAAAAAACGGGCGGGCACTTGTTCAGCAAGCGCTCGCCCGGTTTGACTGCCATGCGGCAAGCGTCAGGTCAGGAGGCCCTGGGCTCCGACGCCAGACCCTTGATCACCGATATCGTGGCAACCAGAAGCACGATGGTGAAGGGGAAGCCGGTCGATACCGCCATCGCCTGCAGCGCGACAAGTCCGCCCCCCAGAATCAGTGCAACCGCGACCAGGCCTTCGAAGGTGCACCAGAAGACGCGTTGCGGCGTGGGGGCATCGACCTTGCCGCCGGCTGCGATGACGTCGATCACCAGTGAGCCGGAGTCGGACGAGGTGACGAAGAACACCACGACCAGAATGATGGCGAGGAAGGAGGTGATCTGCGCCAGCGGCAGGACGTCGAGCATGTAGAACAGCTGCAGCGGCAGGTCGGCGTTGGCCGCAGCCTCGTAGCCGTCCTTGACCAGCTGGCTGATCGCAGTGCCGCCGAATACCGTCATCCACAGCACGCAGGCAAGCGAAGGCACGAGCAGAACCGAAATGATGAACTCACGCACGGTGCGACCACGCGAAACGCGGGCGATGAACATGCCGACGAAGGGTGACCAGGAAATCCACCATGCCCAGTAGAAGGCCGTCCAGCCCTGGGAGAAGTTCACGTCTTCACGGTTGATCGGATTGGCCAGGGCGGGCAGATACTCGAGGTAGGCGCCGAGGTTGTCGACAAAGCCGGTCATGATGGCCAGCGTCGGGCCGACCAGGATCACGAAGGCCAGCAGCAGCACCGCGAGCACCATGTTGATCTCGGACAGGCGCTTCACGCCGGCGTCGAGTCCGGCCAGCACCGATACCAGTGCAATGGCGGTAATGCCCACCACCAGTACGATCTGCGTGGTATTGCCCAGCGGAATGTCGAACAGGTAGTTGAGGCCGGCGGCCGCCTGCGAGGCGCCGAAGCCGAGCGAGGTGGCGAGACCAAACAGGGTCGCGAGTACCGCGAGAATGTCGATCACGTGCCCCGGCCAGCCCCACACACGCTCACCGAGCAGGGGGTAGAACACCGAGCGGATCGTCAGCGGCAACCCCTTGTTGAAGGAGAACAGCGCGAGGCCGAGCGCGAGGATGGCGTAGATCGCCCACGGGTGCAGGCCCCAGTGATAGATCGTTGCAGCCATCGCAAGACGCGATGCGCCCGCGGGATCGCCGGCCGCGGCACCCAGCGGTGCCCAGTCGGTGCGCACGCCGTTTTCCATTGCGGTGCCGCCGAGCGAGCTGCCGAAGTGCGAGAGCGGTTCGGAAACGCCGAAGAACATCAGGCCGATACCCATGCCGGCGGCGAACAGCATGGAGAACCAGCCGGTGTAGGTGTAGTCGGGTTTCGCTTCGGTGCCACCGAGGCGAACCTTGCCCAGCGGCGAGATCGCCAGTCCGATGCAGACCAGGACGAAAATGTTGCCCGCGCCGATGAAGAACCAGTCGAGGTTCGAGGTCAGCCAGCCGCGCATGCTGCTGAACATCGGTTCGACCTGAGTCTGGAACATCAGGGTCAAAGCCACGAAGGCGATGACAGCAATGGCCGAGATTGCAAAGACCCGGTTGTGGATGTCGAGGCCGAAGGGCCCGACATTGACGAGGATATTGTCCTGACCAATCTTGTAGTCGGTATCGATGGGATTGACGTCACCGTCGGGGATCATTGGATCCCGTTTCTCTGTCATGGGAGGCTTCCTTGTTGGGGACGATGGAGAGGGATGGGTCGCCAGATACAAGGTACTAGGCTGATGCTGCTTAGCGCTTGGAGTCTACCACGCATGAAAGTCGACCTGCTTTGGTGCGGCATGCGCCGCCTGTACGCATGCCGCACCGGCTTACTCTGAATCGAAGCCAAGCAGCCTCTGTTCGATGATCCGCTGTGCCACGCCCTCGGGCACGTCCTGCTCCCAGTTGCCGCGCCCGCGCCGCAGTCCGGCCAGGGTTTCGGCAGCGTCGATCTCGAGGTGGCCAGCGTCCTGCGGTTCGATCGCGACCAGCTTGCCGTTCTCCTTTAGGTGGGCGAGCAGGTGGCGCAGGTGCCCGGGCACCGGGACGTTGTCGAGCGTGATCATCTCTGCCGCGCCGTGGGGGCGGGAGGGGTAGACGTAGACGTGCGTGTTGTCGGGAAACAGCTTGCCGAAGGCCTCGAGGATGCCGCCTTCAAGCCCGTCGTAGTATTTCTCGTCGAACAGCACTTCGAGGTCGCGCACACTCATCACGATGCCGATCGGTTTCTGCGTGTAGCGACGCAGGTAGGCGCGCAGGCGGAAGAAGCGCACGTAGTCCGAGATCATCACCGTGTATCCCTGCGAGGCGAGCAGGTCGATGCGCGCAAGGAAATCCGCGCCGTCGATGCTGTCGCCGCTGGCGAGCGAATTCATCGTGATCTCGGCCAGTGACAGGACTTCCTGCTCAGCCACCGCAGACTCCTGGCTGAACTGCTTCTGCCCGCCCAGCATCATGTCGATATTGACGCAGGTCACCGGCTTGAAGCTGCCGCGGATGACCAGCATCGGCTTGCGGTAGAGCAGTTCGCCGGGCACCACCACCTCGCCTGCCGGATTGAAGATGACGGCACGGGTCAGCCAGCTGCTGATCAGGTGCAGGTTCATCAGCCGGTTCTCGACTTCCTCGAAATATGGACCCGCGAAGTGGATCAGGTCGACCTCGATGCGCTCCGGGGAGAGTCCGTCGGCCAGGCCCTCGATGACCCACTCGGGCTGGTCGTGGTGGAAGAATGCGCCGTGGATCAGATTGACGCCGAGAATGCCGAGCGCTTCGGACTGGAGGGCATTGTCGTTGTCGAGCATCCGCACGTGCAGGATCACGTCGCTCGGTTGTGCGCCAGGGTGAAGCTGCAGGCGGATGCCGATCCAGCCGTGGCATTCGTTCTTCTGCTTGAAGCTGCGCGCGGTGACCGTGGCTGCGTAGGCAAAGAAGGTGGTGTTCTTGGGGCGGACATGGGTGAGCCGGTCGACGACCTGGGTGAACTCCTTGTCCAGCATCTGCATCAGTCGTGCGCGACTGACGTAGCGATCGACATGACCGTAGATATCGTCGCTGACCGCCATGTCGTAGGCTGACATGGTCTTGGCCACCGTCCCTGCAGCCGCGCCGACATGGAAGAAGCGGCGCGCGACTTCCTGCCCTGCGCCGATCTCCACGATGGAGCCGTACTTGAACTTGTCGAGATTGAGGGCGAGTGCCTTCTGGTCGGTCGAGAGGATGGTGTCACGTTTGCGCATCGGGTCGACTCCGTACGTTAGGGCAGGGCGACGGACGCGAGCGCGCCCGCCGCTGCAGGGCGGGCTTACTTCAGCTGGAAACCGCGCTTGTTCAGCGCTTCGACGAGGTGGTCGCGGCCGGAGAGCGTTTCCGGGCCGGCGATCCGCTTGGCCGAGTGAATTGCCCAGGTGCCGTGGACTTTCATCTGCTGTTCTTCATAGAAGCGCGCCATCGCTGCATTGTAGGCTTCGATGCCAGGTGCTTGCGCGGGCAGCGAATAGCGCTCGTGGTGCACGACGACCGATTGCGGCGGACGCGGCTTGACCGCAGCCGGCTTGGCCGGGTCGGGGGTGCCCACGCACATGCCGAAGACGGCGACCACGCGGGGCGGCAGGTTCAGCAGTTCTGCCACGGCTTCGGGCTTGTTGCGCATGCCGCCGATGTACACCGTGCCCAGACCGATCGACTCGGCTGCAGCCGCAGCGTTCTGCGCGGCCAGTGCCGCGTCGATGACGCCAACCAGGAACATCTCCAGGTAATCGAGCGCAGCACTCGGGCGCTCGTTCGATGTCGCCAGGCTTTCGAGGCGGGCAAGGTCGGCAAGCCACACCAGTTGCAGCGGTGCATCGCTTACGTGCGCCTGACCGCCTGCGCATTCGGCGAGCGCGGCACGAGTGGCGGGGTCGCGCACGGCGACGACGCTCCACGCCTGCAGGTTCGACGAGCTGGAAGCCGACTGCGCTGCGGCGATGATGGCGCTCAGCTGGTCGTCGCTGACCGGGGTGGGCAGATAGCTGCGTACCGAACGATGGCCGAGCAGGCTGTCGATGAGCGGGCTCCAGCTTTGCGGTGCGGGCATTGCATTGCTGCCGTAACGGGTGTCAAGGCGAGACTGCGTGTCGCTCATGTAACTGTCCTGTCTGATAAGGGGCGGTCGATTCGACGGATTCCGTGTCGCAGCGTACTGCTGCGAGAAGGCTTCAAGTATACGTGCTTGAGGCGCTTCCGTTCATAGTGGCTGACGTTGCGGGCGATCGCTGTTATAGTGCGCGCCGTGGCGGGTCTCCCCGCATTGCAGCGCGGTGAACCTGGTCAGGGCCGGAAGGCAGCAGCCACAGCCGTTCCCTGCAAGTGCCGGGGGCCAGGCTCGCCACCCTCATTTCAGAAAGGGCGTCTCCGAAAGGTGACGCCCTTTTTTCGTCCGTGACGTCCGACCCCGGCTGGCCGGTTCAGGCGAGGAGCGTGTCCATCAGCATCATGGCCACGAAACCCGTCATCAGGCCGCTGGTCGCCAGTGTTTCGTGCCTCTTGCGATGCGACTCGGGGATGATCTCGTGGCTGACAACGAACAGCATCGCGCCCGCTGCGCCAGCCAGCCCCCAGGGCAGCAAGGCCGAAGACGCCGTTACCATCAGGGAGCCGGTCACCGCTGCGATCGGCTCGATCAGTCCGGACAGGGCCGCGACCGCGAACGCGAGCAGGCGCGAATAGCCGGCCGTTGCCAGCGCAATCGCCACGATCAGGCCTTCGGGGACGTTCTGCAGCGAGATGCCGGTCGCGACCGCGTTGCCGCTGCTGGCGGTTCCGCTGGCCACGCCGATGGCGAGCCCTTCCGGGATGTTGTGAACCGCAATGGCGAAAACGAAGAGCCACACGGCTGTCGCGGACTTCGAGCCATCCGGTGAATGGGTGTGCGGCAGCATGCGATCCATCGCCAGCAACAGGGCTGCGCCGACGGCGAGCCCGGTGGCAACGAGCAAGGCGGCATCCGTGCTGCTCGCGCTCGCGCCTTGAGCCTGTGCGGCGCTGAAGGCCGGTATCAGCAGTGAGAACACACTGGCTGCAAGCATGACGCCCGCGCCGAATCCGAGCAGCAGGCCCTGCATGCTGGCACTGATCCTGCGCATGACCAGCAAGGGGACGGCCCCGAGCGCGGTCGCGGCGGCGGCCATCGCCCCACCCGCAACCGCGTCGGCGAGCGGACCGTCGAGCTCCGCCAGTCCGGACGCGATGCGGGTGGCCAGCAGACTGAAACCGATCAGGGCGATCAACCAGCCGCCGGCGGCGCGCAAGGCGCCTGCCGCGCTGTTGGGCTGGAAATGCAGTCGGGCAACTCGAGCGATCATGGCAGTACCTCTCAGAATCTGTGCCCGGGCAACGTGTCCGGGCACAGGCTTAGTATGGCTTTCGTGCTTCCATAGTAAAAATTGAGCGTAATGATTGATGTGATAGGTTGGCGGTATCGACATCGTGCATTCAGGCCCTTGAGTGCAGCGGCCGGCAGCGCATCCGAAGGAAGAGGGCTCAGACTGTGTAAGCGAAGTCGGCACAGATCTCGCGCAGAGTTTCCAGCAGTGTCTGGTAGTTGAAGTTCGATGTGGTCATGGCTTTCCGGTCTCCGGGGTATCCGTTATCTGGGTTACGGCGCCAGAATAAGTGGCGTCTTTTGATAGCGTCAATCAATTGAATGTATTGTTTCGATGGTCGTTGATTATCGAAGGATCTTGCCATCAAGCTCTCCCGGAGAGCCGGGGTTGCTCTGATAGAATCGCTGCCCATGAGCTATCAGGTTCTCGCACGTAAATGGCGGCCGAAGTCCTTCGGTACGCTGGTTGGACAGGAGCATGTGGTCCGTGCGCTTTCGCACGCGCTGACCACCGGCAGGCTGCATCACGCCTGGTTGTTTACGGGAACGCGTGGGGTGGGAAAGACCACCATTTCGCGCATTCTTGCCAAGGCGCTCAACTGCGAGACCGGTATCACCGCCGAGCCGTGCGGTGTGTGTGACGCCTGTCGGGCGATCGATGCCGACCGCTTCCCCGACTATGTCGAGATGGACGCCGCGTCCAATCGCGGTGTCGACGACATGGCGGCCTTGCTGGACAAGGCGGTCTATGCGCCGGTGCAGGGGCGCTACAAGGTCTACATGATCGACGAAGTCCACATGCTCACCGGCCATGCCTTCAATGCGATGCTGAAGACGCTCGAAGAGCCGCCGGAGCACGTCAAGTTCATTCTGGCGACGACCGATCCGCAGAAGATTCCGGTCACCGTGTTGTCGCGCTGCCTGCAGTTCAACCTGAAGCAGATGCCGCAGGGCAGTATCGTCGATCATCTTTCGGGTGTGCTTGCGGCCGAAGAGGTTGTGTTCGAGTCCGGCGCGCTGCGCCATATTGCCAAGGCGGCAAACGGTTCGATGCGCGACGCGCTGTCGCTGCTCGATCAGGCCATTGCGCACGGCGCGGGGAAGGTGCTCGAGGAGCCGGTCACGCACATGCTCGGCACGGTTGGCGACGATCACCTGCATGCATTGCTCGATGCGCTCGCAGCGGGTGATGTCGCCGCGATGCTGGCGGTCGCCGACGGCATGGAGGCGCGCAGTCTTTCTTTCGATGCCGCGCTGCAGGCGCTGGCGTCGATGCTCGGCCGCATCGCGCTGTTTCAGTTCGCTCCCGGTGCGATTGCCGACGAAGTGGAGCGTCAGCGCCTCGCGCCGCATGCCGAAAAGTTCGATGCCGAGTTTCTCCAGCTGGCGTACCAGATTGCGATTCACGGCCGCGACGAGTTGGCGCTGGCGCCTGACGAATACACCGGCTTCAGCATGACGCTGTTGCGTTTGCACGCGTTCCGTCCTGACCAGCCTGCTGCGATGGGTTCTCCTGCGCTTGCGGGGAGCGGCGGTAGCGGCGAGGCGAGAACGGTTCCACCGCTTTCGGCGGGGACTGAATCGCGTCCGGCTGCGGCTGCGACGCCCGCTTCATCTGCTGCCCCTGTCGCCGAGCGTAGTGCGGCTCCGTTGCCAGCGCCTCAGCCGGTGCCGGCTTCGCCCCCGCCTGCCATGCCGCGCGCCATGGCCGCACCGGTCGAGAGCAGGCCCGAGCCGCAAGCCGAATTCAGGCCGAAGCTCGAGTCAAAGCCGGAGCCAAAGCCAAAACCGCCCAGCCGCGACCTCGCACCGTGGGAGGATCTGCCGCCCGAGGCATTGATGCATGACGATGCGTATTCGGGAGGCGCCAATGCCTTCGATGACGGGGCAGACGCTGCCCCCGCTGAGTCAGTAGCGCCGGCGGGCAATGCGGCTGCGCGTTCCGAGATGCCCGTGCGCACGCCTGCGCTGGAGTCGCCGATCGTCGTGCCTGCTGCGCCGGCAGCAGCCCCCGTGCCGCGGGATGCGCAAGGCGATGCCGACCTGGCTGCCGCATTTGCCGCCGGTGACTGGCGCATGGTGGTCCGGCTGCTAGGGATCGGCGGGCTGGTGCGTGAGCTTGCGCAGCACTGCGAGTGGGTCGAGTGTGTCGATGACCTGCTGGTCCTGCGCCTGTCCGACACTCATCGCCATCTGCTCGACATGAACCGCGCTGCGGTCGAGCGCGTGCAGGATCTGCTTGCATCCGCGCTGTCGCGCCCGCTCAGAATTCGGGTCGATGTCGGTGCAATCACCGGGGAGACGCCTGCACAGCGTGACGAGATCGAGCGTCGCGCGCGCCATGCTGTCGCTGTGGCTGCACTCGAGAGCGACCCCTTCGTGCGCGAACTGATCGAGCGCTTCGATGCCACGCTGGTCGAAGCCACAGTCAAACCCTTCTAACCATCCATCTCACTTTGGGGAGTTGTCACCATGATGAAAGGCGGTCTCGGAGGCCTGATGAAACAGGCCCAGCAGATGCAGGAAAACATGAAGAAGATGCAGGACCAGCTGGCCAGCGTCGAAGTCGACGGCCAGTCGGGTGCCGGCATGGTCAAGGTCGTCATGACCTGCAAGTACGATGTGCGCCGGGTCTCGATCGACGACTCGGTCATGGACGACAAGGAAATGCTCGAGGATCTCGTCGCTGCGGCCGTCAATGACGCTGTGCGCAAGGTCGAGAGCACCACTCAGGAACGCATGGCCGGCTTTACCTCGGGCCTGAACCTGCCGCCCGGATTCAAGCTGCCGTTCTGATATCAATGCAGCCTTCGAGTCTTGACGAACTGATCGACGCCCTGCGTTGCCTGCCCGGGGTTGGCCCCAAGTCGGCGCAGCGCATGGCCTATCACCTGTTGCAGCGTGATCAGCGTGGCGCAGGCCGCCTGGCGCGTGCGATGGGTCATGCACTCGACGTGCTGCGTCATTGCGACCGCTGCAACACCTTCACCGAAGAGGCAGTGTGCCAGCGCTGCGCCAGTCCGCGGCGTGATGCCAGTCTGCTGTGCGTGGTCGAGATGCCTGCCGATCTTGCGATGATCGAGCAGACGCAGTCCTACAACGGGCTCTACTACGTCCTCATGGGGCGCCTGTCGCCGCTGGACGGTGTCGGTCCGCGCGAACTGAAGCTCGACAAGCTGCTCGCCCGGGCGGGCGATGGCAGTGTGCGGGAAGTGATTCTTGCCACCAATTTCACCAACGAAGGTGAGGCGACCGCGCATACACTTGCCACCTTGCTAAGTGCGCGCGGACTGTCCGTGAGCAGGCTGTCGCGCGGTGTGCCGGTGGGTGGCGAGCTTGAGCATACCGACATTGGCACGATCGCCCAGGCGCTCGTTGAGCGACGGGGCCTCTGAGGCTCGAAATTGTGCGCCGCGGCATCGGTGGGGGCTTTGCGGCTTCTTCCGTTGTGCGCAAGGGCTTGAAATCCTTGACTGCTCAAGGTCTTGAGCGGTCTATGGCTTTCTCTGTTGCAGTGAGTTCGCTATAATCCTTGGGTTTTTGTATCCAGGTCTTTCGTTTTCCATACTGGGAAGAGGGTCATGAGCGTTGAACAAAAGATGGACAGCGGTCGCCGCACATTGTTGCTGGCAACGTCTGCCGTAGGTGGCGCAGCCGCCGTGGCGACGGCAGTGCCGTTCGTTGCCAGTCTGACGCCGTCCGAGCGCGCAAAGGCAGCAGGCGCGCCGGTTGAGGTGGATGTGGGCAAGCTCGCTCCGGGCGAGATGATGACGGTCGAGTGGCGCGGCAAGCCGGTCTGGGTGCTCCGTCGCACCCCCGAGATGTTGGAGGCGCTTGCAAAAGCCGAACCCAACCTCAGCGACCCGGGTTCGGAGAAGCAGCAGCAGCCCGAGTACGCAAAGAACCAGCACCGTTCGATCAAGCCGGAGTTTCTGGTCGCGGTCGGTATCTGTACGCACCTTGGTTGCTCACCGTCGGAGAAGTTCAAGCCGGGCGCGGAAGCAGGCATGTCTGCTGACTGGCCGGGCGGCTTCCTGTGTCCATGTCACGGTTCGATGTTCGATCTGGCTGGCCGCGTGTACAAGAGCATGCCGGCGCCGGACAACCTCGAAATTCCGCCGCACAAGTACCTTGCGGACACCACTATCCTCGTTGGCGACGACGGAAAGGCGTAAGTGATGACGACCAAATCTCAAGCCTTGCTGAACTGGGTCGATGAGCGTTTTCCGCTGACCTCGTCGATCAAGGGTCACCTGACCGAGTACTACGCACCGAAGAACTTCAACTTCTGGTATTTCTTCGGTTCGCTCGCGCTCATGGTGCTGGTGATCCAGATCGTGACCGGTATCTTTCTGGTCATGCACTACAAGCCCGATGCCTCGCTGAACGCCGCCGGTGTGCCGGTGGCCTTTGCCAGCGTCGAGTACATCATGCGCGATGTGCCGGGTGGCTGGATCATCCGCTACCTGCACTCGACCGGGGCCTCCGCGTTCTTCATCGTGGTCTATCTCCACATGTTCCGCGGTCTGCTCTATGGCTCGTACCGCAAGCCGCGCGAACTGATCTGGATCTTCGGTACCCTGATTTTCCTGGTGCTGATGGCCGAAGCGTTCATGGGCTATCTGTTGCCATGGGGGCAGATGTCGTTCTGGGGCGCACAGGTGATCGTTAACCTGTTCTCGGCCATTCCGCTGATCGGACCTGACCTGTCGCTGGTGATTCGTGGTGACTTCGTCGTTTCGGACGCCACTCTGAACCGCTTCTTCTCCTTCCACGTCATTGCCGTGCCACTGGTGCTGATCGGCCTCGTTGCTGCCCATATCGTGGCGCTGCACGAAGTCGGCTCCAACAACCCGGACGGTGTGGAAATCAAGAAGAAGAAGGACGCCAACGGCATCCCGCTCGACGGCATTCCCTTCCATCCGTACTACACGGTGAAGGACATCGTCGGCGTGGTGGCCTTCCTGTTCTTCTTCAGCGCAGTGGTGTTCTTTGCGCCTGAAGCAGGTGGCTACTTCCTCGAGTTCAACAACTTCCTGCCGGCCGACCCGCTGGTGACCCCGCCGCACATCGCGCCGGTGTGGTACTTCACGCCGTTCTACTCGATCCTGCGTGCCGTGACCTATCCGCTGTTCGGTCTCGACGCCAAGTTCTGGGGCGTGGTGGCGATGGGCGCATCGGTGGTGATCATCGCCTTCCTGCCGTGGCTGGACCGCAGCCCGGTCAAGTCGATGCGCTACAAGGGCGTGATCTTCAAGAGCGCTGTTGCGATTTTCGTGGTCTGCTTCGCCATTCTCGGTTACCTGGGCGTGCTCCCGCCGACCCCGGGCCGTACCCTGGTTTCGCAGATCTGCTCGGTCCTGTACTTCGCCTTCTTCCTGGCCATGCCGTGGTACAGCAAGCTCGACAAGTGCAAACCCGAACCGGAAAGGGTGACTTTCAAATGAAATCGCGTGTAATCAGTTTCATCAAGCGTGCTGCTGCCGTGGTGCTGTTTGCGCCGGCAATGGCGATGGCTGCCGGTGCTGTCCTGCACCTCGACAAGGCGCCGGTGAGCACGGATCCGGCTGCGCTGCAGCACGGTGCCAAGCTCTTCGTCAACTACTGTCTGAACTGCCACGGTGCCTCTTTCCTGCGCTACAACAGGCTGCAGGACATCGGGCTGTCCGAGGAGTCGATTCGCGACAATCTGATGTTCACCGGTGAAAAGACCGGCGATCTGATGAAGATCGCGATGCGCCGTGAGGAGGCCAAGCAGTGGTTTGGCGCAGCGCCTCCCGACCTGACCCTGGTTGCACGTGCCCGTGCTTCCGAGTTCGGCAGCGGCGCCGACTGGCTCTACACCTACCTGCGTCAGTTCCATCGTGACCCGAACCGTCCGACGGGCTGGAACAACCTGGTTTTCCCGAACGTCGGCATGCCGCACGTGCTGTGGGAGCTTCAGGGTGAGCAGGTGGCGAAGGCCGGCGACCATGGTTCGACGCTTGAGCTGGTCAAGCCGGGCAAGCTGACCGCCGAAGAGTACGACAATGCCATCGCGGATCTCGTGTCCTACATTGTCTGGATGGGAGAACCCGTCGCCGAGAAGCGCAAGACCATCGGCATGGTTGTGCTTGCCTTCCTTGCAGGTCTGTTCGTTCTGGCGCTCGCGCTGAAGAAGAACTACTGGAAGGATATTCATTGAGCGGATCGGTGACTGGCCGCAAGGCCTGACACTCGTTTCCCTCCAGACGCACCGCGCAAATCAATGCGTGGTGCGCTTTTGTTTTTTGCATCCGGAGTCGCAACATCATGATGAATCTTTATTCCGGTACGACCGATCCCTTCAGTCACCGTTGCCGGATCGTGCTCTTCGAGAAGGGCATGGATTTCGAGGTGATCGATGTCGACCTCTACAACAAGCCCGAAGACCTTGCGATCATCAACCCGTACGGCCGCGTGCCGGTGCTGGTGGATCGCGATCTCGTGCTGTACGAGTCGAACATCATCAATGAATATATCGACGAGCGCTTCCCGCATCCGCAGTTGATGCCGCCGGATCCCATCCTGCGTGCGCGGGCGCGGCAACTGCTGCATACGTTCGAACACGAGCTGTTTGCTCACATCGCCGCACTCGAGGCCAACCAGAAAGGCGTGGACAAGACCCGCGCGCATGTGCGCGACCACCTGACCCAGCTGGCACCGATCTTCACCAAGCAGAAGTTCATGCTGGGTGACGAGTTTTCCATGCTGGACGTGGCGATCGCGCCCTTGCTGTGGCGTCTTGAGCACTACGGAATCGAACTGCCGAAAGCGGCTGCTCCGATGATGAAGTACGCCGAGCGCATTTTCAGCCGTCAGGGTTTCATCGACGCGCTGACGCCGTCCGAGAAGGTAATGCGGCGCTGACATGACGACGCTTCGACCGGTCGCGCGGGATTGTGCGGTCCGGTCGGGCGGAACTTAGGACACGCAAGACATGGTATCCACCAAGCCTTACCTGGTTCGTGCCATCTACGAATGGTGTTCTGATCAGGGCTTCACGCCCTATCTTGCCGCCCGGGTCGATTCCAGCACCCGCGTGCCACCCGGCTACGGCAAGGACGGTCAGATTGTGCTCAACGTCGGGGCGGACGCGACCAACAAGTTGACGATGGACAATGAGTCGATCAGCTTTCAGGCGCGTTTCAACGGCTCGGTGCAACACATCCTGATTCCGATGAGCAATGTTCTGGCCGTCTATGCGCGCGAGAACGGGCAGGGCATGGCGTTCGAGGCGGACATCGATGATGGTGAGCCGTTCGAAGAAGATGCGCCGGATGACGCCGATGTGACGGGGCTCGAGCTTGCACCCGAGCCCGAGGCATCGCCCGAGCCGTCCGAGTCGCCCAAGTCCGGTGACGATCGTCCGCCGCCCCCTCGTGGCGGCCATCTCAAGATCGTCAAGTAATACCCACCCCGTCAGGCGACGCTCAGCTGCGCCGCCTGACGCCGGTGATCTGTGACCCACGTTTCGTAGAGTGCGCCGAGTCGCCGACTCATCTCCTCGGTGTGCCACTGCTGCGCATAGTCCCGCGCATCGCTCCCCAGTTGCTGCAGTTGTCTGCGATCGCTCAGCAGTTGGGCAACGATCTCCGCAAAGCGGACCGGATTGTTCGGCGCGATCCTGCAGCCCTGCTGCGGTGCCAGGATATCCACCGTTCCCATTTCGGCAAGGGCCACCACCGGCGTGCCCAGTGCCATCGCTTCCAGCAGCACAAGCCCCTGCGTTTCGGTGCGTGACGCAAATACAAAGAGATCCGCGGCCCGATAGCAATCGTGCAGTTCGTTGTGACGGTCGAGGTAGCCGAGGAAGCGGATGTGCTCGCCGAGGCCTGCACGTTCGACCTTCGTGCGCAGGCTGCTCAGCGCAGGACCTTCTCCGGTAATGAGCAGCATTGCCGCGGGCTCGCTCCTGCGCAGCTCACCGACCATGTCGATGAGAAAGTCGATGTTCTTCTCGTGTGCGACCCGGCCGACAAAGAGCAGCAGGCGCCGGCTCTTGGGAATGTCGTAGCGCTGACGAAAGTGACAGCCGTCGCCACCGTGAAACTGGTGTTCCGGAATCCCGGTGGGGAGGATGTGCACCGGCGTGCTCACACCGTAGGCCGCAAGCGTATCGGCCATCGCCCGTGAGGGCACGATGACGGCGTCGAGTTCGTTGCACTGCTGGCGCGAGAAGCGTCGTGCCGCGCCGCGCAGCCATGCGCGGGGCACGAAGGGTACGTAGTGAAAGAGGTATTCCTCAAAAAACGTGTGATACGTGGCGACGCAGGGAAGGTCGAGGGCCTTCGCCAGTTCGAGTCCGGCGTAGTGCGCAACGAAGGGCGTGTGGATGTGCACCAGATCGAAGCGCTGTCCCTGCAAGGCTGCGATCTGGTCGTGGATCGCCGCACGCTGCATCATGCGATCCTCCGGGTCTAGCGGGATGAAGCGCGAGGGAATCCGGATGATGTCGCCCGCGCTGCTGGTGCTGTGCTGAGGGTAGGCGGGGGCAATGAGCGTGGAGCGGATGCCGCGTGCCTTGAGAGAGTTGCGGAACGTCTCTATCGATGTGCTGACCCCATTGATGCGGGGAAAGAACACATCTGAAATCATCAGGATGTTCATGGTCTGTGCCGGTTGTCGTCAGCCCAATCTAGCGTTTCCCGATGACCGCTTCATTGCAGTGTCCTGGAGGGGAAGGGTTTTTACAGTATGCGGTTGACCGACATCATCGGACCGGTGACGATTCTGCGTTATAAAGCGGCACCGCAAGGCCCGAGTGGGCCGATGTTCAGGAGAATGCAAGGATGGCACTGATGCAATGGAACGAGCAGCTTCAGCTCGGTCTCGGAAAGATGGACCAGACCCACGAGGAGTTCGTGAGCCACTACAACGCCGTTGTCGAGGCTGCGCCCGAGCACTTTCTGGCACGCCTCGATGACTTCATCGCCCACACCGAAGCACATTTCGATCAGGAAAATCGCTGGATGGAGCAGGTGAATTTCCCCGGCTGCCATCGTGCCGAGCACGACCGTGTCCTGGTCGTGATGCGTGACGTACGCAATCGTCTCGAGCGTGGTGATGCGTTTCTGGGCAAACGGCTGATGGAGGAGTTGCCTGCCTGGTTCGACAATCACGTCAATGGCATGGATGCCGCACTGGCCTTTCATCTGGACAGTATCGGCTTCGATGTCGAGACCGGCGTGATCACGCCGCCTGAGGGTGACTGCAGCGGGAGTGCACCGGCAGGCAGTTGTGCCTGCACGTCTGCACCTGCCCGGGCGGACGCGGAGAAGGTGTAAGCCCCCCCCCCGCGATGCGCCCGCTGTGTCAGGGGCGCCGGACGGGGAAGGGCACGGTCGGTGCGCGACCGTGCATCAGGCCGGCGAGAATCTCGGCCGAGCCGCAGGCCAGGGTCCAGCCCAGCGTGCCGTGGCCGGTGTTGTACCAGAGATTGACGCCGCGCCCCTTGCCGATGATCGGCAGGTTGCTCGGGGTGGCGGGGCGCAGCCCGGTCCACAGTTTCGCCTGAGCCGGGTCGATGGCGCCGGGCAGCCGCGTGCGGGCCCAGTCCAGAATCGCACGGCCGCGCGCGGGATCGATCGTGAGGTCAAAGCCGTTGAGTTCGGCTGTGCCGGCGATACGCAGCCGGTCGCCGAGCCGGGAGCAGACGATGCGGCGGGATTCATCGGTCAGGCTGACCTGCGGAGCCCGTGCCGGGTCCGCAACCGGCGCCGTGATCGAATAGCCCTTCACCGGATAGATCGGCAGGTGTTCGCCAAGCGAGTGCACGATGAGCGGGCTGAAGCTGCCCATGCACACCACATAGGCGTTGGCGGTGAGGGTGCCAGCCCGCCCTTCGCTGTCACGTACCTCGACACCGTCGATCAGGCCGCCAGTGTGGGTCAGACGCTCGATTGTCGTCTGATAGTGGAACTGCACACCGTCGCGTGCGAGCACCTTCGCCAGCGCGCTGGTAAAACGCATCGCGTCGCCGTTCTCGTCGCCCGGTGCATGCAGACCACCCGCGAGCGTCGGCGCAAGCGCGGCGAGCGCGGGCTCGATTGCAAGGCATTCGGCGGCTGAGCACACCCGGACGTCAATGCCGAGTCGCATCAGATGCTCGGCGCGTGCCGGTGCATGCGCGAAATCCCTGGCGCTGAAAAACAGGTGAAGAATGCCCTGCTCGCGCGCATCGTAGTCGTTCCCGATGCCGGCGGCTGCGCGTACCCGGTGCAGCTCGCGCTGACTGTGGATGGCAAGCGCTGCAATCGCCTCGGTGTTGCGCTGCGTGCGCCACGGCAGACACTCATGCAGAAAGGACAGCGCCCAACGCCACTGGTCAAGGCTTGCCTGAGGGCTGAAGCGCAGCGGAGCGTCATCCCGGCCGAGCCAGCGCAGCGCCAGGAAAGGTGCTGCAGGGTTGGCCCAGGGCTCGGGATGGCTGACCGAGATCTGACCGCCATTGGCAAAGCTCGTTTCCTGTCCGGCCTGCGGCTGGCGGTCTATCACGCTGACCTCGAACCCCGCCTGCTTCAGGTACCAGGCGGTGGTGACGCCGGTGATGCCGGCGCCGAGAACCATCACATGCATAACTTGGCTTATGTGCTCCAGAAAGACTGCCCGGTACGTGTCCGGGGCAGGGCAGCGAACCGCCAAGCCGTAAATGATAACCGCCAGTGTGCATCTCGTGGTGCGCAGACGTCGCGGAAACGGGATAATCGGGTCTGACATCTTCAATCATCCGTCTCCGGGAGTTTTGCACATGCGTCGCGTCACCCTTACCCAATTCCTGATCGAGCAGCAGCGCGCCGGACGCGTATCGGCCGATCTGCGGCTCTTGCTCGAGGTCGTGGCTCGCGCCTGCAAGGCAATCGGTGTCAATGTGTCCAAAGGGGCGCTCGCAGGCGTGCTGGGCGAGGCCGGCACGGACAACGTGCAGGGCGAGGCACAGAAGAAGCTCGACGTGATTGCCAACGAGATCCTGCTTCAGGCCAACGAATGGGGTGGCCACCTTGCGGCGATGGCGTCCGAAGAGGTCGAAACCGTGCATCAGATCCCGTTCGATTTCCCCAAGGGCGGCTATCTGCTGATGTTCGACCCGCTCGACGGTTCGTCAAACATCGACATCAACGTCACGGTGGGCACGATCTTCTCGGTGCTGCGCAACCCCGAGGGCGAGGGCGATCCGACCGAGGAAAGCTTCATGCAGCCGGGCAGCGAGCAGGTGGCCGCCGGCTATGCGATCTACGGCCCCTCCACCCAGCTGGTGCTGACAGTGGGCAAGGGCGTTCACGCCTTCACGCTCGATCGCGAGATGGGCAGCTTCGTCTACACCACTCCTTACATGACGGTGCCCGAGGAAACCCGCGAATACGCCATCAATGCGTCCAACGCCCGCCACTGGGAGGCGCCGGTTCAGCGTTATATCGCCGAACTGCAGGAAGGCAAGGCCGGCCCCCGAGGTGTCGATTTCAACATGCGCTGGGTGGCATCAATGGTGGCTGACGTGCACCGTGTGCTGACCCGAGGCGGCATCTTCATGTATCCGCTCGACGAAAAATGCCGCGCCCAGGGCGGCAAGCTGCGGCTCATGTACGAAGCCAATCCGATGGCCATGCTGATCGAACAGGCCGGTGGCGCAGCGACCACCGGGCGCGAGCGCATCCTCGACATCAAGCCCAGCAAGCTGCACCAGCGTGTGCCTGTCGTGCTCGGCTCGAAGAGCGAGGTCGAACGCGTGACTGCATATCATCTTGAAGCTTGATTCACTTTTCCGTGCGCTGAGCCACCTGGCCCTGGGATGTCTTCTCTTGTGGGGAAACGGTGCCGGGGCACAGGATCGCGTCAGCGTGGCGCTCGAGGCGCCGGACGCCGTCAGCGCACTGCTGCGGCAACACGTGCGCGTGCTGAAGTCGGCCGAGCTGACGGTGCCCGAGGTCGGGCCCGATCAGACCGCGCTGGTGCGTCGCACGCGGCGGGAAGTCGTCGACCTGTTATCCACGGAAGGCTACTTCAAGTCCGAAGTCAGGCTCGACCGGCGCAGCGGTGATAGATGGACGCTGGTCGTGGAGCCTGGCGTGCGTGCCGCCATTACCGCGGTCGATATCGGTTTCGAAGGCGAACTGGCGAGTGCGAGCGATGCCGAGGCAGCAGCCTTGCGTGACAGCCTGCGCGAAAACTGGGCCTTGCCAGTGGGCAGACCCTTTCGTCAGTCCGAATGGGATCGTGCCAAACAGCAGTTGCTCGATGCGGTGAGTCGCCGCCGTTACGCTGCTGCGCGCACACTGAGTACGCGTGCCGAAGTCAATGAAGCCGGCACCGAAGTGGGGCTGTCGGTCGTGATCGACAGCGGCCCGACCTTCAGGCTTGGCGAGCTCGCAGTCACTGGCCTGACCCGTCTGCCGGCCGACCTTGTTACGCGCTACAGCACGGTTGAGGCGGGCGATATCTATGATCATGACGCGCTGCTTGCCTTGCAGGAGGCCTTGCAGGGCGCACCCCAGTTTGCCTCGGTGGTGGTCGATATCGAGCGTGACCCGGCGCTGGCTGCTGCCGTGCCCGTGCGTGTGCAAGTGGCTGAAGCCCAGTCGCGGCGCCTGAGTTTCGGTGCCGGTGTATCGAGCAATACCGGCTATCGGGTCGAGGCAGCGTATCGCGACGTCAATATTCTTTCGCGTGGATGGGAGCTGTCATCGGGCATTCGTCTCGAGCAACTGCGCCAGTCCGTGTTTGCCGATCTGTTCTTTCCGCCTGCGCCCGACGGCCATCGCGACAGCATCGGCGCGTTGATCGACAACAGCGATCTTGAAGGGCTGAAGACGGAAAGTCAGGCGATCGGTATCGGCCGCACCACCGTTCGGGGTGATATCGAAACCCAGATCGCGCTGCGGCTGCAGCATGAGTCCCTGCATCCCGATGGCGCCGATTCGTCCAGCCTGACAACCCTGACGGCAAACTGGACCTGGGTGCAGCGAGCGGTGGATAACGTGCTCGATCCGCGGCGCGGGCATGTTCTCGAGGTGCAGATTGGCGGCGGTTCGAGCATTGCGCTTGCGGAGCAGGACTTCGTGCGCCTCTATGGCCGATATCAGCACTATTTTCCGATCGGTGAGGCCGACATGCTGACCCTGCGCGGAGAGCTGGGTGCCACGCTCGCACCTTCCCGCGACGGTATCCCGCAGGATTTCCTGTTCCGCGCCGGCGGCTCGCAATCGGTGCGGGGTTATGCCTATCAGAGCCTCGGCGTGACCGAAGGCGATGCAACCGTGGGTGGCCGCTATCTGGGAACGCTCAGTGGCGAGTACGTGCATTGGTTTCGTCGCGACTGGGGCGTGGCGGCATTCGTCGATGCCGGCGATGCCGCGGACTCTCGCAGTGAGTTCCGACTGCGCACCGGCTACGGTCTGGGTGCGCGCTGGCGCAGTCCGGCAGGCCCGCTGGCGATCGATCTCGCATGGGGCCACGACGACGCCCGGCTGCGTCTGCACTTTGGCGTAGCGGTCGCGTTCTGAACTGCTCGCTGCGGCGCAGCAAATTTTTCTTCCGTCTCCGCTCTTGAAATAGCGAAACCCCGCCCCTATTATTAGCACTCGTTGGCAGTGAGTGCTAACAGTCCGGCGCAAGCCGTGACCACTGCGAATTTTCCGGCGGGATGGTCCCGCCACAGTTTAAACAGTACTAAGGAGTGAACTCGATGAAGATTCGTCCCCTGCACGATCGCGTGATCGTCAAGCGTCTGGAAGCCGAACGCAAGACCGCCAGCGGTATCGTGATCCCCGATTCCGCCGGTGAAAAGCCCGATCAGGGCGAAGTGCTGGCTGTCGGCAACGGCAAGATCCTGGACGACGGCAACGTGCGTCCGATGGCCGTCAAGGTGGGCGACAAGGTGCTGTTCGGCAAGTACGCCGGCCAGTCCGTGAAGGTCGAAGGCGACGAGCTGCTCGTCATGCGCGAAGAAGACATCATGGGCGTGGTTGAAGGCTGAGCCTCCCGCAATCCCACGATTCTCGATTCGAAATAATTCAGGAGTTCTAAAGAATGGCTGCTAAAGAAGTCAAGTTCGGTGATTCCGCGCGCGAGCGCATGGTTGCTGGTATCAACACCCTGGCCAACGCGGTCAAGGTCACCCTCGGCCCCAAGGGTCGCAACGTCGTGCTCGAGCGCTCCTTCGGCGCCCCGACCGTGACCAAGGACGGTGTTTCGGTCGCCAAGGAAATCGAACTGAAGGACAAGTTCGAGAACATGGGCGCTCAGATGGTCAAGGAAGTTGCTTCCAAGACCTCCGACATCGCCGGTGACGGCACCACCACGGCAACCGTGCTGGCTCAGTCGATCGTTCGTGAAGGCATGAAGTTCGTTGCTGCCGGCATGAACCCGATGGACCTCAAGCGCGGTATCGACAAGGCTGTCATCGCCACCATCGACGAGCTGAAGAAGCTGTCGAAGCCCTGCTCGACCAACAAGGAAATCGCCCAGGTCGGTTCGATCTCCGCCAACTCCGACGCTGACATCGGCGAGATCATCGCCCGCGCCATGGACAAGGTTGGCAAGGAAGGCGTGATCACCGTTGAAGACGGCAAGAGCCTCGCCAACGAACTCGACGTCGTCGAAGGCATGCAGTTCGACCGCGGCTACCTGTCGCCCTACTTCATCAACAACCCGGACAAGCAGGTTGCCATCCTCGACAACCCGTTCGTTCTGCTGTTCGACAAGAAGATCTCCAACATCCGTGACCTGCTGCCGGTACTCGAGCAAGTTGCCAAGGCTGGCCGTCCGCTGCTGATCATCGCTGAAGATGTCGATGGCGAAGCGCTGGCGACCCTGGTGGTGAACAACATCCGTGGCATCCTCAAGACCTGCGCCGTCAAGGCGCCGGGCTTCGGTGACCGCCGCAAGGCCATGCTGGAGGACATCGCTGTCCTGACCGGCGGCCAGGTGATCGCAGAAGAAGTGGGTCTGACCCTCGAGAAGTGCACGCTGGAAGAGCTGGGCCAGGCCAAGCGTATCGAAGTCGGCAAGGAAAACACCATCGTTATCGACGGTGCCGGCGACGGTGAGCGCATCGAAGCACGCGTCAAGCAGATCCGTGTTCAGATCGAAGAAGCAACCTCCGACTACGATCGTGAGAAACTGCAAGAGCGCGTGGCCAAGCTGGCCGGCGGTGTTGCGCTGATCAAGGTTGGCGCTGCGACCGAAGTCGAAATGAAGGAAAAGAAGGCGCGCGTCGAAGACGCACTGCACGCCACCCGTGCTGCCGTTGAAGAAGGTATCGTTCCCGGCGGCGGCGTTGCCCTGCTGCGTGCTCGTGCCAACCTCACCGGCCTCAAGGGTGACAACCATGACCAGGACGCAGGCATCAAGATCGTGCTGCGCGCCATGGAGCAGCCGCTGCGCGAAATCGTCGCCAACGCGGGTGACGAGCCCTCGGTGGTGGTGAACCGCGTGACCGAAGGTGAAGGCAACTTCGGCTACAACGCTGCGACCGGCGAGTACGGCGACATGGTCGAGATGGGCGTGCTGGATCCCACCAAGGTGACCCGCACCGCGCTGCAGAACGCAGCTTCGGTTGCTGGCCTGATGCTCACCACCGACTGCATGGTTGCTGAACTGGCCGACGACAAGGCTGGTGGCGGCATGCCCGACATGGGCGGCATGGGTGGTATGGGCGGTATGGGCGGCATGGGCATGTAATTGCCCGCTGACCTTACGGTCCGGCTCAAAAGCCCCGCTTCGGCGGGGCTTTTTTTTGCCTGTCGAGTCCTGCCCCCAGCTCGTAATGGCGCGGGGCAAGGGCGCGCGCAATCGCGCATGGAGCAAAGCGCTACGCGCAATGACTCAGGCGTGGGATAATCGCGGAGAAAGGAAAAGACGGCAGGGAGCATCGGCGCCATGAGCGCGACGCTCCCCGGAACGCGTGCGCTGCTGAACGCGTGCGTTCCCGAAGACCGAGTAAAAGGAGAACAGCGGGGCTGAATTTAATGGGTTCCGCTTACATTCAACTTACATCCGGAATCCTATGCGCATTCTTCTAGCGGAAGATGACCCAGTCATCGCCGACGGAATCGGCAGGGCACTCAAGCGTGGCGGGTATGCAATCGACCATGTCGCCAATGGTGCAGACGCGGATGCAGCGCTCGCTTCGCAGCCCTACGACCTGCTGATTCTCGACCTTGGACTCCCGAAGCTGCCAGGAATCGAGGTGCTCAAACGATTGCGGGGGCGCAAGTCTGCAATACCGGTCCTGATCCTCACCGCGCAGGACGGTGTCGAGGATCGCGTGCGCGGCCTTGATGCGGGCGCGGACGACTACATGACCAAGCCCTTCGCCTTGCCCGAACTCGAGGCCCGTGTGCGTGCCCATACCCGGCGTGGTACCGGCCAGCCGCGCTGCATCGAGGTAGGCAACCTTACGTACGATCAGGCCGACCATGTGGTCAAGATCAATGGTCAGATGGTCGAACTCTCCGCGCGTGAGGTCGGGTTGCTGGAGGTCTTCATCCTGCGGGTCGGGCGGCTGGTGAGCAAGGACCAGCTGGTCGACCACCTGTGCGGCTGGGGTGAGGAAGTGTCGAGCAACGCGATCGAGGTCTATGTGCATCGACTCCGAAAGAAGCTCGAGGATAGTGGCGTCCGTATCGTGACCGTTCGCGGTCTGGGCTATTGCCTGGAAAATCCGGATGCTGTCCCGGCTGCGAAAGGCTGACCGGAAGCCGAGCGGGCAGCGCGCGCCCGGACAGCCCAACTCACTGTTCGGCGAAATCCTCGACTGGTTGCTCGCGCCCTTGCTGTTCCTGTGGCCGATTTCCATCATCGTCACCCACAACGTTGCGGACAACATCGCCAATCAGCCCTACGACCGTGCGCTGGCCGACAGTGCGCGCGCGCTAGCGCGGCTGGTCAAGGTGGAGGACGGCAAGGTGGTGGTGCATTTTCCGGCGCCACCGCGCGCCCTGTTCAGGGCCGATCAGGACGACACCGTCTATTACCAGGTCGCCGACCAGGGGGGCGAGACCATCACCGGTGACCGCGAGATCCCCTGGGTGGCGCCGCCTGCGTCGGTGCTGGGTGAGGAGGTGCGTTACCGCGACGAGGTCATCCATGGCGAGGAGGTGAGGGTCGCCTATCAGTTCCTGCGTGCCTGGCCGGAGCCTGCCAGTCCGCTGGTGCTGGTGCAGGTTGCCGAAACCCGCAACAAGCGCTCTGACCTCGCCTCGCGGGTGGTGACCGGGGTGCTGCTGCCGCAGTTCGCGATCATTCCGCTGGCCGTGGTGCTGGTGTGGGTGGGGCTGACGCGCGGGATTGCGCCGCTCAACCGCCTTCAAAGCCTGATCCGGCGACGGCGTCCGACCGACCTGTCGCCGATCGTGCCCGCCAGCGTCCCGGAGGAGGTGCGGCCGCTGATCATCGCCTTCAACGACATGATGGCGCGTCTTGAAGAGAACCTGCAGGCGCAGCAACGCTTCATTGCCGATGCCGCGCACCAGATGCGCACGCCACTGACCGGTTTGCGCATGCAGACCGAGCTGGCACTGCTCGAGAGCGATCCCGAGCAACTGCGCAATTCGCTGACGCAGATTGCCGACAGCACCGAGCGCGCCGGGCACCTGATCAACCAGCTGCTTTCGCTTGCCCGTGCCGAGGCCAGCTTCGAGAAGCTCTACGCGGTCGAGCCGGTCGATGTCGAGGCGATGGTGCGTGAAGTGGGGCAGGATCTGTTCCCGCGCGCGCTTGCCAAGGGTATCGATCTGGGGGTGGAGAGCAGCGGGCAGGGCATGCTGGTCGAGGGCAACCCGGTGCTGTTGCGCGAGATGGTCAAGAACCTGATGGACAACGCCATCAAGTACACCCCGCGCGGTGGCAGCGTGACTGCACGCACCCGTCACGCCGGGGCGCCGATTTTCGAAGTCGAGGACACCGGCGAGGGTATCCCCGAGGCGGATCGCGAGCGCGTATTCGAGCGCTTCTATCGGGTGCTGGGCAGCGGCGCGGACGGTTCGGGGCTGGGGTTGCCCATCGTGCGCGAGATTGCCGAGCTGCATCGCGCCACGGTCAGCCTGAGCCCCAATCCGGCGGGGCAGGGGACCGTCGCGCAGGTTGTCTTTCCGCGCAGCCAGCTGCAGCTGCCGCCGCCCGTGCATGGCGACTACTATCCGCTGGGCTGAGCGTGCGATGCCGATTGTCAATGTCGCGTTCAGTCAGGGTTAAGAAATCAGTAAGCTGTTGATATAAAAGAATAAAAAACAGTTTACGTAAGCTCGTCGTAAGTCTCCCTCACTACCTTGTGGCTGGCCGGGCACATGTCCGGTGCGATCAACGCCCGCGTGGAGGGGGAGACATGGAAAACGATTCGGTGGCAAAGATTATTGCCAACCCGAAATATCAGCGCCTGGTGAGTACGCGCTCGAAATTTGGCTGGCTGCTGACGGCGATCATGATGGTCGTCTACTACGGCTACATCGCGATCATCGCTTTCGACAAGGAGCTGTTCGCGGCCCGTCTGGGCGAGGGTGTAATGACTGTTGGCATCCCGGTGGGTTTCGGGGTGATCGTCTTCACCATCATCATCACGGGCATCTACGTGCGCCGTGCGAACTCCGAGTTCGACAAGCTGAACGAAGAAGTCGTCAGGGAGGCAGGCAAATGAACGCCCGCCATCTCAATATTCTGGGCGGCCTTGCGCTTGCCCTGCTGTCCGCGGCCGCGCTGGCGGCCGGTGGCGACCTCGGGCAGGCCGAAAAACAGGCCACCAACTGGACTGCAATCAGCATGTTCGGTGGCTTTGTGGTGCTTACCCTGTTCATCACCAAGTGGGCAGCGGCCAAGACCAAGTCCGCTGCAGACTTCTACACCGCAGGTGGCGGCATCACCGGCTTTCAGAACGGTCTGGCGATTGCCGGCGACTACATGTCGGCCGCGTCCTTCCTCGGTATCTCGGCCGCGGTGATGGCGAGCGGCTACGACGGTCTGATCTACTCGATCGGCTTTCTTGTGGGCTGGCCGGTGATCACCTTCCTGATGGCAGAGCGGCTGCGCAACCTGGGCAAGTTCACCTTCGCCGACGTTGCCGCCTACCGCTTCAAGCAGACCCCGATCCGGGCCTTTGCCGCATCCGGTACGCTGGTGGTGGTGTCCTTCTACCTGATCGCGCAGATGGTCGGCGCGGGCCAGTTGATCAAGCTGTTGTTCGGCCTCGAGTACTGGATGGCGGTGGTCATCGTTGGTGCGCTGATGATGGTCTATGTGCTGTTCGGCGGCATGACGGCGACCACCTGGGTGCAGATCATCAAGGCCTGCCTGCTGCTGGCCGGCGCGTCCTTCATGGCCTTCATGGTGATGGCGCAGTACGGCTTCTCGCCGGAAGCGCTGTTTGCCGCATCGGTGCAGGTCAAGGCAACGACTGCCGTGGCGGCAGGCAAGACGATCGAGGAGGCGGGGATTCTCGGGCAGGCGATCATGGGGCCAGGGTCCTTCATCAAGGACCCGATTTCGGCGATCTCCTTCGGCATGGCGCTGATGTTCGGCACCGCTGGCCTGCCGCACATCCTGATGCGCTTCTTCACCGTTCCCGATGCAAAGGAAGCGCGCAAGTCGGTGTTCTGGGCCACCACCTGGATCGGCTACTTCTATGTGCTGACCTTCATCATCGGTTTCGGCGCGATCGTGCTGGTGTCGACCAATCCGGGCTTCCTTGATGCGAAGGGCGGCCTGATCGGCGGCAACAACATGGCGGCGATCCACCTTGCCAATGCGGTGGGTGGCAACGTGTTCCTCGGCTTCATCTCCGCAGTGGCTTTCGCCACCATTCTGGCGGTGGTTGCGGGGCTGACGCTGTCCGGTGCTTCTGCCGTCTCGCACGACTTGTACGCCACGGTGTTCAAGAAGGGTAACGCCGACTCGGCTTCCGAGCTGCGTGTCTCGCGCATGACCACGCTTGCGCTGGGTGTGGTCGCCGTGGTGCTGGGGATCGCCTTTGAGAAGCAGAACATCGCCTTCATGGTGTCACTGGCCTTCGCGATTGCGGCATCGGCCAACTTCCCGGTGCTGTTCATGTCGGTGCTGTGGAAGGATTGCACAACGCGTGGTGCGGCGATTGGCGGCTTCCTCGGGCTGACCACTGCGGTGGTGCTCACGGTGGTGTCGCCTTCGGTGTGGGAAGCGACGCTGGGCAACCCCAAGGGGTCGGCGTTCTTCCCCTACACTTCGCCGGCGCTGTTCTCGATGGCGGCAGGCTTCATCGGGATCTGGCTGTTCTCGGTGCTGGACAACAGCGAGCGTGCGAAGCTCGACCGTGCGGGGTATCTGGCGCAGAAAGTTCGCTCCGAGACCGGCATCGGTGCGTCGGGGGCTTCCGGTCACTGATCTGCTCTAACAGATGCGCTCATCCGCAGGGTGCTGCGGTGAGCGTGAAATGAGCCAGCAGGCTGCAGTGGGCGATGCCCGCTGCAGCCTTTTTTCTTACTGTGTCAGCGGCAAGCTGACTTGGACCCGCGTGCCCTTGCCGCGCGGCGAGGCTGAGATCCTGATGCTGCCGTGATGGCAGCGCGCAATCTCGCGGGCAATCGGCAGTCCGAGTCCGCTTCCCGACAGGCTCGTTTCGGGCAGGCGGTAGAAGCGCTCGAAGACGGCTTCCCACCTGTCCTCCGGAATCCCCGGGCCAGTGTCGCTGATCTCGAGTTCAAGCATCCCGTCTGCCACCGCACAGTGCAGCGAGACTTCTCCACCGTTGGGCGTGTAGCGCAAGGCGTTGTCCATCAGGTTGGCGATCAGTTCGCGCAGCAGTGTAGGGTCGCCGACGATGGAGACCGGTTCGCGCGCGATGCCGAGGTCTATCGAGCGTGCATCGGCTTTCTCCAGCCATTCCTCGACCATGTCGTCGATCAGGTGGGCGAAATCGACCGTCGATGCATTGACCATCAACTGCGCACCGGCCTCCGCGCGCGCCAGCGCGAGCAACTGGTTGGCAAGGCGCGTCACGCGCTGAACGGAGTGTTTCAGTCGCGCCAGTGCGGCGGCGTCCGCCGGGTGCGACTCAAGCAACTCGATCTGCATCTGCAGCCCGGCGAGCGGGGTGCGCAGTTGATGAGCGGCGTCCTGCAGAAACTGTCGCTGCCCGGTATTCACCGCGCGCAGGCGATCGAACAGGGCGTTGAGTGCGCGGACGACTTCGCGAATCTCGAGCGGCACGCTCTCGGGCGACAGGGGCGAAAGATCGGCACCGGTGCGCCCGCGCAGTTCATCTTCGAGCCGCTTCAATGGGGCCAGGCTGGACGGAATGCCGAGGCGCACGGCCAGCGTCGCCGCAGCCAGCAGCATGACTGCAGCCGATCCGAAGCCAAGCAGCAGGCGCTCCAGTGCCTGCTGGCGCTTGTTCAGCGTCTCGCCAACGGTAATGTAGATGGTGTGGTGACCAAGGGTCTGCTGCAGGCGGACTGCACGAATCGGCGTGTCGCGATAGTGGCTGTCGAAGAACTGCGGCGCGGCCAGGTGGTGAGCGGGCAGGCTCTCGACGTTCGGCTGCAGCTCCGCGGCTCCTGTGCCGTTGCGTGAGCGCTCACTTCCGAGTGAGGGCAGGTCCGCATCACCACCCAGGATGCTTCCCGTTCCGGTTCTGACGCGAAAGTAGATGTCGTCGATGGTGTCCGTCCGCAGAACCTGCTCGGCGCCGCCCGTGAGGTCGAGCGCGATCTGCCCATCCCGCAGCAGGACATGGTTTGCCGCCCCATGTGCGAGGTTGATCAGGTTCTGGTCGTAGGCGGTACCGACCACGCTCTTTGCGATGCCGTAGCTGATGCCACCGGCCGTGATCAGCAGCAGGAAGGTGGGGCCGGCAAAATTCTGCAGCAGGCGCCGGTAAAGGCTGATCTGCATGGCCTAGTGGCCGGGGCCAAGTTCCAGCCTGTAGCCGAAGCCGCGCACCGTGCGGATCAGCAGGCCCGCAGGCTCAAGGCGGGGGCGCAGGCGCGAGATGTACACCTCGACTGCATTGCCGCTGGCGTCTGCCTGCAGGTGGTCCTTGGGCACGGTGCGCCCGTCGGCTGCCGCAAGCGCTTCAAGCAGCGTCCATTCGCGCGCGGTGAGGTTCAGCGGTTCGCCGTTCAGCGCAGCCAGTCTGCCGTCAAGGTCGAGCGTCAGAGGGCCAAAGGCAATCGACTGCGTCGTCGCATACTTGCCTCGCCGCAGTACAGCCCGCATCCGCGCTGTGAGCTCTGCAAGCTGGAATGGCTTGGCCAGATAGTCGTCGGCACCAAGGTCGAGGCCGTAGATGCGGTCGTCGAGCGCGTCGCGTGCGGTAATCAGCATCACCGGAACCGCCTGCTGGCGGCTGCGAATGCGTCGCACCAGCTCATAGCCGCCAAGCCCGGGAAGGCCGACGTCAACCAGCGCGAAATCAACGGACTCTGCCTGCAGCAGCTGATCCGCACGCATCCCGTCGCTCTCCTGCATGACGGTATCTCCCTGGCCGCGCAGAAAACTGGCGATGCCGTCTGACAGCTCGGGGTCGTCTTCGACCAGTAGTACGCGCATGATTGTCTCAAGATGAGTCGGTCACGGTCTAACGCAGCACCAGCACGCTGTGCTGACACGGCGCGCAGGCCTCTGGAGAAGGAACAAGTGAATTTGAATGCGATTTTGCATTGACGCCGGAAAATCTTCCGCTATAATGCGCTCCTCGTTGGCCAGTTAGCTCAGTTGGTAGAGCAGCGGATTGAAAATCCGCGTGTCCGTGGTTCGATTCCGCGACTGGCCACCAAAGCATTGCAAGCAAGAACGCCGATCCACTGGGTCGGCGTTCTTGCGTTCACGACTGGGAAGTCCGCGTGGCAGTTTCTTGAACGGCAGCGTCTCGCTCCGGAATCCAGCACTTCGACATTCACAGCTTCTCAAGCCCATCCCTCACCAACGCCGCACGTTGGTGGATAGCGTCGCGTGCCACCTCATCGAACTTCCCCAACTGCCGATAAACCATCCCCAGCCGATGATTGGTCTCGAGCACTGCCCGATTTCGCTCAAAAAAGTCCCAATACAAGACGTTGAACGGGCAGGCCCTCTCTCCGCTTCGTGCGCTGCGGTCGTAGGCGCAGCCTTTGCAGTAGTCGCTCATGCGGTCGATATAGGCGGCACTTGATACATACGGTTTCGTCGCAAGGCCACCGCCGTCTGCGTACTGGCTCATGCCCAGGGTGTTGGGCAGTTCCACCCACTCGAAGGCGTCGATGTAGATGCCGAGGTACCAGCGGTGCACGGCCACCGGATCGAGGCCGGCGAGGAGGGCGAAGTTGCCGATTACCATCAGGCGCTGGATGTGGTGGGCGTAGGCGTGTTCCAGCGACTGGTTGATGCTGTGGGCGAGGCAGCGCATTCGCGTCTCGCCGGTCCAGAACCACGATGGAAGCGGGCGGTCGTGTCCGAAAAAGTTATGGCTGACGTAGTCAGGCATGTTCGCCCAATACACGCCGCGCACGTATTCGCGCCAGCCGAGGATCTGGCGAATGAAGCCTTCTGCCGCAGGCAGTGGCACTTTGCCTTCGAGGTGGGCGGTTTCGGCGCGCTGCACGACCTCGCGCGGGTTGAGCATCTTGGTGTTGAGTGCGAATGAGAGCAAAGAGTGGAACAGACGCCACGCGCGGTAGGTAAGCGCATCCTGGAAGTCGCCAAAGTGGGGCAGGCCGTCGCGGATGAAATCATCCAGTTGCTGCAGGGCTTCCGCACTGTTCAGCGGCCAGGTGAAACGGTCTGCCGAGGGGTTTCCGAAGTGGCCGACGCCCGCATCGACGATGGTCTGCCACAGGGCGGTGTGATCGTGGCGTGGCCGGCGGTCGGTCGGTTCTGCAGGGTAGCCGGGCCAGGGTTTGCGGTTGTCCTGGTCGAAGTTCCACTTGCCACCGAGCGGCTTGTTGCCGGTCATCAACACCTGGTGCCGGCTGCGCATCTGGCGGTAGAAATGCTCCATCAGCCACTGCTTGCGCTGTGCAAAGATGTCTGCGGCCTCGTTGCGGGCGGTGTAGAAGTGTTCGCTATCGACCATGCCGCCCTTGAGTGCAGACTGCTTCAGGTAGTCGGCGAGTTGGCGGTCGAGACGCCATTCGTCAGGCGCCTGATATTCGAAGCGGTTGATGCCATGCTCTTTGACCAGCATGTCGAGATTGGCGCGTAATGACTGAAGGTTGCCAGGGGTGTCGATGGCCAGATAGACGACCCGGTGTCCTGCCTCGGACAAGGTGCTGGCGAAGTCTCGCATGGCAGCAAAGATGCCGATGATCTTCTGCGCATGGTGCAGGACGTAGTCGGTTTCCTGACGGATTTCCATCAGGACGTAGACCACATCGGGAGCGGTGGTGGCGAACCAGCTGTGCCCAGGGTTGAGCTGGTCGCCGAGAATGAGGCGCAGCGTTGTCATGGTGCACTCCAGCGTGCGCGGTAGTTCCCGTCGGGATCGTGTTCCGCAGCCTGTTTGTCGGGGTTGAAGCGGCGCCCCCCGCGCGGGTCGGTGCCGTAGCCAGCGATATACAGCCAGTTGCCCTGGTTGCTGCAGATGTCGAAGTCGATGAGGCAGGATTCGAACCAGGCGGCACCTGCGCGCCAGTCACAGCCGAGTTCATGGATGAGATAGCTGGCGACGATCTGGCGCATGCGATTCGAGATATAGCCCGTTGCTGCAAGCTCCCGCATTCCGGCGTCGATCAGGGCGTGACCTGTCTGGCCGCAGCGCCAGCGTTCGAAGGCGCTTGTGTCATGCGGCGGGGACGCATTCCCCTTGAGCCCGCTGGCGCGGAACAGACGGCGGCCGTATTTGCGCTGAAGCAGGCGAAAGTAGTCGCGCCACAGCAGTTCGAACCACAGCCAGTAGCTGCTCTCGCTCGCACCGTGTTTGGCTTCGAAAGTCACGAGATGCGCATGGATCTGCGGTGCGGAGAGCGCGCCGACTGCCAGCCACGGAGAGAACTTGCTGGAGTCGTCGATGCCGGCAAGCTTGTTGCGGGTCGACTTGTAGCTGTGCGGCAACCGACGTGCCATGTAGCTTCGAAGATGCGCGATGGCTGCGGACTCGCTGCCGTGAAATTCCGGGCGGGTGCAGGGAAAGGCGGAGCGTGGATCTGGCGTCACTGACCGGATGCTTGTGTTCGACCGGTAGGGCATCAAACCCGTTGGCAAGGGTGGGAGTCGATCGCGTCCCGGCAGGGGGCGCCGAGGTCTGATAGCCGCTTTTTCGACCGCACGCCTGAATTCGGTGAACACATCGGGCAGGTCCTTGCGCACGAAGGGCAGCGTGCCGGGCTCGAGCAGGGTGGATTGCCAGGCCTCATCGACCATGATGTCTGACTGGCGCAAGGCTGCGACCTCGTCCTCTTCTTCGGGCGCTGCGATGGTTTCGCAGACGATTCTTTCTGCACCGAGCGATCGCGCCAGCGCTGGCAGGGCTTCAGCGCAAGGGCCGGTCAGTTCGATCAGGTGGCTCCCCGCCGCAGTGATTGCCTCTGAGAGGCCGGCAACGGCTGTGGAGACGAAGTGGCGCCGGTGCAGGCCAATTCGCGGGAAACCCCAGCGCGTCGTCTGCTCGGTCGCATGGCAGTAGACCGGAACGAGTTCGCAGCGGCTCTGCTCAGCGAGACAGCACGCCTTTTCGAACGCGGGGTTGTCATGCAGTCGCAGATCGTTTCGGAACCAGTAGATGATGGCAGTCATGCGTCAGCCTTGCGCTGCCTGCTGCTGCAGCGGACGGAGCAGTACTTGACCTCTTCCCAGCAGCGCGCCCACTTCTTGCGCCAGGTGAAGGGACGACCGCAGCACGCGCAGATCCTGGTCGGTAAATCGGATTTCTTGAGCATGGATTGCAACAGCAAGGATGGCGTCGAACTCGGTCAGCCGGTGTGTGCGCAGAGCGACGATTATCCTTGTTTGTCCTGGACAAAACTTATTGATGTTCATAGTATCAGAACGCCTGAGCTGAAATTATGATTGATGTTCAATATTTGTCGTGGACGTATGTCAGCGGCCGAGTGTGAGCTTCAAGCCCTGTTGTGGAGAGCGTCTGATGAATTTGCTTCCTGATTCCCGGCCGCATGCGGTTGCATGGCTGGGTTATGGCGGCCTGTTGCCATTCGTGATGCTGACGGCGCTGCTTGCTGTCGATGTTGATGGGGGCGCGTTCTTCCGTGAAGCCCTGATTGGGTACGGCGCGGTGATCCTCAGCTTTGTCGGCGCCTTGCATTGGGGCTTCGCAATGGTCCTGCCAACGCTTACCGCTCCGCAACGCACGGAGGCTTTTGTCTGGAGCACGGTGCCCGCGCTGCTGGCGTGGCCGGCAACCTGGCTGGCCGGCAGCGTTGCCGTACCCGTCCTGGTTTGCGGATTCATCGCCCATTACGTGCAGGATCTTCGCCTTGCACGGCGCGCGGAGTTGCCGGCCTGGTATCTGCCTTTGCGTCTGCAGCTGAGTGTCGTGGCGTGTGCGTGTCCTTCCGTCAGCCTGCTGCTTGGTCAGGTGGAACGCTGACGGCAGCCCCGCGCCAGAATTCTGGCGCGGGGCTGTGCGCTGTTAGGCCAGGTTGCGCAACTCCCTCAGTGTGACCGACAGCATCGGCATGTCGATGACGGTCGAGCTCTTGATGTCGGCAAAGAGCAGACGGCTGCGTTCGATCTGGGTGCAGCGCTGGTTCTCCCATGCGGCGACCAGGGCCTCCGGGTCGTCCAGATCGGGCGACAGGCGCAAGACGTTTCCGGCGAGGTGTCTCGCCTGCGCGGAGAGGTCGTCCCGCAGTGCGGTTCGCGCCAAGCCTTGCCAGTGCGTCTCGGCGGGCAGGGCGGAAATCTGTTTGCCCAGCCAGTGCAGGTCGAAGCGACCGCCGAGCGCGAAGTACACGCTGGCGACGATCTGCTGAGCGCGCCCGGTTTCTGCTGCCACTTCCACCAGATCGAGTGCCGAGTAGAGCTCGCCGAGCCCCGCAACCCGTTGCGCGAGTGACTCGGGTACGCCTTGTTCGATGTAACTGCCGGCCATCTGGTCAAGCTCTGCGCGGTAAGCGGGGGTGACGACCTCGTGCAGGGTGTGGGCGAGTTCGGTCGCGCCGGGGCGGAAGCGCTCGAGCGTGACCGAGAGGTCGCGGGTGAGTTCGGGATGGCGCAGGAACCACAGCGTGCCGCGCAGTACGAGACGGCTGGAGTCGATGATCATGGCCGTCTGCACCGCGTCCGCCACCTGGTTGTCGAGCGCTTCGATTTCCTCCCACAGCGAGACCAGGTGGAACACCTCCCGCGTTGCCAGATAGGCGCGAACAATGTCAGGGGCGGTCGCGCCGGTTTCTTCCTGCAGGCGGCTTACGAATGTGGCGCCGACGCGGTTGATCATGCTGTTGATGACGTGCGTGGCAATGATCTCGCGCTGCAGCGGGTGACGCTGAATGTGATCGGCGTAGCGCTCACACAGTGCTTTCGGGAAGTAGCGCATCAGCGCCTGCGAGATGAAGGGGTCCTCCGGCAGATCCGACGCAAGCACCGCGTCGTAGAGCTCGATCTTGCTGTAGGCCAGCAGCACTGCGAGCTCGGGTGAGGTCAGGCCGGTATGCGCAATCTTGCGTTCGGCAATTTCCTCGTCGAAGGGCAGGAACTCCAGTTTGCGGTTGAGGCGGCCAGCGTTGCCCAGCTTGCGCATGTAACGCGCCTGCTCGTCGAGCAGCTCGACGCCGCGGGTTCTTGCGACAGACAGGTTCTGCGTCTGGAAATAGTTGTCGCGCAGGACCAGTTCGGCCACTTCATCGGTCATCTCGAGCAGCAGCTTGTTGCGCTGCTTCTCGGTGAGCTCGCCTTCGGCCATCACTGCGTTGAGCAGGATCTTGATATTGACCTCATGGTCCGAGCAATCTACGCCACCCGAGTTGTCGATGGCGTCGGTGCAGATTCGGCCACCTTTCAGTGCGAATTCGATACGGCCGAGCTGGGTGGCCCCCAGATTGCCGCCTTCGCCGACGACCTTGCACTGCAGTTCGTTGCCATTGACGCGGATTGCATCGTTGGCACGGTCACCTACCGAGGCGTCGGTTTCGCTGCTGGCCTTGATGTAGGTGCCAATGCCGCCGTTGTAGAGCAGGTCGGCCGGCGCCTTGAGGATGCAACGCATCAGTTCGGAGGGCGGCAGGAACTCGGCGTCGGTGCCGAGGATTTCGCGCATCTGCGGGGTCAGGGCAATCGACTTTACGCTCCGGGGCCAGATTCCGCCGCCTGCGGAGATCAGTTTGGCGTCGTAGTCCTCCCACGATGAACGCGGCAGGGCGAAGAGGCGGGCGCGTTCGTTCCAGCTGGTCTCCGGATCGGGGTTCGGGTCGATGAAGATATGGCGGTGGTCGAAGGCGGCAAGCAGCTTGATCTGTTTCGACAGCAGCATGCCGTTGCCGAACACGTCGCCCGACATGTCGCCGACACCCACCACCGTGAACGCTTCCTCCTGGGTGTTGATGCCCATCTCGCGGAAGTGGCGCTTGACCGATTCCCAGGCACCGCGGGCGGTGATGCCCATCTTCTTGTGGTCATAGCCGACCGATCCGCCTGAGGCGAAGGCGTCACCGAGCCAGAAGCCATACTCGTTCGCGACGCCATTGGCGATGTCGGAGAAGGTTGCGGTGCCCTTGTCGGCTGCGACCACCAGGTAGGGGTCGTCCTCGTCATGGCGGACCACGTTCTCGGGCGGTACCACCTTGCCCTGCACGAGGTTGTCGGTGAGATCGAGCAAGCCGGACAGGAAGATGCGATAGCAGGCGATGCCTTCGGCCTGCAAGGCTTCGCGACCACCGCTCGTGGGCGCGTTCTTGACGACGAAGCCGCCTTTGGATCCCACGGGCACGATCACCGCATTCTTGACGATCTGCGCTTTCACCAGACCGAGGATCTCGGTACGGAAGTCTTCCATCCGGTCAGACCAGCGCAGCCCGCCACGTGCGACCTTGCCGCCGCGCAGGTGCACCCCCTCGACCCGCGGCGAGTAGACGAAAATCTCGAACATCGGCTTGGGCTGAGGCAGGTTGGGGATCTGCGAGGGGTCGAGCTTGAATGAAAGGTAGGGCTTGGGCGCGCCGTCCTTGCCGGGCTGGTAGAAGTTGGTGCGCAGCGTGGCCTGGATCATGGCCAGGAACTGGCGCAGGATGCGGTCCTCGTCGAGGTTGGCAACGCTGTCGAGCGTGGCGTTGATCTCCTCCACGATGCGCTCGCAGCGGGCGCTGCGTTCGCGCTCACCGGCGGGGTCGAAGCGCGCGCGGAACAGGCTGGCCAGTTGCGCGGTGAGCGCCGGGTAGTTGGCCAGGGTCTGCTCCATGTAGGTCTGGCTGAAAGTGAAGGCCGCCTGTTTCATGTGCTTGGCGTAGGCGCGCAACATGCTGATTTCGCGCCAGTCGAGGCCAGCCAGCAGGGTCAGGCGGTTGAAGTCGTCGTTCTCGATCGCACCCTGCCAGGCGCGCCGGAACACGGCGTGAAACAGCGGTCGCAGTTGTTCCAGATTCAGTTTGTCGACGCCGGCAAAGGTCATGCCGAAGTCGTGCATCCACACCAGAGAGCCGTCCTGCCGCTCGATGCGGTAGGGGCGCTCTTCGACCACCTTGACCCCGGTGCGCTCAAGCATCGGCAGGCTCAGCGAGAGCGGGACCGGCGTATCTGCGTAGAACAGCTTGAAGTGGAGGCGGCCCGCAGGCGCCTCAAGCGGCACGTAAAGATTCATGGCCAGGCCGTCGCTGGCCTCGATCGACTCCATGAGTTCGATGTCGTGCACCGCGTTGCGCGCAGCGTAGTCCTCGCGGTAGCCGGCGGGGAATGCGTTGAGGTAGCGCCGGCACAGCGACATGCCGTGCTCTTCACCGTGATGTTCGAGCAAGGCCTGCTGCAGACCGTCTTCCCAGCGCCGCGCCACACTGACCAGGCGGGCTTCGACTTCGCGTACGTCAAACGGCGGAATCGTCGAGTCCTTGGTGCGGACGGTAATCAGCACGCGGGCCAGGGCGGATTCGGAGAAGTGCACCTCGAATTCGGATGCAACGCCGCCAAAGGACTCCATGAGCACCGCCTGCATGCGCTTGCGCTGCTCGGTGTTGTAGTTTTCCCGCGGGACGTAGATCAGGCAGGAAACGAAGCGGGCAAAGGCATCGCAGCGCACGAACAGGCGGATGCGCTGACGTTCGCCGAGACGGAGAATGCCGGTCGCGGTGTTGAACAACTCGTCGGTCGAACTCTGAAACAGCTCATCGCGCGGATACTGCTCGAGAATTGTTGCCAGCGCCTTGCCGGCGTGGCTGCCGGGCAGCAGGCCCGCCTGCGCGATCACCGTCTGCAGTTTGCGCCGCAGCAGCGGGATGCGTTTGGGGTTGGTGTTGTAGGCGGTGGAGGTGAGCAGGCCGATGATGCGGCGCTCGCCGGTGACGTGTCCCTCGGCATCGAAAGTCTTGACGCTGACGTGGTCGAGATAGCCCTGACGGTGGATGGTCGAGCGTGTATTCGACTTGGTGATGGTCAGCAGGGTGGGGAGGTGGGCCTGCGCCTTGAGCTGCGGCGGCAGGGCCGCGAATGACTGGGATTGCAGGTTGTCGCCCGATTCACGCAGCAGACCGATGCCGGAGCCGCTGCGAATGCGCAACTCGTTGTCACCGCCCTCGCTGATCAGATCGTAGTCGCGACAGCCGAGCAGCACGAAGTTGTCGTCCGCCATCCACTCCAGAAAGGCCCGGGCTTCGGCGATGTCTTCCGGGGTTTCCGGGGCGGTGGTGGTGGCCGTTTCGGCAATCACGTCATCGAGACGCTGCTTCATGGCCGGCCAGTCGGCAACCGCAGCGTTCACATCCTGCAAAACGCGGGTGATGCCGGTCCGGATCGCGTCAAGCTCGTCCGGGTTGGTGCGGCGATCGACTTCGACATGGATGATCGACTCGTAGTGCGCGCCGTCCTCATCGGCGGCATCCGCAACCTTGACGAGCAGCCCCTGTGCATCGCGAATCACCGGAATGACCGGGTGAATGATCAGGTGCAGGGTGAGTCCCTGCCGATTGACCTCGATGCCGATCGAATCGACGAGGAAAGGCATGTCCTTGCCGACCATTTCGATGACGGTGTGGGTGGACTCCCATCCGTGCTCGTCGATGCGGGGGTTGTACACCCGCAGTTTCAGGCCGTCGTCGTGCTGGCGCGCAAACTGCCAGTGGCTCAGTACCGCGCCGTACAGATCGGCGACGTCGCGCTCGGCGAGGTCATCGATATCGACCTGGCTGAAGTACTTGCGAACGAATGGTTCCGCTGCTTCTGCCTGCTCTGCGGGCAGTTTCGCGTGGATCATTGCCACCACGTCTTCGATCTGGCTGTTGCTGGCTGCATCGGTGGGTGCGGGCATCACGACGGTCTCCTCGTTGTTTTGACATGCCTGGATGGCCTCCGGCGTGGTGCAGTCAGCGTGCACCTGATGTTCTTTTCGTGGCCGGCAGGCTCATTTATTCAATGAGCCTACCCCACTCTGGCGAGGGGGGGAAGTTGGTGTTTGCGCTATAATCGGCCGTACAGAGCACGGCTGGCGCTGCGCGTCGGTGAGTGTGATTTCGCTTGAGGCTGGAATGAGCGGGCCACCATGGGTGCTGGCCCGTTTTCTTTTGGCGTTACCGGAAGCGCTTGATTTAGCGCATTCTTGGCTGCATTTTCGGTTTGATATAATTTGCCCTGACGCTTGGCCCCACTTCCTGAATGCAACTCTACGCTCTCGGCCTGAATCACCATACCGCACCGCTCGCGATCCGTGAGCGCGTGGCGTTTCAGCCTGAGCGGCTCGATCAGGCGCTGCATGACCTGACGCAGGGGTCGGCAGTGCGCGAGGCGGCGATTCTGTCCACCTGCAATCGCACCGAGTTGTATTTTGCCGCCGAGCAACCGCAGCACGCTGCCGACTGGCTTGCCGATTTCCATCGGCTGCCGCTTACCGAGGTTGCCCCCTATCTGTATTCGCACCCCGAGCGCGATGCCATCAGGCATGTATTCAGGGTGGCGAGCGGGCTCGATTCCATGGTGATCGGCGAGCCCCAGATCCTGGGACAGGTCAAGGACGCCGTCCGGCGCGCAGAGCAGGCCGGCACCATGGGCACCTTGCTCCACAAGCTGTTCCAGAGCACCTTCGCCGTCGCCAAGGAAGTGCGCTCGACGACGGCAATCGGGGCCAACACGGTGTCGATGGCCGCCGCGGCGGTCAACCTCACCGAACGCATTTTCGGTCAGGTCTCCGATCAGCACGTGCTGTTCATTGGTGCGGGCGAGATGGTCGAACTCTGTGCGGCCCACTTTGCCGGCGCAAACCCCAAGTCGATGACGGTTGCCAATCGCACCGAAGAGCGCGCACTTGCGGTCGCGGGGCGGTTCGGCGCGGACACCATGCGTATCGACCGGATCGGCGAGATGCTGCCGCGCTTCGACGTCGTTGTGTCCTGTACGGCCTCGCCCTTGCCGATCGTCGGTCTGGGCATGGCCGAACGTGCGGTCAAGGCGCGCCGTCATCGCCCGATGGTGATGGTCGATCTTGCCGTGCCGCGCGACATCGAGCCGGAGATCGCCGGGCTGGATGATGTCTTCCTCTACACGGTCGATGACCTTGCGCAAGTGGTTGACGCCGGCATGGAGTCGCGGCAGCAGGCCGTGATCGAGGCCGAGGGCATCATCGATACGCGTGTCGATGGATTTCTGCACTGGATGCAGGTCCGCGATGCAGTACCGACCATTCGTGCCTTGCGTCAGCACGCGGAGGGTGTTCGCGAAGCCGAGGTCGAGCGCGCACTCCGTCTGCTCGCTCGCGGCGACGACCCGCAGCAGGTGCTTGAGGCGCTGTCGCATGGTCTCACCAACAAGTTGATGCACGGCCCCACGCGCTTCCTGAATCAGTCGGAAGGCGAGCAGCATGTCGAGGCCGGGCGCATCGTGCAGCGACTCTTCAATCTTCCGTCTCACCACTAGCCGAAGGTCGGCCGCCACGGACGCCGAGGCGTCCGGGTGCATCTCGTTGATTCAATGAAGCAGAGCATTCGCGACAAGCTGGAACATCTCACCGGGCGTCTGGAAGAGCTCGATCGCGAGCTCTCGTCGGAGGAGGGCGCGCGCGACATGAACGCGTTCCGTGATCTGTCGCGGGAGCGTGCCGAGATCGAACCGGTGGTGGCGCTGTACCATTCCTGGCGCCAGGCCGAAGCCGACTGCGAAACCGCGCGTGAGATGCTCGACGACCCCGAGATGCGTGAGCTGGGCCGAATGGAGCTGGAGTCCGGCGAGACGCGGATTGCCGAACTCGAGGATGCGCTCCAGCTTGCGCTGCTGCCGCGCGACCCGAACGACGAGCGCAACCTCTTTCTGGAGATCCGCGCCGGTACGGGCGGCGACGAGGCCGCACTGTTTGCCGGCGATCTGCTGCGCATGTACACCCGCTTCGCCGAGCGCCAGCGCTGGAAGGTCGAGATCGTGTCGGCGAACGAATCAGATCTCGGTGGCTACCGCGAGGTCATTGCGCGGGTGGTGGGCAGCGGTGCCTACTCGAAGCTGAAGTTCGAGTCGGGCGGGCACCGGGTGCAGCGTATCCCGGTCACCGAGACCCAGGGCCGCATTCACACCTCGGCGTGTACGGTGGCGGTCATGCCGGAGGCGGACGAACTCGACGCCATCGAGATCAATCCTGCCGATCTGCGCATCGACACCTTCCGTGCCTCCGGCGCGGGCGGCCAGCACATCAACAAGACCGACTCCGCCGTGCGCATTACCCACGTACCCACCGGGCTGGTCGTGGAGTGTCAGGACGACCGGTCGCAGCACCGCAACAAGGCGCAGGCCATGGCGGTGCTGGCGGCGCGGCTCAATGATGCCCAGTTGCGCGCCCGCCAGGCCTCCGAGGCGGCAACCCGGAAAAGTCTGGTTGGCAGCGGTGACCGTTCGGAGCGCATCCGCACCTACAACTTTCCGCAGGGCAGGGTGACCGATCATCGCATCAACCTGACGCTCTACCGGCTCGATGCCGTCATGGAGGGCGATCTGGACGAACTGATCGACGCGCTGGTGCTCGAGCATCAGGCGGACCTGCTTGCTGCGCTGGCGGACGATTGAACATGAGCGCGATGGCCGACATCGCAGGAGCCCTCGGCTGGGCAAAGCAGCGCATCGACCTGATGGAGGCGCGCGTGCTGTTGCGCCACGTGCTGCAGTGCCCGGCGTCGCGCCTGATCGCGTGGCCCGAAACCACGCTTGAGTCCGCAGACTGGGCCCGTTACCGCGAGCTGGTCGAGCGCCGCGTAGCCGGCGAGCCCGTGGCCTACCTTACCGGCGAGCGCGAATTCTACGGGCGCGAATTCATGGTCACCCCTGCCGTGCTGATTCCGCGCCCGGATACCGAACTGCTGGTCGAACTGGCCGTGGCGCACGTTTCGGGCATGCAGCGTGCGCGCTTGCTCGATCTGGGTACGGGGTCGGGCGCACTTGCCGTCACGCTTGCGCTCGAACTCGAAGGCGCGGATGTCACCGCAATCGACCGCTCGCGCGAGGCGCTGTGGGTGGCGATGGCCAATGCCGCACGTCTGGGGGCGAGCGTGTCCTTCGTGCAGAGCGACTGGTTTGCCGGGCTGGGCGAGGAGCGCTTTCAGCTCATCGTCGCCAATCCACCCTATATCGCATCGGCCGATGAGCATCTGGAGCAGGGCGACCTGCGTTTCGAGCCCCGCACCGCGCTTGCCGCCGGGCCTGCGGGTCTCGATGATCTGGCAGAAATCGTCGCCCGCGCACCGGCTCATCTGGAGGCAGAGGGCTGGCTCTTCCTTGAGCACGGCTACGATCAGGCGTCGGCCGTGCGCGGTCTGCTGGCCGATGCGGGTTTTGCCGCGATTGCCTCGTGGAAGGATCTTGCAGGTATCGAACGGGTATCAGGCGGGCGCTGGCTTGGCCGCGTCTGACGTCGTTGTTGTCTGAGTCATTGACGGTCGGCAGACGCAGGCCTAAAATTTACCCGACTATTTAACTCAACTTTTACAGGTACGAAAAATGGACACTCAGGACGTCATCCGCGAACAGGTCACCACCAACCCCGTCGTGCTCTACATGAAGGGTACGCCGCAGTTCCCGCAGTGCGGTTTTTCGTCGACCGCGGTGCAGATTCTCAGCGCCTGTGGCGTGAAGAACCTCCATACGGTGAACGTGCTCGCAGACGAAGCCATCCGCCAGGGCATCAAGCAGTTCGCCAACTGGCCGACCATTCCGCAGCTTTACGTTAACGGCGAGTTCGTCGGCGGATCGGACATCATGCGCGAGATGTACCAGAGCGGCGAGATGCAGCAGATGCTGAAGGATGCCGGGATCGTCTAAGGCTGAACCTGAGCGTCTTCAGCAGCGGAGTGTGCGCGGATTGCCCTGTCAGCCATGCCCTTCGCTGCTGTTGCCCATCATTCGCATGATCGCCTTGCGGCTCAGGTGGTAGGTCAGAAGGTGGGGCGGCATGCGCAGCCAGTGCGACCGCACGAACAGCAACCACAGCGCAAATCCTGAATTCGTATTCTGGGCGCGGGGATGATGAGCACGCAGTGCGCGCTCGTAGAGACTGTCCAGCAACCGCAGCCTGGCTTGCGAGGGGGCGCAGTTCTTTCGAAGCAGTTCCAGGGCTCGCGTTGCGACCGAAGTGCCAAAGACCCGTTGGTTGTATCGGAGCGCGAGATAAAGCGGCCAGGCAAGATCAAGTTCTCTGGCGCGCTCGGCGAGTCCCGATTCGTCGAGTCCGGTTTCAATCGCTGTTTCAAGAAGAAGGTGGAAGTCGTGAAGGTCACGAAGGCCTTTTTCGAACTCGCCTTCGTGAAACAGATGTGTGGCGCAATGTATGAGCGAGTCGGCCTCGCTCAAAACGAATGCGTTGCTTAGTCCCTCAAGAGGCCTAGCGTGACTGAACAGCTTCCCGGCGTTCAGTTGTGAGCGAGAAGTGGGCGGCAGAATTGTGTGGTGCACGTCGAGTACGACGCCACGGGTCCGGTGGATCATCGCGGGAAGCTCGTGCATCCACTGGCGATAGTAGCGCTGATCGTACTGCGAATGATGTGCGTTGCTCCAGCCGCCAAGCTTCAGCATCAGTTCGACATCAGCGATGTGCTTGCGGGGAACCATGATGTCGATGTCCCCGAGCAAGCGTCCATGCCTGACGGGCTGGCCGGACAGGACGTAAGCGCTGCCTTTCAGGAAAACGACCGGGCAGTCTGTCTTTGCCACCGCTCGAAGAACTTCGTGAGCTTCCAGGTGAACGGCTTCATGCTGCGCGTCTGCAAGTGCCTCGTGGGCGAGCAGGAAGTCGGATATCACCTCGGGGAGTGCAGGTCCAAGTTCGTGTGTCCGCATGAGCCAAGCCAGGCGCGCGAGCAATTGCGCAGAGCGGGCGCTGGCAATGAGTTGGTCCCATTCCGTGAGACTCAGCTTGAGGCTGCGTGAGGGCTCCAGTAGAACTTCTTCAAGCATTCTGCTCATTGTCCGACCGGATAAGTGATCCAAGATGGCTGATGGCTTGGTCAAGGTCCGAGTACTCCAGATCGGCCGCTTGGCAAAATTTGAACAAGCGGTCCATTACGCCGAAATGTTTGCGTGGGAGTTCGGTGAAGTTGACCACGTGCTCAGAGAGTCTTGCCAAGGCGCGTGCTCTTGGAATTGCCTCGAAACTCAGGTCTTTTCCGGAAGCGTACTTCGGAAAAATCACGCTCGTTGCCGAAGCGGTGCGCTTCATCGAATGCACGCTTTCAGTCGGTGGTCGGAATAGTGACACCGAACCCTTGCTTGTATCGAGGACGGGAGGGGAGCTCCAGGCGTCCGGCCAGCGGGCGCGAATAATGTCGATCGAGGCGTTCTTGAGACTGATCGGGCGCGGAATGGGATGGATCTGTAGCGTATCGGGGTGAATCAGCGCGAATTCATCGGAAAGAAGGCGCCAGCCTGCTGCGACAAGCGCGGCACAGAGGGTGCTCTTCCCTGCGCCCGGGATTCCGGGCAGCACGATTGCCCGATCGTCCAGTGCGATAACGGCAGCGTGGACGATCAGGAAGTTTGGGACCCTGGTCGCGATCGTCCAGTTCATGCCCCACTCAATGAGCGGAAGTGCGTGCGCTTCGGGTAGGGGGACAAATGGCTCGTGGCCATCGCTGATGAAGCGGGCTTGCGGTTTGAACAGGCTTGTCGGCCATGGTCTGCGGCCGACTTCTACATCGAGGTGAGCAAAGCCATCTTCGAGGGTGGAGGGGAATTCACCGTAGAGGCTTAGCAGTTGCCGGGCAACCTGACGGTTACGCACGCGAACTCTCGCGAGCAAGGGGCCAAGGTCGAGAATCAGACCTGGTCCGCCAAGCGCTGCGATGGTTCTCGATTCGTCGATATTAGCGAGTTTGTCGAACGGTGTCGGGGTGCTCAATGAAACCTGCCCTTGCTAGATCTTCATATAGCAGCAGCTCGGGTGCGTTTGCACTGTTCTGCATGCGACAGTATTCCATTTCGTCAACGACGATGATCTTGCCTGTACCCAAGTCAAGCAGCGCACGTTCGCCGTCGTGCACCGCCGATGAAACAACTGACGACTTCAAGGTGACTCGGGTGGGCGGAGCGCACCTGTCATGCTGGAGGGGGGGCACTTTGCCTACCGTTCTATTTCAACCGGCCTCATAGGTCGATTCAAGGTAGTCCTTGATGTCCTCTCCGTCAAAGCCCGGTGTCCCGATCTTGGAAAACAATACCGTCAGGTCGGCTGTGGTAAGCGGATAACCCGAGAAAAAGCGCGTATTGAAATAGGCTGCACAGAACGCGCGATCGACGTTGATGCCACTTCCGAAGTTCTGTCCCTCATTCTTGAGGATGTGCCCGAAGGTCTGGCTGCTGCCACCCGCGAAAACCGTGGAAAACGATGCGTTGTATACGGCCTTGACCGCGTCGCACATGCCTGAAAAGTTGTTGTTCAAGGCAGTGGAGCAGCTTCCATTGGCCTTGACTGAATTCTTCCAGAAGCCGGGCGATCTCCCCAGCGCACAAGTGAAGGTATCCGGCCTGCCAGGGCTTCCACTATTGAGCTTTCCAGACATCCAGTTTGAATATTTCTGGCAGCTGATGGACGCAAGTGCGCTTCCCGACGCGAGGGAACTCATGATGATGCCTGCCCCTGCCGCGCGTTTTAGTGCCGAACGACGGCTCAAGCTGCCGGGCTGCTCAGGTGAGTCTTCAGAGTGCAGATCAGGTTCGTTATTCATGGCGTGCTCCGGAATTTTTCTGCTGCGCATGACGCATTTTAACAGGCGGTGCTGCGCGCTGTTTGCGGCAAAATGCACGTTTCCACGATTAGAAGCAAATTTGATGCCTTGATGCTGTGCGGTTTTGATTCAAAATGCGCCGACGCGCATTGGCATGGCGCCATGCCAGTCTTCGTTCGCGTACAACGCCCTGTATTCCTTGACCTTTCCCACGATGAATTGCAGCGCCGGGTTTGAGCGGGAAAAGCGAATCTCCATTGCACCCCGAGCCGGGCCAAGCGTGGAGGATGTATCTCTTAGGCGATAGTGTAAAAAACACCGACAGATTCGAACTGATGGAAGGCGCTGCTGGCCAGCGGCATCCACGGATTCAAAGGTTCGCAATCCTCGCACTCATCAGCGACAGCCGTGTAGACAGCACTTCCAGAAATGCCTTGTAGAAATGCATGCGGCAGGTGTCGGATGCGCGCTGCAGTGCGCGCGCGCGCATGGTGATGACTTCGACCTCGGTGGCGGCTTCGATTGACGCCGAGCGGATGCCGCCGCCAGCCGAGAACAGTGCCATCTCGCCGAAGCACTCGCCGGCGCTGAGTACATTCAGCAATTTGCCCCGTTTCTTGACTCGTGCTTCGCCTTCGGCAAGAAAGCAGAAGTGATCGCCCGCTTCACCTTCCTTCATGATCATGGTGCCGGGTTGCAGGTGGCTCCATTGCGTCAGCGTGATGATCTCCCACAGTTCCGCATCGGCGAACTCGCGAAAGAAGGCAATGCTGCGCAAGGTCTGGAATTTTTCGGCTTCGGGGAGCGTCTTCCGGTCCAGCGCGATACTGCGGTTGCGAAACGCCAGTGCCAGATCGTGCGAGAACTCGGCCCAGGTCTGGTAGCGGCGGTCGAGTTCCTTTTCCATCGCGCGACGCACGATGGCGTCGAGTGCCTCGGGGATCTCGGGTCGCAGTTCGATCGGAGGCTGTGGGGTGTCGTTGGCGATGCGGTAGATCAGGCTGTAGTTGTTGTCGGCCTCGAAAGGCAGGCGGCCGGTCAGCATCTGGTACATCACCACGCCGAGCGAATAGATGTCGGTGCGATGATCCAGCGGCATCTCGCGCACCTGCTGCGGCGACATGTAGGCCGGCGAGCCGATGCCCGCGATCTGGGTGGTCTCGCTTGCCTTTTGCAGGGCCGCGCCGAAGTCCGAGATGCGGATGTCGCTGCCGTCGGGCTTGCACAGCAGGATGTTGGCGGGCTTGATGTCGCGATGGGTGACGCCCTGGTGGAAGGCGTAATCGAGCGCCCGGCTGCACTTGAAGATGATCTCGATCAGGCGCTCGAATGGCGGCAGGCTGTCGGGGCGCACCAGCGCCTCGAGCGTTCCGCCCGGCACGAACTCCATCACCACATAGGCGTCGTTATCGTCGATGACTGCATCGTAGATCTGGGCGATGTGCGGGTGGGTGAGTTTGCCGGCGAGGGCCGCCTCGTTGAGCATGAGCTGACGATAGAGGCGGCCGCGGTCGCGGTCGCTGACGAGCTCCGGATACAGCTGCTTGAGTGCGACTTCACGCTGGTGGAAGGCGTCCCATGCCAGATAGACGGCACTGGTCGCCCCTTCGCCAAGAAGGCTGCGAATCTCGTACTTTCCGATCCGCTCCACCTGCATGATCCCTCAGCCCAGCTGCTTGCGCGCGCGCAAAATGGCTGCCCGAACCTGATCGGGTGCGGTGCCGCCCACGTGATTGCGGGATGCGAGTGAGCCTTCGATGGTGAGTACCGCGAAGATTTCCGGGCCTGCGCGCTCGGCCGCACCGGGCACTTCGGCCATGGCTGCGCGCAACTCGTCCAGGGTGAACTGGGGCAGGTCGCAGCCGCGTTGCTCGGCAGCGCGTACCGCCAGCGCAACGGCTTCATGCGCGTCGCGGAAGGGCAGGCCCTGCTTGACGAGATAGTCGGCGAGGTCGGTCGCGGTGGCAAAGCCCTGCGACAGTGCGCCGCGCATGTTGTCTGCCTTCACCTTGATGCCGGTGATCATGTCGGCGTAGATGCGCAGCGTGTCGATGACGGTGTCGGCGGTGTCGTACAGCGGCTCCTTGTCTTCCTGATTGTCCTTGTTGTAGGCCAGCGGCTGGCCTTTCATCAGGGTCAGCAGTGCAATCAGGTTGCCGTTGGTGCGGCCGGTCTTGCCGCGCACGAGTTCGGGGACGTCGGGGTTTTTCTTCTGCGGCATGATGCTCGAGCCGGTGCAGAAGCGGTCGGCGAGGTCGATGAAGCCGACGCGCGGGCTCATCCACAGAATGAGTTCTTCGGACAGGCGCGACAGATGCGTCATCAGCAGTGCGGCTGCGGCACAGAACTCGATGGCGAAGTCGCGATCGCTGACGGCGTCGAGCGAGTTGTAGCAGACCTCGTCGAAGCCGAGTTCGGCGGCCACGAATTCGCGGTCGATCGGGTAGCTGGTGCCGGCCAGCGCGGCCGAGCCCAGCGGCAGGCGGTTGACGCGTTTGCGGCAGTCGGCGAAGCGCTCGGCGTCGCGCCGGCTCATCTCGTAATAGGCCATCAGGTGATGACCGAAGGTAACCGGCTGCGCCACCTGCAGGTGAGTGAAGCCGGGCATCGGCGTATCCGCGTGCTGTTCGGCGATGTCGAGCAGGTTGCGCTGGAAGTCGCCGATCAGTTCAAGCGTCTGGTCGATTGCATCGCGCAACCACAGGCGGATGTCGGTCGCGACCTGGTCGTTGCGGCTGCGGCCGGTGTGCAGGCGCTTGCCAGCGTCGCCGACGAGCGCGGTGAGGCGCTTCTCGATGTTCAGGTGGACGTCTTCGTCGTCAAGGCTCCAGACGAACTCGCCGCGCTCGATTTCGCCCGCAATCTGGGCCATGCCGCGCTCGATGTCCGCAAAATCGCTGGCACCGATAATGCCTTGGCGGGCGAGCATCTTCGCGTGGGCGAGCGAGCCGCGGATGTCCTGCGCGGCCATGCGCTGGTCGAAAGTAACCGATGCGGTGTAGCGCTTGACCAGGTCCGATACCGGTTCGGAAAAGCGACCCGACCATGCTTTGGCGGGCTGAGATGAGGTAGCGTCTGTCATGATGTCTGATACTTTGAGAGTGCGGGCTGAGGTGCGGTCGGCGTCGTTCGCGGTGGGCGATCGTTTTCGCCGGCCTGTGCTAGACCGACAGTATAGAGGAACGGAGCACGCTGTTTCGTCCCCAGGGTGCGGCGCTAAGGGCGTAACGACGCCTGCAGGCGCGATAACTGCCTCCGGCTGACGGGAACGGGTTCGCCCACTTCGTCCATCTCGAGCCAGTGGTGTCCGACCGCATCGCGCTCGATCGAGCGCACGGCTGCACGGGAGATCAGCCAGGCACGGTGAGCGCGCAGGAAACCTGCGGGCTCGAAGCGGGTTTCGAGTTCCTTCAGGCTGTCATCGACGAAGAACCGGCCCTGACGGGTGAACGCGGTCACGCCCTTGTCTTCAGCCCGGAAGGCCAGGATTTCGTCCGCAGGGACCAGGCGCGAGCGTCGTCCTGCAAGAACTGAAAGCATGGGCAAAGGTGCGCCCTGGTTTGTGGTCTGGGTGGCGCGCGTAGGGCGTTGCACCGTATGCAGCACATCGATCAATTGCGCTGCGCTGACGGGCTTGAGCAGGTATCCCGCGGCCCGTGCAGAGAACGCATCGAGCGCGAATTCGCGGTGCGCGGTGAGGAAGATCACTGCCGGCGGATTGGCGAGTTCCGCCAGCCAGTGCCCCAGCGAGATGCCATCTTCGCCCTGCATTTCGATGTCGAGGATGACAACATGAGGCACGTGCTTGCGGATGTGCTCGCGCAGGCTCTCCGCGCCATCGGCCTCGCCGGTGATTCGGATGTCGGCTTGATTCGCCAGGAGCCGCCGCAGTCGTGCGCGCGCCAGTCGTTCGTCGTCGACGATCAGGACTTCAAGTGTCTTCATGATCTCCGTTCCGCGATGGGCAGGGTGAGGCGGGCAAAGAAGCGCCCATCCTGGCTCCCGGTCTGCAGCGATGCACGCGTGCCATATAACGCATCGATCCGCGTCCGGGTGCTGTTGAGCCCGATCCCGTTCCCCTCCGCGAGGTGAGCGCCTGGCGCAGCAGATGCAACATCGTTGCCGATGGCGACGACGAGGGTGTCAGCGCCGGTCTCAATGGAAATGCTGATGTCGCCGCCCTCAGCGCGCTGGCACACGCCGTGGCGGACAGCATTCTCGACCAGGGTCTGCAGGCAGAGTGCGGGTACTTCGATCTCGGGAAGATGCTCAGGCAGCGTCCAGGTCACGCGCAGGCGCTCGTCCAGGCGCATGGACTCGAGTGCGAGGTAATCGCGAACCACCTCAAGCTCTCGATCGATGGGTACTGAGGCACCGGTTTCGAGGCTGGCTCGCAGCATCCGCGCGAGGGCTTCGATCATTTCCTCCGCGCGCGATGCATCGGTTGCAACGAGTTCGGTGATGCCGTTGAGGCTGTTGAACAGGAAGTGAGGGCGCATTCGCGCGCTCCATGCTTCCAGTTCGGCGGCGGACGACCGCGTTCGCCAGTGGCGAAGACGGGATGCCTGCCAGCTCACCAGCCCGAGCGAAAGCGTGAGAATTCCCCCGATCATTCCGACATCCTGCAGGAAGGCCCACTGGCTTTCCTCCACGATGTCCAGCGGCCGCATCAGAGCATGGGTGACACTTCCGACCACCAGCGACCATACAAACAGCATGGCCAGGGCGGCGGCAGCCTTGAAGCGGGCTTTGAGCTGCAAAGGGCGCAAAAACGCACATACAAGGAAGTACCAGGGGAGTACGATCCACAGGCCGAAAAAACCAAAGAGACCAAAGCGTTCCCAGCGATTGCCCGGCGCGCCCGGCGCGACGGCGAGCAGTGCGGCGACGGCCATGCCCAAGGCAATGCAGACGAGCAGTCCCTCCACGCGGCAACCGGCCTGCCAGGCGCCTGCATCCCGCTTATCCTGAAAAAACGACCGTCCGTCCATCAGTGCTTGTCTCCGCCGTTCGGCATGCGCTAACGTAAATTCACGCGTAATGGTAAGTCCAAGTGCAATGCCAGAAAATTCAAACTTGATGTCAGGGCAGTATCTTCTTCGCCGGCTCCGCCGCGCGAAGGGATTTTCGTTGATCGAACTGATGGTCACGCTCGCTGTGCTCGCGATCCTGATCGGTGTCGGTGTGCCAAGCTTCCAGGGCATGATCGCCAACAGCCGCATCGCGGCTGCGTCCAGCGACGTCGTATCGGGCATGTATGCCGCCAAGAACGAAGCCATCAAGCGGAATGCGTCCATTCGCTTCTGTATCAATCCCACAACGGGCGCATGGCGGGTGGCGGACCTCGCCGGAACGGACCTCAGGGTCGGCGAGCTTCACACCGCCGTTGGTATCAACACGACTGGACTCGATACTTCTTCCGTTGCGAACAATGCTTGTGTGCGTTTCAAGGCAGACGGTTTGTCGTATGGCGTAACGAATCTGATCACTGCGGGCACGGTCACGCTTAGCCTGGCGGGGACTGCCAACAAGGTCGTCAATGTTCGAGTGGGGGTGATTCATGCCGGCTGACAGGCGTAACCGCCAGATATTCAAGAATGCTCAGGGGGGATTCACCCTGATCGAGGTGCTCGTTTCCGTTCTCGTGTTGTCGATCGGCCTGCTCGGCATGGCGGCGCTGCAGATCAACGCGATGAAGAACAACCAGAGCAGCTTCCAGCGTACCCAGGCAATCATGCTCAGCTACTTCATGCTCGATTCGATGAGGACCAACCGCACGGATGCGCTCAACGGCAACTACAACATGGCGAAGACCTGCGCAGTGCCAGCCGTCGGCGGATCCCTGGTGTCCAACGATCGTCACTTCTGGGTACAGGCGCTCAAGGACAACATCGCGAACGACAATGGCACCTGTGGTGAGATCGCCTGTGCCGGCACCACCTGCACCGTGCGCATCTACTGGGACGACGGTCGCGGTACAGGCGGCTCTTCGACGCAAATGTTCCAAACCTCAACGCGGCTGTGATGACGATGTCGAGAAATCTACCCAACTCCCAGGCCGGTCTGACGCTGGTCGAGCTGATGATTGCAATGACGCTCGGCCTGTTCTTGCTGCTTGGCCTGACCAATGTGTTCCTGGCGCAGCGGCAGTCGTTCAGAGTCAATGAGAACCTCTCCCAGATGCAGAACAACACCCGGGTGGCGTTCGAACTGATGGCACGGGAGATTCGCGAGGCCGGTGGGAATCCCTGCGGTACAACGCAGGTGGCCAATGTCGTGAACGGCGCCAGCACCTCGTCCTGGCTTGACTGGGATACCGGCGGAATTCTGGGTTACGAAAGCAACGTTGCGCTTCCCGGCAAGGCGTTCGGTACGACAACCGGAGCAAGGGTTGCGGGGACCGATGCCGTTACGATCCGTACCGGGTCGATGAACAACAACATTGTCATTACCGAACACGATACGGCCTCGGCACAGTTCAAGGTCAATACGACAGCGCATGGCATCGCCGATGGTGACATGCTGATGGTGTGTGACTACAAGCAGGCCGCCATTTTTCAGGTGACAAGTGCCTCTGCGACGAACGTGACCATCGTGCACAACACCGGGACCGGAGTACCGGGAAACTGCAGCAAAGGGCTGGGCTTCCCGACCGATTGCAGTTCGGTGACAGGGAATCAGTACGATTTTTCCAATAATGGCTTTCTGACAAAGTTCAGGTCGACTGCCTGGTATGTTGGCAACAATGCCCAGGGGGGGCGTTCGCTGTTCCGCATCGTCAATGGCGCAACGGGGGCGCCTGAGGAGATCGCTCAAGGGGTCACGGACATGCAGTTGCAGTATCTGACAAGGACGGGCACGAATCCGGCCGGTTCCTATGTCGATGCATCTGCCGTGACATCGTGGGACAACCCCCCCGCGGCGACTCAGGTTGTTGCGGTGAGAGTCGTTCTCGATCTCGAGTCCCGTGATGCGGTGGGTACCGATGCGGCCACGCTCAAGCGGCAAATGATGCATGTGGTCAGCCTTAGACATCGGGAGATCGTGGAATGAAAACGGCAATGACGCAGAGGGTTCAGCGCGGAGCCGCGCTGATCGTTTCCCTCATCCTGCTGATTGTGCTGACCTTGCTCGGCTTGTCCAGTATTCGGACGGTTGCTCAGGAAGAGCGCATGACGGCCAATACCTTTGATCGCAGTCTCGGTTTCCAGGGCGCTGAGGCTGCTCTGCGTGTCGGTGAGGCGGTTGCTCAGTTGCAGGCGGATGCTGCGCCGGCCAACCCGGGATTCGACAGCGCCGGTTTGTACTCGGACAGCGACAGCTCCTGTGGCGTGTCCCCGTGTCAGGGGGGGCTGTGCTCGCAGCCGGACAAGGATTGTGGTGTCCGCTGGCTCGACAGTGCGTTTGCGGGCTGGGTCAACGCAGGCGGGCTCAGTCTGGGCGCGCTTGCCGAAACGCCACAGTATTTCGTCGAATATCTTGGTGGCAACTTCCCCTGCAATATCGATGATCCGACCAGTGGTGCGCAGAACTGCAAGCGTTACCGCGTGACTGCTCGCAGCAATAGTGGCGGCGATCGCGCAAACGTCATCCTGCAGTCGATCTATGCGGCCGAATGAGAGGTGCACAATGAAAACCAATGCTGACAACCGTTCGACCCCGGCGCTGCGCATGCGCAGCGTCCTGGCTGCCGCAATGCTGGCTGGCGGTCTTGGCGTCTCGCTGACTGGTGCTGCGGCGCCAACAATTCCGGAGACGCCGCTGGTCGCGACCCAATCGGCGGTGCCATTGAGCATGATGGTCGTCGGCCGGGACCACACGCTGTTCTACGAAGCCTATAACGACGCCAGCGACATTGACAGTGACGGCACGCTGGATACCCGGTTCAAGCCAATCATCACGTATTACGGCTTGTTTGACTCGACGCTGTGCTACTCGCATTCGAGCGGCGCCACCAACTCCGACCTCTTTACCCCCGCAGCGACGGCCGGCACTTTGGGGAAATGCTCCGGTGGGAAGTGGTCGGGCAACTGGCTGAACTATGCCACGACCAGCCGTATCGATGCCTTGCGCAAGGTTTTCTACGGCGGCTATCGCGATGTCGATACCACTGCAAAAACCGTGCTGCGTCGGGCCTATGTGCCGCAGGATGCGCACTCGTGGGCCAAGGAATATACGAGCTCAAGTGTTGACGGCTACGATATCAGCGACTACACGCCACTCTCCAAACCGAGCAGCGGCAAGCGTCATTTCTTTGGCAACCTGACCGCGACGGCGGGAGTGAATTGCGCGACGCTTTCCAATTGCAGTGACAAGCCGCCCTTGCTCCGAGTCGTGCAGAACAGTACTCGCAGGGTCTGGGAGTGGGCGTCTACCGAGCGTCCGGTGTTGAGAGACAACGATCACGGTGGCGCCTCGCGCACCGACTATACGGTGCGGGTCGAGGTCTGTACTTCGACCTATAACAGTGGGTGCAAGTCCTATCCGAATGGGAGTCTGAAGCCGATCGGCCTGCTGCATGAGTATGGCGAGAACGAGGCCATGCTCTTCGGCCTGATTTCCGGCAGCTACAACAAGAGCATGTCGGGCGGGGTGCTGCGCAAGGTGGTGTCGTCATTCAAGAACGAGGTCGATACCTCCACCGGCCAATTCACGACATCGGCAACAATCGTCAATGCGCTCAACAGTCTGCGCATTCGGGATTTCAACAACAGCCGTACCGACAATGCCTACCGTGGTGGCTGGGTGACGACCCGGGCGATGAAGGAGGGCGAGTTCGTCGACTGGGGTAATCCGACCGGTGAGATGATGTATGAAGCCTTGCGGTATTTTGCCGGGAAGAAATCGGCCACCTCGGATTTCTCGACTTCCGGCAGTTATGACGCTGATATTGGTCTGTCTGCTGCCACTTGGGATGACCCCTACCAGAGCAGCAGTGCTGCAGCTGCGCAGTGGTGTGCGCGTCCGAACATGCTCGTGGTTTCGGGTATCAACCCCTCTTTTGACTCCGATCAGTTGCCGGGGACCAGTTTTGGCTCGTTTTCGGGTGACATGAGCGGAATGAACGTGTCGGATATCGCCAATTCGATCACCGCGGGCGAGTCGGGAATTGCCGGTAGCCGCTACATCGGCCAGGTCGGCACGAATTATGATGGTGCGCCGACTGCGAAGACCGTCACGACGCTGGGCAATATCCGTGGCCTGGCACCCGAGGAGCCGACCAAGCAGGGCAGCTTCTATTCTGCCTCGGTTGCCCATTTCGGCAAGGTCAACAGTGTGCGCAGTGACCTCAAGGGTACCCAGACGGTAGATACCTATGCCGTAGTGCTGAGCTCGCCCTTGCCGCGCATCGAAGCGAAAACATCTTCAGGCAGCAGGATCACCGTTGTTCCCTTCGCAAAGTCCGTGGGCGGATCAAGCATCTCCAACAGCAAGGGCAGCTTTCAGCCGACGAACCAGATTGTCGACTTTTACGTCGATACCATTGCGAACTCGTCGGGGGCATCGGGTGCCGATTACGACGCGTCCATCAATAGTGGCCGCTATTACGCAAAGTTCCGCATCAACTTCGAAGACGTCGAGCAGGGCGCAGACCATGACATGGATGCGATTGTCGTCTACGAGATTTCGGCGGAGGCCAACGGTGAGTTGAGGGTCAAGTTGACTCCCGAGTATCAGGCCGGCGGCATACAGCACAGCATGGGCTATGTCATTTCGGGGACAAGCAAGGACGGTGTTTACCTTGTCGTCCAGGATGAAAACACTAACCGCTATTACCACCTGAACGTACCGCCGGGGATGGACCCGGGCGACTGTGATGTTACCAATCCGCCTGCCGCTTGCAACAAGCTTCCCTACACCGGCAACGGCACCAGCGACCGCACTTTCACGCCGGGGTCTTCAAGCGCGAGTCTGCTGAAGGATCCGCTGTGGTACGCGGCGAAGTGGGGCGGTTTTGTCGACAGTAACAACAACAAGAAGCCTGATCTGACTCAGGAGTGGGATGCAGACGGCAACGGCGTTCCCGATACCTATTTCCTGGTGCAGAACCCGCTCAAGCTCAAGGAGTCGTTGAAGAAGAGCTTCGACACCATCGTCGATCGCAGTGCAAGTGCGGGCAACATCACCTCGAACGGCCAGCAGTTGCAGACCGACAGCAAGGTGTTCCAGACCCAGTTCAACAGCAAGACCTGGGAAGGAGAGTTGTTTGCCTACTCCATTACATCGTCGGGGGTGAGTACGTCGCCAACTTGGAGAGGGTCGAGTGGTGTTCCGGCGGCAGGGTCTAGGACGCTGATTTCCTGGGATACCAGCGCAGCGTTAGGGGTCGAGTTCGAGTGGGCGAAATTGTCGAGTTCGCAGAAGACCGCACTTGGTTCGGAAGACGTGTTCGACTACCTCAGAGGCGTCCAGTCGAAGGAGGTCCAGAACGCAGGGGTGTACCGGACACGCAGCAAGTTGCTCGGTGATATCGTTCATTCGTCGCCGTATTACGTCAAGGACAGCAACACGGTATTTGTCGGCGGCAACGACGGCATGTTGCACGCGTTTTCGGGTACAACCGGGGCCGAGTTGTTTGGCTATGTACCCGGCCTCACCTTCAACAAGCTCGCAACGCTGGCCACGACCACCTATAGCCACACCTTCTTTGCCGACGGTGATATTGCCGTATCGACGCTGACGCAGACTCCCGGAAAAAACATCCTGGTCGCGTCAACAGGGCGGGGAGCGAAAGGCTTGTTCGGTCTCAATGTCACCACGCCGGCTTCGTTCACGAAATCGAATGCATTGTGGGAATACAGCGGGGCTTCTGACAACGACTTGGGCTACGTGCTAGGTCGCCCCCAGATTGGAACGCTCGAGAGCGGTGATACCGTCGCGGTGGTGGGGAACGGGCATAACAGCGTCAATGGTTATGCGATGCTGTATATCTTCAACCTTGAAACAGGCGTCTTGCTGAAGAAGATCGACACCAAGGTTGGCAGCGACAATGGAATGTCGACGCCAACCCTGCTCGACTCCGACGGCAACGGCAAGATCGACAAGATCTACGCGGGCGACCTGAAAGGCAACGTCTGGCGTTTTGATGTGAGCGGGAATAGTTCGGGGAACTGGAAGTCCTACTTCCTCTCCGGAAGTACGCCGCAGCCGCTGTTTACTGCGAAGGATTCGAGCGGGGTGGTGCAGCCGATCAATGCGCAATTGACTGTTTCGGTCAATTCAGTGAAGAGCGACGTGAACTACGGCAAGACCTTCGTGCTCTTCGGAACCGGCAGTTATGTGTATGGCAGCGATCCCAACGACAAGCAGGTGCAGTCCTGGTACGGCGTAATCGACGAGGACACAAAGGTGGCCTCGCGATCGGACCTTGTGCAGCGCACGATCCAGACCACCGGTTCCGTTAGTGGTTATGGCGTACGTGTGTTTTCGGAAGCCAGCAGCAAGGACATGAGCGGCAAGAAGGGCTGGTACATTGATCTGAAGGATCCAACCGCAAGGGGCGAGCGCATCGTGACACGCTCGATTGTCTACGGATTCCTTGAGCCAGTGCTGCTTGCCAGCAGCATCATCCCTGACCCGGATCCGTGTGAGGCGGGGGGTAGCGGCTATGTGAATGCAATCAACCCCTACACCGGTGCTCGGCTTGAGTACTCTCCCTTCGATCTCGATGACGACGGCAAGTTTGATGGCAACGACAAGCTGTCTGGCGCCGTGGTTGGTTCCTTCGATCCGAAAATCGGTATGCCGGGAGAGGCGACGATCGTTGGTGACCAACTCATCGTCTCTGGTTCGAGTGGCGGTATTGCCGATATGCGGATCAACCTTGGGCTGAAGCGGACCGGGCGTATCTCCTGGCGCGAAATTGTGAGGGACTGAGTAATGAAGGGCCAGAAAGGTTTCACCTTGGTTGAAGTGATGATCGTGGTTGCGATCGTCGGCATTCTTGCAGCAGTGGCCTACCCGAGTTACCAGCAGCATGTGCTGAAGACCCGGCGGGCTGCTGCAGCCGGATGTCTGCTTGGGCATGCACAGTTCATGGAGCGTTACTACACAACGAACATGACCTACGTTGGAGCGGTGCTTCCTGCCGTATCCTGCACGGCGGAATTGAGTGGCTTCTATAACTTTGGATTCAATGCGGGAACGCCTGTGTCGGCAACAACCTATTTGATCGAGGCGACGCCACAAGGCACGCAGACCTCAGACACACGATGTGGGACGCTTGGTATCAATCAGGTGGGAACCAAGACCGAATCGGGGACGGGGACTCCTTCAGACTGCTGGTGAAATGCGGGTAGCAGATCCCTGTGCCTGAAACGAAATGCCCGCTGACATGAATAGTGTCAGCGGGCATTTCTATTGGCTTGCCGGCGGCTATTGAGCGCTCCTCATCGACGGGGGTCGCGTTTGCGGTCCCCGAGTTATCCTGCCGATGAAGTGTGGTGCGCCGCGGCCTTGGCAGCATTGGGCATGACTACCCGCTGTTGCGCAAGCCTGCGGCGACGCCGTTGATGGAGATGTGAATGCCAAGGCGGATGCGCTCGTCTCCCGACTGCTCGCGGTGGCGTCTGAGCAGCTCGACCTGCACGTGATTGAGCGGGTCGAGGTAAGGGAAGCGGTTGCGGATCGAGCGCTTCAGCAGCGGGTTGGCCGCAAGCAGTTCGTCCTGGCCGGTGATCGCCAGCAGGACTTCGACCGTGTCCTTCCATTCGGCGCGGATGCGGTCGAAGATGCTCGTGCGCAGGTCGGCGTCCTTTACAAGTGCCGCATAGCGCGAGGCGATCGCGAGGTCGGTCTTTGCCAGCACCATGTCCATGTTCGACAGCAGGCTGGCGAAGAAGGACCAGTCGCGGTACATCGTCTGCAGTCTGGCGAGGCCATCATCGGGATTGGCGTTCAGCCAGGCCTTGACCGCCGAGCCGAAGCCGAACCAGCCCGGCAGCATCAGCCGGCACTGCGACCACGAGAAGACCCAGGGAATTGCACGCAGGTCCTCGATATGCGTGCCTTTCTTGCGCGACGCCGGACGTGAGCCGATGTTGAGGCCGGCGATCTCCGAGATGACCGTCGACTCCCAGAAGTACTGTTCGAAGCCCGGTGTTTCGTAAACCAGGCCGCGATAGGCCTTGAACGCCGTGTCCGACAAGGCCTGCATTGCCTCGAGGAAGGCGGCCGGGGTGGTGTCGGCGCCCGCCGGGCGCAAGCTGCTCTCGACGGTGGCGGCAACCAGGACTTCAAGGTTGCGCCGTCCTACCTCCGGGTGGCCGTACTTGGCGGCGATCACTTCGCCCTGTTCGGTGAGTCGGATCTGTCCCTGCACTGCGCCTTCGGGCTGGGCCAGGATGGCCTGGTAGCTCGGGCCGCCACCGCGGCCAACCGAGCCGCCGCGGCCGTGGAACAGGCACAGGCGGACTCCGTGGCGCGCGAAGGTTTCGACCAGTTCGCCTTCGGCCTTGTATAGCGCCCAGCCCGAGGTCAGGAAGCCGCCGTCCTTGTTGCTGTCGGAATAGCCCAGCATCACTTCCTGAGTGTCCTGGCGCGCGTCGCTCAGCAGTTTGCGGTAGCCCGGGATCGAGAACATGCGATCCATGATGATGGAGGCGTTCTCCAGGTCGTCGATGGTCTCGAACAGCGGCACGAGGTTTACGTCCAGCGCGTTCTCCAGCGGTCGCAGCAGGCCGGCCTCCTTGAGCAGTACGGCGAGCTCGAGAAGATCGGACACGCTGTCGGTCTTGGAGATGATGCAGTTGCGGATCGCGGCCTTGCCGTAGCGCAGGTGCGCAGCACGTGCCGCGCGGAAAATGGCGAGTTCCGATTCCGAGTCGTCCGAGTACTGAACGTGCGGCGACGCGAGCGGGCGGGCGGTGGCGAGTTCTTCGAGGAGCAGCGCACAGCGGCCTTCCTCATCCTGCTCCAGATAGGCTGTGCCCGGGCGGGCGACTTCGAGCAGCTCTGCGATGACTCTTTCGTGGACGTCGGAGTTCTGCCGCAGGTCGATCGGCGCAAGGTGGAAGCCGAAGACCCGCAGTGCCCGGCGCAGGTGGCGCAGACGCCCGCGTGCAAGCGCAGCGCTGCCATTCGCCTGCAGCGAGCGGTGGAGGATGTCGAGATCATCCGAAAAGGCTTCGACGTTAAGGTAGGGCTCGGCATCGGCCACGGCATGGCGTATCGGGTCGCTACCGAGGAGCGTACGGTGTGTTGCCGAGAGGCGGGCGTAGATGCCGGAAATGGCACGCCGGTAAGGTTCGTCGCTGCGGTGTGGAGAGCTGTCGTGCGAGCGCTCGGCGAGGGCCAGCAGCGCGTCCGACGCGCTGACGAGGCCATGTGCCAGCGACAGTTGCGAGCCCAGCGTGTGCAATTCGTCGAGGTAGTATCCCAGCGCAGCGGCAGCCTGCATCTTCAGGGCCTGTTCGAGCACTTCGGCGGTGACGAAGGGGTTGCCGTCGCGGTCGCCGCCGATCCAGCTCCCCACCTGCAGGAATGGGGGCAGTTCGAGTGCGCCCAAGGCTGGATCAGCCTTGCTCAGACGGTCTTCCAGGCTGGCGTAGAGTCGGGGAAGCTCGCGCAGGAAGGTGCTTTCGAAGTAGGACACGCCGTTGCTGACCTCGTCGATCACCGACAGCCGGGTCGGACGCAGCATGCGGGTCTGCCACAGCGTGAGTACCGCGCGGCGCAGGGCTTCGAGGTTGTTTTCGGCTTCTTCCGGCGTCAGCTGCATGCGGTCGCGCTCGTCGAGCAGCCTGGCGACCACGGTCTGGCAGTTGAGGATGCTCTTGCGCTGGACTTCGGTGGGGTGTGCCGTCAGCACCGGCGAGATCAGCGCGGTGTCGAAGAAGGCTGCGAGCTCGGCAGGGCAGGCAATGTCCTGATCGATGGCGTGGCCGATCGCGTGCGCCAGACTGCCTTCGCGGGGGGCTGAGCCGGCCAGCAGGTGAGCGCGGGAGCGGCGGATGTGGTGCTGATCCTCGGCGATGTTGGCAAGGTGCGAGAAATAGCTGAATGCACGCACGACCTGGATGGTCTGCTCGCGTGACAGGGCGTCCAGAATGCCCTCGAGTTCGCGGCGTGCGGCAAGGTCGTCGTCGCGCCTGAAGCGCACCGAGGTCTGGCGGATGCGCTCGATGAGATCGAAGCTCGATTCGCCCTGCTGGTCACGAACCGTGTCACCGAGCAGGCGGCCTAGCAGCCGGATGTCTTCGCGCAGGGGCGCGTCCTTGTCTTGAGTCATGGGCGGTCTGAAGAGGGTCGGGTTGAAGGGGGTTTCAGCGTGTTCTCGAGTTCAGCGTAGTGCGCGCAGCATCAACCGCGTTGCTGAGGTATTGCCCGTAAAAGTCGGGCAGCCTCATGCCGACAATGGCCTCGCCGATTCTGGCGCCATCCGGCCCATAGACCACGACGGTCGGGGTCAGGCGCACCTTTCTGACGCGTGCAAACTCGCGATGCGTCGTGCGGGTGCCCTCGAAGTCGACAAGCGCGGCATCGGAGTCGATATCAACCTGCCGGTAAAGTGCGTGATCCCGGGTTTCGGCAGCCGACGACATTGGCACCAGATAGCGACGGGCTTCTTCACACCAGGTGCAACCGGCCTGACTGTAGAGCACCACCATCGGCAGCGCCTCGGCGCGCATCCGTCTTGCATCCTGTGCCAGGTTCTCCGCTGCGGGCAGTCCCTGCGCTGCACTCAGGGTCATTGGTACGCATGCTAGAATTGCGAGCAGCCTGCGCGCCATTGGTGCGAACCCTGATGCTGCGTTGCCGCAAAAATGTGCCTTCAGCAGCATGACAATCGTTCTCCCAGCATGAGTCCTCCTAACGTGAGCCTTTCCGCCCCTGCATCTTCTTCGATCTCCGCCCCCGAACGCATCGTCATTGCGACCCGTGAGAGCCGCCTTGCCCTCTGGCAGGCGGAGCATGTGAAGGCGCGACTCGAGGCATTGTATCCCGCCTGTCGGGTCGTGCTTCTGGGCATGACCACGCGCGGTGACCAGATCCTCGATCGTCCGCTTGCCAAGGTTGGTGGCAAGGGTCTTTTTGTCAAGGAACTCGAGACGGCGCTGCTTGACGGGACGGCCGATATTGCCGTGCATTCAATGAAGGACGTGCCCATGACG